>DGIP01000090.1 GCA_002386405.1 Stenotrophomonas maltophilia
CGCTCTTCCGATCTAGCGGCACCTCATGGGCGGCGCTGCTGCGGCGCAAGCCGTTCGACGGCGGCGCGCTGGTGCAGTTCACCCAGCAGCTGGCCACCCTGCTCGGTGCCGGCCAGCCACTGGACCGCGCGCTGACCATCCTGCTCGAACTGCCCGAAGACGAACGCAGCCGCCGGGTGATCACCGACATCCGCGACGTGGTGCGTGGCGGTGCCGCGCTGTCCACCGCGCTGGAACGCCAGCACGGGCTGTTTTCGCGGCTGTATATCAACATGGTGCGTGCGGGCGAAGCCGGTGGCAGCCTGCACGACACCCTGCAGCGGCTGTCCGATTACCTCGAACGCAGCCAGGAACTGAAGGGCAGGGTGATCAACGCGCTGATCTACCCGGCGATCCTGCTCGCGGTGGTCGGCGGGGCGCTGCTGTTCCTGCTCGGCTACGTGGTGCCGCAGTTCGCGCAGATGTACGAAAGCCTGGACGTGGCGCTGCCGTGGTTCACCCAGTGGGTGCTCAGCGCCGGGCTGGTGGTGCGCGAGGGCTGGCTGGCGATGATCGTGGTGCCGGCGCTGGCGCTGCTGGTGATCGAACGCAAGCTGCGCCAGCCCGCGGCGCGCCTGGCGCTGGATGGCTGGCTGCTGCAGCGCAAGGGCATCGGCGGGTTGGTGGCCAAGCTGGAAACCGCGCGCCTGGCGCGCACGCTGGGCACGCTGCTGCGCAACGGCGTGCCGCTGCTGGCCGGCCTGGGTATCGCCCGCAACGTGCTGGGCAACCGCGCGCTGGCCGCCGACGTGGATGCGGCCAGTGACGAGGTCAAGAACGGCAACGGCCTGTCCGCCTCGCTGGCCAAGGGCAAGCGCTTTCCACGGCTTGCGCTGCAGATGATCCAGGTCGGCGAGGAATCCGGCGCGCTGGATGTCATGCTGCTCAAGACCGCCGATACCTTCGAACAGGAAACCGCACGCGCCATCGACCGGCTGCTGTCGGCGCTGGTGCCGGTGATCACTCTGGTGCTGGCCTCGGTGGTCGGCCTGGTGATCGTGGCCGTGCTGGTGCCGCTGTATGACCTCACCAATGCCATCGGCTGACCGCCGTGGCGCATTTCGTTCCGACATGCTGCAAGGAGCTTCCATGATCCACCGTCGCAAGCTGGTCCGCTTTTCCTCGCCGCGCAACCAGTCGGGCATGAGCCTGCTGGAAATCATCATCGTCATCGTGCTGATCGGCGCGGTGCTCACCCTGGTCGGCAGCCGCGTGCTCGGCGGCGCCGATCGCGGCAAGGCCAACATCGCCAAGTCGCAGGTGCAGACCATGGCCGGCAAGATCGAGAACTACCAGCTCGATACCGGCAAGCTGCCGGCCAAGCTGGATGACCTGGTCACCCAGCCGGGCGGCAGCAACGGCTGGCTAGGCCCGTACGCCAAGGCCAGCGAGCTGAACGATCCGTGGGGCAACGCACTGGAATACCGCGCACCGGGCGAAGGCCAGCCGTTCGACCTGATCAGCCTGGGCAAGGACGGCAAAGTCGGCGGCAGCAGCTACGACGCGGACATCAAGTACGAGTAAGCGCGCTTGCGTCCGTCCGCCGCGCCCTGCCGCACCCGCCGCCTTCGTGCAACGTCGCGATGGCACGCCGTGCGCGGCGTTTCACTGCTGGAGATGCTGCTGGTGGTTGCCCTGATCGCGATCATCGGGGTGATCACCGCCACCGCCATGAACGGTGGCATCGAGGGCGTGCGGCTGCGCAACGCCGGCAAGGAAGTGGCCAGCCAGCTGCGCTACACGCGCACCCAGGCCATCGCCACCGGCGAACGCCAGCGGTTCCTGATCGATCCACAGGCCCGCACCTGGGAAGCCGCCAACGGCCGCCACGGCAGCCTGCCCGATGTACTCGAGGTCCACTTCCGGGGTGCCGGCCAGGTTGCCGGCGTGGCCAACGGCAAGGGCGGCATCGCCTTCCATCCCGACGGCGGCTCCAGTGGCGGCACCATCGAACTGGGCGTACGCGATGCGCTGTGGCGCATCGACGTGAGCTGGATCACCGGCGAAGTGCGTTCCGGCCCGGTGCGGGGCGCGCAATGAAACGCCAGCGCGGCTATTCGCTATTGGAAGTGATCGTCGCCTTCGCACTGCTGGCGCTGGCATTGACGCTGCTGCTGGGCAGCCTGTCCGGGGCCGCACGCCAGGTGCACAACGCCGACCTGCGCACCCGCGCGATGCTGCACGCGCAGTCGCTGCTGGCCGCGACCGGCATCGAACAACCCCTGCAGGAAGGGCGTTCGCAGGGCGACTGGGAAGACGGTCGCTACCGCTGGGAGCTGCAGGTGGAACCGTACGTGGATGCGCGCGCCAGTGCGCTGCCGCAGGCCGCTGCCACGACCGTCAGCGGGCCGACGCTGGCGCAGCTGACCCTGCAGGTGCGCTGGGGCGAAGGCAACGGCGAACGCCTGCAGTGGCGTTCGCTGCGGTTGTTGCCCAATACGCCCGAGGCGCCGCGATGAGCCGGCGCGGCGCACGCGGGTTCACCTTGATCGAAGTGCTGCTGGCCACCGTGCTGTTGGTCGGCGGACTGGCGCTGGCCTTCGCCACCGTGCGCTCGGCAATGAACATCGCGCAGCGCGGTGAGCGCGTGGCCGCGCAGAACGAGCGCATGCGCGCGGTGGAAGGTTTCCTGCGCCGGCGCCTCAGCATGGCGCTGCCGACCGCCGCCGAGCCGCCTGATCCCACCCGCGAACCGCTGTATTTCCAGGGTGAACCACAGCGCATGCTGTTCGTGTCCGAACTGCCGGGCTATCTCGGCCGCGGTGGGCCCTACGTGCATGAGCTGCAGGTCAATCGCAATGGCGATGCACTGCGGCTGGACGTTGCGCTGACCCTGGTGCAGAACGGCGAGCGCATCGACGAAACCCCGCCGCGGGCGCCGGAACTGCTCGCCGACGCGCTGCGCGAGGTCGCCTTCCGCTACCGCGGCATCGATCCGCGCAGCGGCCAGCTGGGCGAGTGGCAGACGCGCTGGGATGACACCCGGCGGCTGCCGCTGCTGGTGGAGATCCGCATCGTGCCGCAGCAGGGCCCGGCATGGCCGCCGATGGTGGCCGCGTTATCGCAGTCGCGCGGGCCGCGCTCGTGAGGCGCGCGCGCGGTGCGGCGCTGGTGCTGGTGCTGTGGTTGATCGCACTGCTCACCGCCGTGGTCGGCGCGTTCGCGCTCAGCGCGCGCATCGAACACCTGCAGCAGCGGGTGATCGGTGACGATGCGATCGGCCAGGAGCATGCGCGCGCCGGGCTGGAGTACGCCCTGTTCCGCCTGCGCCCCTCCGCGCTGCAACCGCCGTGGCAGGCCGATGGCCGCCGCTATCGCTGGACCTTCGATGGCCGCCAGATCGACCTGCGGATCATCGACGAGAACGGCAAGATCAACCTCAACCTGGCCGATACCGCCTTGTTGACCGCGTTCCTGCGCGCGCTGGAGGTGGAACCCGCGCGCGCCCAGCAGTTGGCGGGTGCGATCGCCGATTGGCGCGATCCCGACAGCCTCAAGCAGCCCGGCGGCGGTGCGGAGACGGCGGATTACCAGGCGGCCGGCCTGCCGTATGGCGCGCGCAACGGGCGCTTCGAGACGCTCGGCGAGCTGCAGCGGGTGCTGGGCATAGACGCCGAGCTGTATGAACGGATGGAACCGATGCTGACCCTGTACAGTCGGCAGTCGCGTCCGGATCCCCGGTTCGCGGCCGGGCCGGTGTTGAACGCGCTCGGGCTGGATGCCGAACGCCTGCTGGCCGAGCGCGAGCGGGCCGAAGCGGCCGGCGACGAAAACGTGACCGGCGCGCTTGCCAGTGGCAGCGGCACCTATAGTATCGAGAGCCGCGCGCTGGATGAACGCGGACGGGTTTCGGTGTTGCGCGCGGTAGTGCGCATGGGCGCGGCAGGCACGCCGGGAACGACTTACACAGTACTTCGCTGGGAACAGGGAATGGCAGCACGATGACGGCATGGCGGGACAGTCTGGTGCAGGCACGGGGACGGTTCGCGCCCGGCGTGGGCAATGGCCTGCGCTGGTGGCGGCGTTCGCTGCTGGCCTGGCTGCCGCTGCGCTGGCAATGGGCGATGGGCTGGTCGCGTTCGCGCCTGCTGCTGTCGCGGCATGCCGAACAGCTGGTGTTGCGCCGCGATACCGCCGCCCAGCTGCAGGCCGTGGCCGAACTGCCGTGGCCAACCACCCCGGCCGACCTGGAGCGGGTGCT
>DGIP01000257.1 GCA_002386405.1 Stenotrophomonas maltophilia
TCCATCGGCTGCAGCACCGCCGACGGCGCCTGCCCGCCGAGCTGCTGCAGCAGCTCCACTTCACTTGGCGCGGACGGCGCTGCACCGGACGCGGGCAGGGTCATTGGTGCTGATGCCGGCGCGTTGAGCCGGTAGGCGCGCAGCGCCGCGGTCGGATCGAGACGGGTGTCGGTGGGCTTGGTGGCCTCGGTTTCGCCCCCGCCCAGCTGGCGCGAGATCATCGCCGACAACCCCAGGCCGCGGCCCTTGGTCATCGCTTCGGCGATCTTCTGGTCGTACATGTCGCGGAACATCTGGTTTTCGCCGGGCAGCAGCGAATCGCCGAAACTGGCATCGCGCATGCTCTTGACCAGCATCTGCGCGAACTGGCCTTCCAGCTGGCGCGCGACCTTGTCGACCTTGGCCGGGCTGTTGGCCTGGGCCGGATTGAGCTCCAGTGACGGTTGGATGCGCATCAGATGACCTCGAGTTCGGCACTCAGCGCGCCGGCCTGCTTGAGCGCCTCCAGGATCGCGATCAGGTCGCCCGGGGCGGCGCCCACGGCATTGACCGCGTGCACGATCTCATCGAGGGTGCTGCCGCCGTTGAACTTGAACATGCGGCTGCCGTCGTTGGTGGCGGTGATGGTGGACTGCGGCGTGGCCACGGTCTGGCCGCCGGCGAAGTCATTGGGCTGGCTGACGTTGGTATTTTCGTTGATCGTCACGGTCAGCGAACCGTGCGAGATGGCGGCGGCGCCGACCCGCACCTGCGAACCGATCACCACGGTGCCGGTGCGCGAGTTGACCACCACCTTGGCCGGCGCGGTGCCGGGGGTGAGTTCGAGGTTCTCGATGCGGGCCAGCAGGCCGATGCGTGCGCCGGGGTCCTGGGGCGACTGCACCGCCACGGTGACGCCATCCACGGCGCGCGCGGCGCCATCGCCGAACGCATTGTTCAACGCGGCGACCATGCGTGACACGGTGGTGAAGTCGTTCTTGTGCAGGTTGAGCGTGATTTCGCCGCCGGCGCTGAACACGTCGGGCAGGGCGCGTTCGACGGTGGCGCCGTTCGGAATGCGGCCGACGCTGGGCACGTTGACCGACACCCGCGAGCCATCCTTGCCCTGTGCGCCGAAGCCACCCACCACCAGGTTGCCCTGGGCGATGGCGTAGACCTGGCCATCGGCGCCGCGCAGCGGCGCCATCAGCAACGAACCGCCACGCAGCGACACCGCGTTGCCGATCGACGACACGGTGATGTCGATCGGCTGGCCCGGCTTGGCGAACGGCGGCAGCTCGGCGTGAATCGCCACGGCGGCCACGTTCTTCAGCTGCGGGTTGACGTTGGCCGGCACGTTCACGCCCAGCTCGCCCAGCAGGTTCTTCAGGCTCTGCACGGTGAAGGGGGCCTGGCTGGTGCGGTCACCGCTGCCATCCAGGCCGACCACCAGGCCGTAACCGACCAGCGCATTGCCGCGCACGCCGCCGACCTGGGCCAGGTCCTTGATCCGCTCAGCCGAAGCAGAGGAGATGCAGAACAGGGACGTAGCAATGACGTAGATCCACGCCCTGCGTGGATTCGCGGAAATCATTGAAAGCAAGCTCTTCATATCAGCCTCAGAACGGCACCAGCGCCGAGTTGAAGAAACGACTCAGCCAGCCCATCGCATTGGACTGGGCAACCGGGCCGCGGCCGCCGTAGACGATGCGCGCATCGGCCACGCGGCTGGAGGGAATGGTGTTGTCCGGGAAGATGTCCGCCGCGCGCACGATGCCCTGCACCTGCACCAGCTCATCCCCCTGGTTCAGCCGCAGGTTCTTGGCACCCTGCACGACCAGGTTGCCGTTGGGCAGGCGCTGCATCACGGTCACGGTCACGCTGCCCTGCAGGCGGTTGCTCTGCGCGCTGGTGCCCTTGCCGGTGAAGTCGCGCGAGCCGGTCGCGCTGGCACCCAGGATGTCCTTGCCGCCGAGGGTCACCGGCGCACCGAACAGCGTGGGCGTGCCCAGTGCGAGGTTGGATTCCTTGTCGGTGCTGGTGTTGGCGGTGGTCTGCGCGGTGGTGCTTTCGGTCAGGGTGATGGTCAGCAGGTCGCCGACATCGCGTGCGCGGCGGTCGGAATACAGCTGCAGGCCGGGGCCCGAGGCGTAGATCGCCCCGGCGGTGGCCGGTGCGCTGGGCGCGACCACGGGCACGACCGGCGCCATTGCCGGATAGGGGCGCACATCGCCCGCGATGACGCAGCCGCCGAGCAGGGCGGTCACGGCGCTGGCGAGCAGCAGGCGAAGGGTAGGGCGCAGAGGCGACATGGCAGGTTCCCGGTTCAACCGATCAGACGTTGTTGTTGAGGTAGCCGAGCATGGAGTCGGTGGTGGAGATCGCCTTGGCGTTCATTTCGTAGGCGCGCTGGGTTTCGATCATCGACACCAGCTCTTCGACCACGTTGACGTTGCTGCCTTCCAGCGCACCCTGCACCACGCTGCCCAGGCCGTTCAGGCCGGGGTTGCCGTTCTGTGCGGGGCCGGAGGCGGTGGTTTCCAGGAACAGGTTTTCACCGCGTGCCTGCAGGCCGGCCGGATTGACGAAGTCGGTCAGGGTCAGCGCGCCGATTTCCACCGAGGCGGCGTCGTCGGCCATCTTCACGCTGATGGTGCCGTCGGTGCCGATGGTGAGCGACTGCGCGCCTTCGGGAATCTGGATGCCCGGCTGCACCGGGTAGCCGCTGTTGGTGACCAGTTCGCCCTGCTGGTTGCGCTGGAACGAGCCGTCACGGGTGTACGCCGACGAACCATCGGGCATCTGCACTTCGAAGAAGCCGCGGCCGTTGACCATCACGTCCAGCGCGCGGCCGGTCTGCTGCTGGCTGCCCTGTTCGAAGTTCTTCGAGGTAGCCACCACGCGCACGCCGGTACCCAGCTGCAGGCCGGTCGGCAGCTGCGTCTGGGCCGAAGAGGAACCGCCGGGCTGGCGCACCTGCTGGTACAGCAGGTCTTCGAAGCTGGCACGGTCCTGCTTGAAGCCGGTGGTATTGGTGTTGGCGAGGTTGTTGGAAACCACCGACATGCGCGTCTGCTGCGCATCCAGTCCGGTCTTGGCGATCCACAATGCCTGGTTCATGGCCTTGTTCCTGTGTTGATGCGGGTGGCCACGCGGGGTGGCCGTTGTCCTGGCTGATGCATGGCGCGTGCCACAACCGCGCCGGAATTACGTCGGGGCCGCCGGTCAGCTGCCCAGGCGCAGCAGGGAATTGGCGCTGCGGGCGTTTTCGTCGCCGTGCTTGATCACCTTCACCTGCATTTCGTACTGTCGCTGCAGCTGGATCATCTGCACCAGCGCGCCGGCGGCATCCACGTTGCTGCCTTCCAGCTGGCCGCTGTCCAGGGACTTGCCCTGGGCCTGCACGAACGGCTGCTGCGGGTCGGTGTTGCGCATCAGGCCGTCCAGCCCGCGCTCCAGCCGCGCATCCTCGGCGGCGACCACTCGCAGGCGCCCGATCACCGCCATGGTCTGCGGGCCTTCCCCCTGCGGGATGATCGAGATGGTGCCGTCGTTGCCGATGTCCATCGCCTGGTGCGGCGGAATCGCGATCGGGGCGCCGTTCTCGTCCAGCACCGGATGGCCGCCGGCGGTCACCAGCTGGCCATTGGGCGTGATCGACAGCGATGCACCGCGGGTATAGGCCTCACCGCCGCCGGTGGGCGCCTGCACGGCCAGCCAGTTGCCGGCGTCCAGCGACAGGTCCAGCGCGTTGCCGGTGATGTGCTGGGCACCCTGGCGCCGGTTGAAGCCGGCATCCACGTGCAGCGCGTCCACGCGCGAGGCGTAGCCGGCACCCTTGATCGGGAAGGCCTCGGTGTTGGCGAGGGCTTCCTTGAATCCGGGGGTATCGGTGTTGGCCAGGTTGTGCGACAGCGTGCCCTGCGCCTGCAGGGACGCACGTGCACCGGTCATCGCGACGTAGAGCGCCTTGTCCATCGTTGTATTCCCGTGCTGCTGCGATCAGTGGCTCATCAACGGATGTTGATGATGGTCTGGGTGATCTGGTCCATCGTGGAGACCATCTGCGAGTTGGCCTGGAAATTGCGCTGGGCGGTGATCATGTTGACCAGCTGCTCGGTCAGGTCGACCGTGGAGGACTCCAGCGAACCGGCCTGGACCTTGCCCAGGTTGGAGCTGTCCGGTGCGCCGGTACGCGGGGTGCCGGAGCTGAAGGTTTCCACCCACAGGTTGTTGCCCTTGGCTTCCAGGCCCTGCGAGTTGTTGAAGGTGGTCAGCGCGACCTGGCCCAGCGGCTTGTCGTCGCCGTTGGTGTAGCGGGCGTAGACCACGCCGGTTTCGGACACGGTGATCTCATTGAGCTTGCCGGCCGCGTAGCCGTCCTGCTGGGTGTTGCGCAGCGCGAACTTCTCGCCGTACTGGGTCGACCCGGTGACATCCAGGGTCATCGCCAGGGTGCCGGCGCCGGTGGTCGGGGTGAACGGGTCCATCACGATCTGGCCGTTGGCCGGGTTGGTCAGCGCGCCGGCATCGTTGAAGCTCAGCGTGGTGGGGGTGCCCACGGCCTGGCCATCGACGTAGTTGTAGACCTGCCATTCGTTGGCGGTGGCGGTCTTGACGAAGTACGAGGTCTGGGTGTGGCTCACGCCCAGCGAGTCGTACACGGTGATGCCGCCGGTGGACTGGTTGTAGCTGTTGGAATCGGTCGGGTCGAAGGTGGCCAGGGTCGGCTGCTTGGCGTTGGCCGGCAGGGTGAAGGCCACGTTGACCTTGCCGGTCTGCTTGGGCGGGCTGTCGGTGGTGAGCAGCTGCAGGTCGGTGAGGCGGCCGCTGTCGAAGCTGGTGCCGTCGGCATTGGGCGCGAACACCTGTAGGCGTGCACCCTGCGGGTTGGTCACATAGCCGGCCTGGTCGGTCTGGAAGTTGCCGGCGCGCGAATACACGCGGGCGCCGTTCATGTTCATGGTGAAGAAGCCCTCACCGGAGATCGCCATGTCCAGGCTGCGCCCGGTCTGTTCGTTGTTGCCCTGCGAGAACTGCTGGGCCACGTTGGTCAGGCGCACGCCCGAGCCGACCGCGTTCTTGGACAGGCCGTAGCTGGTGGCCGAGAACAGGTCGGCGAACTCGGCGCGCGATTCCTTGAAGCCGGTGGTGTTGACGTTGGCGATGTTGTTCGCGGTGACGTTCAGGTCGGCATTGGCGGCATTGATGCCGGACAGCGAAATGTTGAAGCCCATGGGGTTCTCCTTGGATGCGTGACGAAGGGACTCAGCTGACGCGCAGCACGTAGTCGATCGGGGCCGTGCCCAGGCCCTTGAGGTTGAGGTACAGGCCGTCCGAGCCGACGGTGACGCTTTCCACCGGTGCTTCGACGTAGGTATTGATCTTGGTCTGGGTGCCGGCACTGTCGGTGTGGGTGGCGGCGATGGTGTAGCTGCCGGCGGCCATGCGGTTGCCGTTGGCATCCTTGCCATCCCAGTCGAAGGTCACTTCGCCGGCTTCCTTGGCTTCCACGCTGAGCTGGGTGACCTTCACGCCGTTGGCGTCGGTGATGTCCACGGTGACGTAGCCGGCGCCGGGCGCGGCGACCATGCCGCTGGTATCGCCTTCGGCCTCCAGCTGCCACTTGGTGGAGGGCACCAGTACGTCGTGGCCAACGAGCGCGGCGCCGCGCAGCACCTGGTCGCCGGCCATCGATTCCTGGAAGCCCTTGACGGTGCTGTTGAGGTCGTTGATGCCCTGGACCTGCGACAGCTGCGCCATCTGCGCCACCATCTGGGTGTTGTCCATCGGCTTGAGCGGATCCTGGTGCTGCAGCTGCTCGGTCATCAGGCGCAGGAAGTCGGCCTGGTCCAGGGTGTCCTTCTTCTTGGTGGTGCTGCTGTTGGGTGCGTTCAGGCCCAAGGCGCTGTAGATGTCGGTGTTGCCGACGCCGCTGGTGCTGCTCATGACGGTATGTCCTGCAATAAGAAGGGTCAGCGACCCATGGTCAGGGTGGCCAGCGCCAGTTCCTTGGCGGTGGTGAGCATCTCCACGCCGGCCTGGTAATTGCGCGAGGTCGAGATCAGGTTGACCATCTGGGCAACGGGGTCGACATCGGGCTGGTAGATGTAGCCATCGCCATCGGCCAGCGGGTGGCCGGGCTCGTAGCGCTTGATCGGCGCGGCGTTGCTCTGGCTGATTTCCTTGACCTGGACGGTGGTGATGTTCGGGTCGGTGCGGCTGGTGACCGACTGGAAGATCGGTTCCAGCGGCTTGTAGACGGCATCGGCCGAGCCGGCGATGGTGTCGGCGTTGGACAGGTTGGAGGCCAGCGTGCTCATGCGCACGGACTGGGCCTGCAGCGCGGAGCCGGCGATATCGAAAATGGGCAGGTTGCTCATGGCTTATTGCCCCGTGATCGCGGTGAGCATGGAGCGCACCTTGGATTCGACGAAGCTCAGCGAAGCGCGGTATTCCAGCGCGGCGCGGCCATAGGCGGCGCGCTCGGCATCGGGATCGACGGTGTTGCCGTCGATGCTAGGCTGCACGCCTTCCTTGGTGATCTGGAACGGGTTGAGCCCACCACCGATGGTGAAGTGCTGCTCATTGGTGGTCCGCATGAGACCGTTGCTGTCGGCACCCTGGGCGTTGCGCAGGGCGGCGTCGAAGTCCAGGTCCTGGGCCTTGTACCCGGGGGTATCGGCATTGCTCAGGTTGCTGGCAATCAGCTTCATCCGCTGCTCGCGCAACGGCATGGCCTGGGCATGGACACCCAGATAGTCGGAAATCAGGTTGGGCATGGCGCTCTCCCACGGGACGATGTGGGGGAGGGTGCAAGGTGTGTGCCAGAAATGGCTTCGGCCCGCTCTAAACGTCGGACCGATGGTGACAACCGTTGCCGCGTTGGCTTCGGACGCTTGTGCCGCGCTTCGCGCGGTGTCCACGCAGGGCGTGGACCTACGAATTGTTACGTGCGCAGGACGATCACGTAGTCAAAAGCCGACCGCGGCCCAACGGGGCCCGGGGGGCAAGACATCCATCGACCCACCACGTAGAGCCACGCCCTGCGTGGCTGCCTTTGGCGCAGGCCCACGACGCCCCAGCGGCGGTCACGCCGCCAGGGCGACCTTCCGGAGGCGGTCGAGCACGAAGTCGGCCAGTTCGTGCGGGGAATACTTGGCCACGAAGGCGTTGGCGCCGACCCGTTCGACCATGGCGTTGTTGAATACGCCCGAGAGGGAGGTGTGCAGCAGCACGTACAGGCCGGCCAGGCCCGGGTGGCGACGGATTTCCGTCGTCAGGGTGTAGCCGTCCATGGCCGGCATTTCGATGTCCGAAATGACCATGGCGTAACGCTCGGCCGGGTTTTCGCCGGCGGCGTGGATCTGCAGCAGGTGGTCCAGCGCCTGCTTGCCGTCCGAGAGCAGGGTGGCGCCCACGCCCAGCTGGTCCAGCACGCTGCGGATCTGCTGGCGGGCCACGCGCGAGTCGTCCACCACCAGCACCTGCAGCTGCGGGGCGTCGGCCGGCAGCGCCATCGAGGGGTCCAGGACCGCCTCGCCACGCACCTGGGCGATGTCGGCCAGCACGCTTTCCACGTCGATCACCTGGATCAGCTCACCCTGGAAGCGGGTGACGGCGGTCAGGTAGCTGGATTCGGCGCCCAGCTCCGGCGGCGGGTGGATGTCTTCGACCGCGATGTTGACGATGCGCTCCACGCCGCTGACCAGGAAGCCCTGGATAGAACGGTTGAATTCGGTCACCACCAGGTAGCCCGGCGCCTTGTCGGCGTCCGGCTCGCGCTCGGGGTGGCCGATGGCCAGGCCCAGGTCCAGCACCGGCACCGAGCGGCCGCGTACGTCGGCCACGCCGGCGAACTGGCTGGGCAGCCCGGGCACCTGGAACAGGTCCGGCCGGCGCAGGACTTCCTGCACCTTGAACACGTTGACGCCAAAAAGCTGACGTCCGCCAAGGCGGAACAGCAGCAGGGCCAGGCGGTTGTGGCCAGCCAGGCGCGTGCGCTGGTCGATGCGGTTGAGCAGGTCATGTGACATGGGAGTGGTATCGGCGCCAACCGCGTTCACTTGAGCGGGCAGATGAGCCCGTGAACGGCACGGTGCTTGCATGGTGCTGCGCATGTGCCATGCCCCCGGAGCCGCCATGCGTATCCTTCTTATACTTGTCACGCTGATCGCCTTGGCAGGTGCGTCCCCGCATGCCCGGGCCGCCGGCGGCTGGCAGCCGGTGGACAGCATCCGCGCCGCCGCGCTGTCCACGTTGCCGGCCGGCAGCGAAGGCGACACCACCCTGGATTCGGCGCTGCGCCTGCCGGCCTGCGGCCAGGACCTGCGCGCCCAGCCCACCGGCACCAGCACCGTGGAGGTCAGCTGCCCCGACGCGGGCGGCTGGCGCCTGTTCGTACCGGTGAAGGTGCGCCGCAACCAGACGGTGCTGATCCTCAATCGTGGCATTGCCGCTGGAGAAACCATCGGGGTGGCCGATATCACCACTGCACAGCGTGACGTGGCCCGCATTGCCGGTGCTGCCCTGGCCGATCCGGCCGTGGCGGTGGGGCGGGTGGCGCGGCGTACGCTGAGTGCCGGCAGCCTGCTGTCGGCCAACGACCTGGTCGCCCAGCGTCTCATCCGCCGCGGCGACAGCGTCGCACTGGTCTCCCGTTTTGGCGGGGTCGAAGTCCGGGTGGCGGGCAAGGCACTGGCCGATGCAGGTGAAAATGAACGCGTATCCGTGGAAAATCTGTCGTCACGCAAGGTGGTCCAGGGCACGGTGGCGGCCAGTGGCGACGTTTTTGTGACGCGCTGACCACTCCAGCACGCAAAATCTCCTAAAGATGCCGGCCCCCGTGCCGTTATCCCTTGTGAACCGTAACTCCCAGGACAACCCATGAGCCAGAAAATCGACGGCAACCTGCAGGCGACCGCCCATCTGCGCAGCATTGCGCCGGGCAACAAGCCCAGTGTGAGCACCGATGCCCCGGCGCGGCCGGTGGAAGCGGCCGACAGCCTGAAGCTGACCGGCGAGGCCACCAGCCTGCAGGCGCTGCAGCGCGAACTGAGCACCGCCCCGGCGATCGATGCCGGCCGCGTGCAGGCCGTGCGCGAGTCGCTGCAGAACGGCACCTACAAGATCAACCCGGACGCGATCGCCTCGCGCATGCTTGAGCTGGACCAGCAGCTGCAGAAATGAAGCTGGCCATGAGCGAGCCATTGCAGCGCCTCAGCGATGCCCTGGACGTCGAACGCCAGGCATTGGTGGAGCATGACGTCCAGTCCCTGATCCGCGCCACCAGCGCCAAGCTCGATGCGCTGCGTGCGCTGGAGCAGGTGTTGCCGGTGGGGCAGAACGAACGCCTGCAGGAACTGGCCGAGCGCAACCGCGCCAATGGCGTGCTGCTGGCGCGCCGCCGCCGCGAGGTCAACTGGGCGCTGCGCCAGCTGGGCCGCAGCGAAGCCTCCTCGGCGTACGACGCCAAGGGCCAGGCCAACACCCTGCATACGCGCCGGCCGCTGGCCGTCGCCTGAGCGCCACCCCGGATCGCGCTCCAACACGGATATAGTGGGCACCTGTTTCAACTGCCCCGATGTGACCGTGACCGTGCCCACCACTTTTGTCACCGCACCGCTGCCGCCGCAGCCGGTTCTGCTTGCGCTGTTCGAGCGCATCAACGAAGGCGTGCTCCTGTTCCGTGATGACGGCAGCGTCGCCGTGGCCAATGCCGCCGTGCGCGGCATGCTTGGCCAGGCCGAGATCGACGCCGGCGTGGATCCCGCGCAATGGCTGCGCCAGCTGCTGCCACCCGATGCCCTCGAGCACGCCCGCCTGCACGGCCACTGGAACGGCAGCCTGCCGGTGGGCGAACGCATGGTCATCGCCCACGTCTACCAGCAGGAAGATGCCGGCAAGCGCCACTACCTGGCCCTGTTCCGCCGCATCGAAGGCCAGGAAGACTACGAGCGTGAGCTGCAGCAGCGCCATGCCGAGCTGCGCCAGGCCTACCTGCGCCTCAACGGCACCCAGGAAAAACTGCTGCAGTCGGAAAAGATGGCGTCCATCGGCCAGCTCGCCGCCGGCGTGGCGCACGAGATCAACAACCCCATCGGCTACGTGCACTCCAACCTGGGCAGCCTGCAGGAATACCTGCGCAGCCTGTTCACCGTGATCGAAGCCTACGAACGCGCACTACGCGCGCCGGACCCGAAGGCCCTGATTCCCGAAATCGACGATATCCGCAACCGCTTCGACATCGACTTCATCAGCCGCGACCTGCCGCAGCTGATGGCTGAATCGCGCGAAGGCATCGAGCGCGTCACCCGGATCGTGCGCGACCTGAAGGACTTCTCCTATTCCGGCCGCGACGAGTCCTGGAAGCTGGTCGACCTGCACGCCGGGCTGGAATCGACCATCAACATCATCTGGAACGAGCTCAAGTACAAGGTCGACCTCAAGCGCGAGTTCGGCCAGCTGCCGCTGGTGGAATGCCTGCCGTCCGAGCTCAACCAGGTGTACATGAACCTGCTGCTCAACGCCGGCCACGCCATTGCCGAACGCGGCACCATCACCGTGCGTACCGGTGTCGATGGCGATTACGCCTGGGTGGAGTTCGAAGACACCGGCGGTGGTATTTCGCCGGATCTGCGCCAGCGCATCTTCGATCCGTTCTTCACCACC
>DGIP01000256.1 GCA_002386405.1 Stenotrophomonas maltophilia
AACGCGCCGGCATCAGCACCAATGACCCTGCCCGCGTCCGGTGCAGCGCCGTCCGCGCCAAGTGAAGTGGAGCTGCTGCAGCAGCTCGGCGGGCAGGCGCCGTCGGCGGTGCTGCAGCCGATGGAACGCGCCCTGGACCTGATTGCCGGCCGCGAAAGCAGCCAGATGCACGAAGCGATCGGCCGCAGTGATCCGTATGGCGCTGCGCCCGCCACCGATGCGTCCAGCGACAACTGGGCCATGGCCGACGACCGCTGGCGCGATGTCGGCACCACCGCCGCCACCCCCACCGGCCCCAGTGCCGTGGACACGCTGGCCGGCAGCACCGCCGCCGCCCAGCTGGGCGCGCATACCCCCGAAGGCTTCGTGGCCAGCATCTGGGGCCACGCGCAGCAGGCCGCGCGCGAACTGGGCGTGGATGCCAAGGCGCTGGTCGCCCAGGCCGCGCTGGAAACCGGCTGGGGCCGCAAGCTGGTGCAGCGCAATGGCGGCGGCAGCTCGCACAACCTGTTCGGGATCAAGGCCAGCGGCTGGAGTGGCGAGCGCGCCACCAGCGGCACGCACGAATACGTGGATGGCGTGCGCCGCAACGAAACCGCCAGCTTCCGTGCCTACACCTCGGTCGGCGACAGCTTTGCCGACTACGTGAAACTGCTCAAGAACAGCCCGCGCTACCAGAACGCGCTGCAGGCCGGTGGCGATGTCCGCGGCTTCGCCCAGGGCCTGCAGAAGGCCGGCTACGCCACCGACCCCAGCTACGCGGCCAAGATCGCCGCGATCGCCGGCGGCCCGACCATCGAGCGCGCCATCGCCGCCGTGGGCGATGCCAGCCAGCGCCTGGGTCGCACCTTTGCCAGCACCGCCAGCCCCGCCGGGCTGGGGGCAATCCGTCGTTGAGGTAAACCATGTCCGTACTTTCCACCGGCACCAGCGCCCTGCTCGCCTTCCAGCGCGCACTGGCCACCACCAGCCATAACGTCGCCAACATCAACACGCCCGGCTACAGCCGGCAGAAGGTGGACTTCGCCACCGCCAGCCCGCAGAACCTGGGCTATGGCGATATCGGCAACGGCACCCGCATCACCGACGTGCGCCGCGTGGCCGACCAGCTGGCGATCTCGCGCCTGCTCGACAGCAGCGGCGAACTGGCGCGGCTGAAGCAGCTGTCCACCCTGGCCGACCGCGTGGATTCGCTGTTCTCCGATACCGCCACCAATGTCTCCGGCGTGTGGTCGAACTTCTTCGATACGGTCAGCGGCCTGTCCTCGAATGCCTCGGGCACCGCCGACCGCCAGAGCGTGCTGGACAACGCCGGCACCCTGGCCAGCCGCTTCAAGCAGCTCAACGAAAGCCTCAACTCGCTCAATGGCGAGGTCAACAACGGCCTGATCGCCGGCGCCTCCGAGGTCAACCGGCTGGCAGCGGAAATCGCCCAGCTCAACGGTGCCATCGGCAGCAACGCCAATACCGCCGCACCGGACCTGCTCGACCGCCGCGACCAGCTGGTGGCCAACCTGATCGGCTACACCGGCGGTACCGCGGTGATCCAGGACGGCGGCTTCATGAACGTCTATACCGCCGGCGGCCAGGCCGTGGTGGTGGGCACCACCGCCAGCAAGGTCACCACGGTTACCGACCCTTACCAGCCTGAGCGCCTGCAGCTGGCGATGGAAACCCAGGGCCAGAAGATCACCCTGGACCCGAAGAGCCTGGGCGGCCAGATCGGCGGCCTGCTCGAGTTCCGCGATTCAGTGCTCACCCCCACCCAGGCCGAGCTGGGCAAGCTTGCCGTGGGCCTGGCCAGCAACTTCAACGACACCCACCACCAGGGCGTCGACCTGTACGGCAACATGGGCGGCGATTTCTTCAACTACGGCAGCCCGCGCGTTACCGGCAACACCGGCAATACCGGCACCGCCAGCTTCAGCGCCAGCTTCGGCGACCTGTCCAAGCTGGACGGCCAGAACATCGTGCTGAAGTTCGACGGCGGTGCCTGGCAGGCCACGCGTGCCGATACCGGTGCTGCCGTGCCGATGACCGGCACCGGCACCGCGGCCGACCCGCTGGTGCTCAACGGCGTGGAAATGGTGATGTCCGGCACCCCGGCGCAGAACGACCGATTCCTGCTGCAGCCCACTGCCGGCGTGGCCGGCACCCTGTCAGTGGCCATCACCGACACCTCGCGCATTGCCGCCGCCGCGCCGATCAAGGCCGCCGCCGGCCTGGGCAACACCGGCACCGGCAAGGTCAGCGGCGTGGCCGTGGGCGATTACACCAACGCGAACCTGCGCAACCCGGCCGCGATCGTATTCACCAGCGCCACCGAATACACCATCGATGGCACCGGCCCGTTCACCTACACCGCCGGCCAGACCATCAGCGCCAACGGCTGGAGCTTCGTGTTGGACGGTGCGCCCAAGGTCGGCGACAGCTTCAACATCAGCCCCACCCCGGCCGGGTCCAGCGACAACACCAACGCCCTGCTACTGGCCAAGGTGGAAGACGCCAAAACCTTCAATGCCGGCACGGTCACCCTGAACGGCGCGCTCGGCGGCCTGACCACCCTGGTCGGTTCGGCCGCGCGCGCAGCCGACTACTCGCTGCAGGCCCAGCAGGTCATCACCGACCAGGCACAGGCCTCGCGCGACTCGGTCTCCGGCGTCAACCTGGACGAAGAAGCCGCCGACATGCTCCGGCTGCAGCAGGCCTACCAGGCCGCCTCGCAGCTGATTTCCACTGCCGACACCATGTTCCAGACCATCCTGGGAGCCGTTTCGCGATGAACAACCGAATCTCCACCGGGATGATGTTCAACCAGTCCATCTCGATGATGATGGCCAAGCAGAGCAAGATGAACCACCTGGAGCAGCAGCTGGCCACCGGCAAGAAGCTGGTCAGCGCCAAGGACGACCCGGTCGCCGCCGGCACCGCGGTCGGCCTGGACCGCGCCGTGGCCGAACTGGACCGCTTCGCCCGCAATGGCGACGTGGTGGAAAACCGCCTGGGCCTGCAGGAAAACGCGCTGGCCCAGGCCGGCGAGATGATGGCCCACATCACCGAACTGACCATCCAGGCCAACAACCCGGCGCTGTCGGCGGCCGACCTGAAGTCGATCGCCTCGGAACTGAAGAGCGTGCGCGACGGCCTGCTGTCGCTGGCCAATTCCACCGACGGCACCGGCCGCTACCTGTTCGGCGGCACCGACGACGCCGATGCACCGTTCAAGCTCAGCAACGGCGTGGTCACCTACAACGGCGACCAGACCCAGCGCCAGGTGGAAGTGGCGCCGGACACCTTCGTCAAGGACGCCCTGCCCGGCAGCGAGATCTTCCTGCGCATCCGCACCGGCGATGGCACCCTGGACGGCAGCGCCGCCGGCACCAACACCGGCACCGGCGTGCTCACCACCTTCGGCCGCGACCCGGCCTCGGGCAGCTGGGATGGTGCCAGCTACACGCTGCGCTTCACCGGGCCGGACGCCTATGAAGTGGTCGATGCGACCAACACCGTGGTCAAGACCGGCGCTTTCAAGGCCGGCGAAGACATCACGTTCGAAGGCGTTTCCATGCGGATCGAAGGTGAACCCAAGGCGGGCGACAGCTTCGGGATCGGCGCTGCCGATGCCCGCGACATCTTCTCCACCCTGGACGGCATGATCAACGCCCTGGACAACGCCGCCGACGACCCGACCGCCGTGGCCCGCCAGCAGAACATCCTGCAGGCCGGCATCCGCGACGTGGCCCGTGCCTCGGAGAAGTTCATCGACGCCCGCGCCGCCGGCGGTGCCCAGCTCAAGGCCATCGACGATGCCGGCGCCCTGCGCGAGGCCAACGGCGTGACCCTGAAGACCACCCTGTCGGCCATGCGCGACCTGGATTACGCCGAAGCCATCGGCCAGTACCAGCTGGAACAGATTTCCCTGCAGGCCGCGCAGACCATTTTCACCCAGATGCAGCAGATGTCGCTGTTCAACGCGATCCGCTGACATAGCGCGCACGCCGGGCGCCAAACGCCCAGATCGGA
>DGIP01000255.1:0-202 GCA_002386405.1 Stenotrophomonas maltophilia
CGGCAGAAGACCCCGAACGAAGTGGCGCTGACCCTGCTGCTGGCGGCGATGACGCTGACCTTCCTGGTGGTGGTGGCGACGCTGCCGGCCATTGGCGCGTTCGTTGGCGTAAAGGTGGACCCGCTGCTGCTGATCGCGCTGCTGGTGTGCCTGATTCCAACCACCATCGGCGGGTTGCTGCCGGCCATCGGCATTGCCGGCA
>DGIP01000255.1:409-3918 GCA_002386405.1 Stenotrophomonas maltophilia
CGGCCATCGGCATTGCCGGCATGAACCGTGCGCTGGCCGCCAACATCCTGGCCAAATCGGGCAAGGCGGTGGAAGTGGCCGGCGACGTGGACGTGCTGCTGCTGGACAAGACCGGCACCATCACCCACGGCGACCGCCAGGCGACCCACTTCCATGCATTGGCGGGCATTGAAGCCTCGCAGCTGCGCGAAGCGGCGCTGCTGTCGTCGCTGGCCGACCCGACCCCGGAAGGCAAGTCGGTGGTGCGGCTGGCCCGCGAACAAGGCTGCACCACCAGCGAGCCCGACAAAGCGGAGTACTTGGCCTTCAGCGCGCAGACCCGCATGTCCGGCGTGGACCTGGACGGCGGCCGGCGCATCCGCAAGGGCGCGGCCGATGCGATCACGGCCTATGTGCGCGAGCTGGGCGGCACCGTGCCGGCCGAGCTGGCCGGGCGGGTGGAACAGGTGGCGCGCAACGGCGCCACTCCGCTGGTGGTGTGCGAAGGCCGCCACGTGCTGGGCGTGATCGAGCTGAGTGACGTGGTCAAGCACGGCATGCGCGAGAAGTTCGCGCAGTTGCGCGCGATGGGCATCCGCACGGTGATGATCACCGGTGACAACCCACTCACCGCCGCGGCGATTGCGGCCGAGGCCGGCGTGGATGACTACATCGCCGAAGCGCGCCCGGAAGACAAGCTGGCCCGCATCCGCGCCGAACAGGCCGGTGGGCGGCTGGTGGCGATGGTGGGCGATGGCACCAACGATGCCCCCGCGCTGGCCCAGGCCGACATCGGCCTGGCGATGAACTCGGGCACGCAGGCGGCCAAGGAAGCCGGCAACATGGTGGACCTGGATTCGGACCCGACCAAGCTGCTGGCGGTGGTGGAGGTGGGCAAGCAGCAGCTGATCACGCGCGGCGCGCTGACCACGTTCTCGCTGGCCAACGACGTCTCCAAGTACTTCGCGATCCTGCCGGCGCTGTTTGCCGCCACCCTGCCGGCCATGGCCACGTTGAACGTGATGCACCTGTCCAGCCCGCGCAACGCGGTGCTGGCGGCGCTGATCTTCAATGCGCTGGTGATTCCCGCGCTGATTCCACTGGCGCTGCGCGGCGTGCGCTTCCGCCCGGCCACGGCCACCGCGCTGCTGCGCCGGAACATGCTGGTGTACGGGCTGGGCGGCGTGCTGCTGCCATTCGCGGCCATCAAGCTGATCGACCTCCTCCTCTTCTCGGTATTTGGCGCATGAACCGCTCCGCTGCTGCTTCGTTGTCCCGCCCGGCGCGTAACCGCGCCGCCCTCTCTGTTTCCCTGCAACAGCAGGGCGCGCTGCGCCCGGCGATCGGGCTGGGCGTGGCCAGCCTGCTGGTACTGGGCCTGGCCTATGCGGTGGCCGCCACCGGGATCAGCGGCGCGCTGTTCCCGGCCCAGGCCCAGGGCAGCCTGCTGCTGCAGCACGGCCAGGTGCGCGGCTCGCAGCTGGTGGCGCAGCCGTTCGTGGGCGATGGCTACTTCCAGGCGCGCCCCTCGGCGGCCAGCTACGACCCGATGGCCGCGGCCGGCAGCAACCTGGCGCGCAGCAACCCGGCCCTGCAGGAGCGCGTAAGCGAGGCCACACATGCGGTGGCGGTGCGCGAAGGCATTGCCGTGGCCGATGTACCGGGGGACCTGGTCACCCAGTCCGGCGCGGGCATGGACCCGGAGCTGTCGCCGGCCGCCGCCGCGGTGCAGGTGAAGCGCGTGGCGGGCAATCGAGGCCTCAGCGTGGAACAGGTGCAGGCGCTGGTGCAGGCGCATACGCAGGGCCCACAGTGGGGCGTGTTCGGCCAGCCCCGGGTGAACGTGATGACGTTGAACATGGCACTGGATGACAGCCGACCGGTGCACAATCCCTCCCCATGACCGACTCCCGCACCCGACAGGCCGACGCACTGGTGGAAAGCCTGCAGCGCGAGGCCGGCGGCAAGCTCACCGTGTTCCTGGGCGCCGCCCCCGGCGTGGGCAAGACCTACAGCATGCTCGGCCGCGCGCAGGAGCAGCTGCGGCGGGGCGTGGACGTGGTGGTGGGGCTGGTGGAAACCCACGGCCGCGCCGAGACATCGGCGCTGCTGGACGGCCTGCCGCAGGTGCCGCTGCTGCAGCGCGAGTACCAGCAGCATGCGCTGCAGGAAATGGACCTGGATGCGGTGCTGGCGCGCCGCCCGGCACTGGTGCTGGTGGATGAGCTGGCCCACCGCAACGTGCCGGGCAGCCGCCACGAGCGGCGCTGGCAGGATGTGGTGGAGCTGCTGGACGCCGGTATCGATGTCTGGACCACCCTCAACATCCAGCACCTGGAAAGCCTCAACGATGTGGTGATGCGCATCACCGGGGTGCGGGTCAGCGAGACCGTGCCCGATGCGGTGCTGGACCGCCTGCACGACATCGTGCTGGTGGACCTGCCGCCGCGCGAACTGATCGAACGGCTGCAGCAGGGCAAGGTGTACGTGCCCGAGCAGGCCGCGCAGGCGCTGCAGGCATTCTTCTCGCCCGCCAACCTGACCGCGCTGCGCGAGCTGGCCATGCAGGAAGCGGCCGACCGGGTCGACAACAGCCTGCGCGAAACCCGCGCAGCGCGCGGCGAAGGCAACCTGCCGCTGCGCCGGCGGGTGCTGGTGGCGATCGACGGCGGCGGCCAGAGCGAGTATCTGGTGCGCGTGGGCCGGCGCATTGCCGAGCGCCGCGATGCGCCGTGGACGGTGGTGACCGTGCAGCGCCGCCGCGAAGACGACAGCACCCGCCGCGAGATCGACGCGGCCTTCGCGCTGGCGCGGCGGCTGGGCGGCGAGGCCGAGCTGCTGCATGGGCCCAGCATTGCCGATGCCCTGCTCGACCACGCCGCGCACAACAGCGTGTCCACCCTGGTGCTGGGCCGCACCCGCGAGCGCCCGTTCGCGCGCATGCTCAACCGCACGCTGACCCAGCAGCTGATCCAGCGCGGCGCGCACTTTGAAATTACCATCATCGGCACCCCGCAGGCGCGCGCGCGTGCGCGCCGCCATGGGCTGTCGATGCCCACGCTGAGCACCGGCCGCGACACCGTGCTGGCGCTGGTGGCCACTGCGCTGGCCTGCCTGGTGGCGCTGGTGGCCGAGCGCTGGGTGGGGCTGTACGACCTGTCGATGGTGTTCATCGTGGCAGTGGTGGTGGTGGCCGCGCGCAGCCGCACCAGCGCGGCGGTGATGGCCGCGGCGCTGTGTTTCCTGGCCTACAACTTCTTCTTCATCGCCCCGCGCTTCACCTTCGCGATCAGCGCGCGCCAGGGCGTGATCACCGTGTTCCTGTTCCTGGTGGCGGCACTGGTGGCCGGGCGGCTGGCCTCGCGCCTGCGCATGCAGGTGGTGGCGCTGCGCGCGGCCAACCGGCACGCCAACGCGCGCCAGGTGCTGGGCGGGCAGCTGACCCGCGCGGCCAGCAACGAGGAAGTGGCGCAGGCCGGGCGCGAAGCGCTGGAACAGGCACTGGATGCACCGGCCTGGCTGCGTATCGG
>DGIP01000006.1:0-12559 GCA_002386405.1 Stenotrophomonas maltophilia
GCTGGCTCGGTGGCCTGCGCATTTCATCGGCCCATGGCGGCGACAACCTGCTGGCTACCTACGGCTTCCTGGGCGGGCTGGGCAACCTGTCGGGGTACTCGGAGGAGGCGATCTTCGCGCCGCAGACCGCGCTGGCGCGCATGGTGTACTACCGCCGCGTGGCCCATGCCGATTCATTGCTGACCATTCCGCTGTACATCGGCGGCAGCCTGGAGTGGGGCGGGTTCTGGGCCACGCGCGACCAGGTGAACATCGACGGCATGCAGAGCGCGGGCAGCGTGTTCGTCGGCGCCGACACGTTCCTTGGCCCGGTGTTCCTCGGCTACGGCCGTGCCCAAGGCGGGCATGACTCGTTCTACCTTACCTTTGGCTCGTTGCTGCGCACCCTCGACGGGTTCTGACGCGAAGGGGCGGCAGGGGTGCCATTCGTCTGATTGCGGACGGGATTTGGATCGATACAATCGATCCAGCCACGCCGGACGTGGCGCTACGTTGATGGCCCGTCCTTTCCGCTTTGGGAGTTCGTCGTGCACCGTTCGATGCTGGTTGCCGTTTCGCTTGTCCTGACCGCCGCGCCCTGCGCCCTGCAGGCCGCCGACCTTGCCGCCGAGGTCAATCCCTTCATCGGCACCACCAACGCCGGCAATGTGTATCCGGGTCCGTCGGTGCCGTTCGGCATGGTGGCCTTCAGTCCGGAGATGACCCCGCTGCCGGGCAAGCGCTTCGCGATCGCGGCACCAGGCGGGTACGAGTGGCGCGGCAATGGCGTGCGTGGCTTCAGCCTGACCCACGTGTCCGGCACCGGCTGCACCGGGGCCAGCGGCGATGTTCCGATCATGCCGGTCACCACCAAGGTGGAACTGTCGCCGTCGTCAGCCGAGGCCGGGCTGCGCTATGCCAGCGTGCTGGACCACAAGCGCGAATCGGCCAGCCCCGGCGCGTACCGGCTCACGCTCGACAACGGCGTGGTGGTGGACCTGGGCGCCACCGCGCGCACGGCGGTGGGACAGTTCCAGTTCCCGGCCGACAAGCCGGCCAACCTGCTGTTCCGTACCTCCGACAGTGAGGTGGGCAGCACTGATTCCAGCATCGTGATCGATCCGGCCACGCGCACCGTGCGCGGCACGGTCACCGCCGGCAACTTCTGCGGTTACCTCGCCGAGGATCGCCGCGAGAGTTACTACACGCTGCATTTCGTGGCCGAATTCGACCAGCCCTTCGAGGTCGGCGGCACCTGGCGCGACGAGACCGTGCAGGCCGGCGCGCGCGAAGGCGGTGGCGGCACCAGCTACGGCACCCAGGGCCACCCGCCGGTGGGCAAGGGCGCCGGCGGCTGGATCCAGTTCGATCCCAAGCGCAGCCCGAAGGTGACTGCGCGCATCGGCATTTCCTATGTGGACGAGGCCGGTGCACGGGCCAACCTGCGCCGCGAAAGCCCCGTGGGCACCACCGTGGAAGCGACCCAGGCCGCGACCCGCGCCGAATGGAACAAGACGCTGGGCCAGGTGCGCGTGGCCGGCGGAACGCCCGACGAACGCACCGTGTTCTACACCGCGCTGTACCACACGCTGCTGGCGCCGAACCTGTTCAGTGACGGCGATGGCCGCTACCGCGGCATGGACGGCAAGGTGCATGCGCTGTCGAAAGGCCAGCGTGCGCAGTACGCCAACTATTCCGGCTGGGATGTGTACCGCTCGCAGCTGCAGCTGGTCACGCTGCTGCAGCCGCAGGTCGGCTCGGACATCGCACAGTCGCTGCTCAACCAGGCAGACCAGAATGGCGGCGTGTGGGACCGCTGGACGCACCTGACTGGCGCCACCGGGGTGATGAACGGCGATCCGTCGCCGCCGTCGGTCGCCGCGATCCACGCGTTCGGAGGTCGCAACTTCGATCTGAAACGCGCCTACGCCTCCCTCAAGCAGGCGGCCACGGTGCCGACCGAACGCGACCTCAGCCGGCGGGGCTGCCCGGTGCTGTGCGTCGGCCAGCGGCCGGGCCTGGACCAGTGGATGGCGCTGAAGTACATGCCGGTGGGCGCGCCGGGCTGGGGTACCGCCTCGGACACGCTGGAAATGGCGGCCGCCGATTTCGGCCTTGCAGAGCTTGCCAACGCCGCAGGCGACACACAGGGGGCGGCGCTGTTCCGCGAACGCTCCGGCTGGTGGCGCAACCTGTACAACCCGAAGGCCACCGCGCAGGCCGGCTACATCCAGCCGCGCAATGCCGACGGCAGCTGGCCGGTGTTCGATCCGGCCTCGGATGAGGAGTTCGTCGAAGGCAGCGGTGCGCAGTACCTGTGGATGGTGCCGTTCGATCCGGCCGGGCTGATCGCCACGCTCGGCGGCCGTGACGCGGCCATCCAGCGCCTGGATGCGTTCTTCCGCAAGGAAGATGGCGCGTGGGCGGTGACCAAGTCCGGCCCGCTGCATGCCGAGCTGGACAACGAACCCTCGGTGGCGGCACCGTGGCTGTACAACTTCGTCGGCCAGCCGTGGAAAACACAGGAAACCGTGCGCCAAGCCATGCGCCAGATCTGGACCAATGCACCCGAAGGCATGCCCGGCAACGATGACCTGGGCCAGATGTCGTCGTGGTACGTGTGGTCGGCACTCGGCCTGTACCCGCTGTACCCGGGCCGTGCCGACCTGGTGATCGGCAGCCCGCTGTTCCGCGAGGCGGTCATCCAGCGCCCCGGCGCCACCCTCACCATCAAGGCCAACGGCGCGGCAATGGACGCACCCTACGTGCAGTCGCTGCGCGTGGACGGCAAGCCCAGCCAGGCCAGCTGGCTGCCGGCCAGCGTGGTGCAGAAGGGCGGCACGCTGCAGTTCGAACTGGGCACGGCGAAGAACACGCAGTGGGGCACCGCCACGCTGCCGCCGTCGTATGGACCGAACTGACATGCACGCATGGACATGCACCGCAGCGATCGTGGCGGCAATCACCTTGGCCCCGATGGCCGCTGCTGCGGAAACCCCGGCCACCAACCCGCTGCTGCTCAAACCGGTGGCGCAGGTGACACCGGATGAGGTCCGCTTCATGCAGCAGCGGCTTGCCGACTGGCCGCAGCTGCAGCGCTATCGCGCGGAGAACGCCGCGCTGCCGGCGCCGGTCGCCGGTGCACCGCGCGTGGTGTTCTATGGCGATTCGATCACGGAGGGGTGGGGCGCCACCGGCAGCCCGGGTTTCTTCCCGGGCAAGGGCTACCTCAACCGTGGCATTTCCGGGCAGACCACCGCGCAGATGCTGCTGCGCTTCCAGCAGGACGTGATCGCGCTTCATCCGGCGGTGGTGGTGATCCTGGCCGGAACCAATGACATCGCCGGCAACACCGGGCCGAGCACGCAGGGGATGATCGAGGACAACCTGCACGCGATGGTTGACCTGGCCCGCGCGCACGGCATCGCCGTGGTGTTGTCCTCGGTGCTGCCGGTCAGCGAGTACCCGTGGCAGCCGGGCGTGCAACCTGCGGGCAAGGTCAAGGCGTTGAACGCGGCCCTGCACGCCTACGCACATGACCGGAAGCTGGTCTGGCTGGACTACCATGCGGCCCTCGCCAACGCGCAGGGCGGCCTGGATCCGGCCCTGGCGGCCGATGGCGTGCATCCCACTGCAGCGGGGTATGCGCGGATGGTGCCGTTGGCGCAGGCGGCGGTCGAACGCGCGCTGGAGCCACGCAGGTGAACCTCACCCATCCGCTCCTGCAGCGCAGTGCCCGCATCCTGCCGTGGGTGGGGTTGGCCGCCAGTGTGGCCATGGCGTTCGTGGTGACCCTGTTCGGGGCACTGCTGCTGCCGCAGTTCGTGGAGATGTTCGGCAGCGCCGGCCAGGCACTGCCGTGGATCAGTCGCGTCTACAGCGAGGGTTATCTGCTGGCCTGGCTCGCGCCGCTTCTGGTGGGGGCGTGCTGGTGCTTCGGCCCGCCCATCGCCGGCCGCATCCTGGCCGGGCTGCTGGGCCTCGGCGCAGGACTGCTGGGCTCGGTGGGCGTGCTGTTTGCGATGTACCTGCCTTACTTCATGCTGGGTTCGCTGGTCTGATCCCCGTTGCCGGCGCTGGCGCGGCTCACGCCGCCGGCCGGCCGAGCAGTTCCGACAGCCCGTACCAGCCGATCTGCACGCCGATGCACAGGATGACGAACGCCAGCAGGCGCAGCATGACCTGCATGCCGGTGCGGCCCAGCAGCGACTGCAGGCGGCCGGCGTAGCGCATGCAGAGATAGATCAGCACGCACAGCACGACCAGCGCGACGGCTGCAGCGGCCACGTGCACGGCTTCCGGTCCTTTCGCCGGCGACGTGGTGCCGACGGCAATCGCTACCGCAATGGCGCCTGGCCCCACGGTGAGCGGCAGGGTGAAGGGATAGAAGGTCTGTGACTCAATGGAGGCGTCGAAGCCTTGCCGCGCTTCGGCCTCCGCTGCACCGGCCAAGGACGTGCGCTCCTGCTGGGCGGGCGCGTTCAGCAGCCGCCATCCCGTCGCGGCAATGACCAACCCGCCGGCCAGTCGCAGTACCGGGATCGAGATGCCGAAGAACGACAGCACCCACGCACCGATCCCGATCGACACGGTCAGCATCACCAGACTGTTGATCGCCACCGCACGCGCCACCTGGTTGCGTTGTGAGGGTGAGGCGTGCGGCAGCAGGCCCAGCACCATCAGCGCCGCGCCCGGTGGATTGATCACCGGCAGCAGGCTGGTGAAAATCACCAGGAAGGCGTGGCTGAACTCATTCCACATGCGCGCACCTGCTGTGAAGCGGGCTCGCCTAGGGCCGCCAGAAGCCAACCTGCAGCTCGGCCAGGGTCAGGTCGTTGTCATGGTTGGTATCCAGCGACTGGAAGCGCATCTCCGCTACCCGGCGTACTTCCTCGTCGCTCAGCTCGCCATCGCCGTTGAGATCGGCCACCCGGATGCGGTCTGCCGCCGTGAGCTGGCCATCGCGGTCCGGGCCGAGCAGCGCCTGTACCTCTTCGACCGTGACCCGGTAGTTGTGATCGGCATCGAGCGTGCGGAACAACGCGCTGCCGTCGTACTCGTCTTCGCTGACCACGCCATCGCTGTTCTTGTCGAGCGTGGCGAAACGGGTGGCGGCGGTGTCGCCCACCGATTGGGCGTGGCCTGCGGCGGAAGCGCCCAGGCAGAGCAGGAGGGAACAGGCGAGACGCGATGCGATCTGGCGCACGGGAAGCTCCGCAGCAGGGCAGGGAAGGCCTTCAGTCTCCGCCGTGCAGGCACGCACGGCTACGGCAATCCCCGCGCCCGGCGCCAGTATTTCTACTGGCGCCGCTCCATTGGCCTCAGTTGAAGCGCCAGCGGATGCCTGCATACACCCCGCGCCCATCGCCCGGGGTCGAGCGGGCCACGTCCTTGCCAGTGTCGTCATAGCCCGGCGTAACGGTGGCCGCGTAGTGGCGATCGGTCAGGTTGCGCAGTTCGGCCCAGGCCTGCCAGCGGCCGTTCGGGGCATCGAAGCCCACCCGCGTGCCGAAGATCAGATGGCTGTCGGCGCGGAAGCTGTTGGCGTAGTCCACGAACATTGCAGAAGCGTATTCGGAGTTGACGGCGGCGTAGAACCCGGTCGGATGATCGAAGCGCAGTTCGCCCTGGTAGTAGTGGCGCGGCAGGCCCGGCAGGCGGTTGCTGCCGAAGCGGGCATCGTGGCGGTAACGGAAATCGCTGAAGGTGTACGCCTGGCGCAGCGAGAGACGACCATCGGCGCCCTGCCACAGGGTGCTGTCCAGCCCGGCCTCGATGCCGCGGTGCACGGTCGGGCTGGCATTGTTCTCGGCCACGAACAGGTTCGGTACCGGAACCACTTCCACGCTCAGCAGTTCATGCAGCACGCGTGCGTAGTAGCCGGTCAGCTCCCAGCGGCCGAGTGCGCTGTCGCCACGCGCGCCCAGTTCCAGCGTGGTGGCGGTCTGGTTGTCCAGCGCCACCGGTGCGCGCTGGCGTCCGCTGGACGCGCCGTTGCCGGGCGCGAAGTACAGGTTCGAGCCCCAGATCATCGACCACGGGTGCGCCGGTTCCACCGAGCGGCTCAGGTTACCGAACCACTGCGTGGCCGGCGTCTGCTGCCAGGTGAAGCCCAGCCGCGGCGCGTAATCCCATTCGCTGCCCGACAGCCGTTCCGGCGTGCTCGGCCAGGTGACCTGCACGTCGTGGCGGGTGTTGATCAGTGCAAGGCCGGTCTGCAGGCGCAGGGTGTCGCTCAGGGCCAGGTCGTTGCCTACATGCAGCGTGCTGTTGGTGCCGTGGTGGGAAAAGTCGCGGGTATGGGTGCCGGCGGGGTAGCCGTTGCTGGGGTAGCGCAGGGTTTCGCGCACGTCCGCATCCAGGTCGTGGGTGACGCGCAGGCCGAGCGTGGTCACGCTGTCGCGCCCGAACAGCCGGTGCTGCCGCCGGTAATCCAGCGTGGCATTGAGGTTGGTGTAATCCAGCTGTTGCCGGTACAGGCTCTCGTTGAGATCCATCGGGTAGTGGTGGTAGACCAGCCCCGCCTGCAGCGAGGAATCGTCGTCGATCTGCAGCGTGGTCATGTTGCCCAGCCAGGTGCTGCCCGGCTGCGGGCGCCGCGCATCGATGGCCAGGTTGGCCGGGTTCGCCGCGCGGGGGTCGTTGCGGATCTGCGCGCGGGTCAGGCGCCCGGGCGTTTCGTGGTTGGTCTCGCGGTAGCGCAGGAAGAAGCGCGTTTCCAGCTGCGGGGTGATCTGCCAGCCCACGTTCGCAATCGCGCCCTTGCCGTCACCGGCGGCGTGCCGCTGGTAGCCGTCGTATTCGGTATCGGTGTAGGCCAGGTAGTAGTCCACGTCACCTGCCACGCCGCCGTAGCCCACGCTGCGCTTCTGGTAGCCACGGCTGCCCGCTTCGTACTGCAGGTCCAGGCCGGCGGCGTCACGGCCGCTGCGGCTGACGTAGTTGATCGCGCCGCCCAGCGCCAGCGCGCCGGTTTCAAACCCGTTGGCTCCGCGCAGCACCTCTGCGCGGCTCAGCCACAGCGGTTCCAGCAGTTCGTAGGGCGTGCCGCCCGGGCCGGTGAGGGGCAGGCCATCGAGCGAGACCGAGATGCCGGAGGCATGCGCGCCGGGGCCGCGGTTGATGCCCGAGCCCCGAATCGAGACCTTGGCGCCTTCGT
This sequence comes from Stenotrophomonas maltophilia, assembly GCA_002386405.1. Lineage (GTDB taxonomy): Bacteria > Pseudomonadota > Gammaproteobacteria > Xanthomonadales > Xanthomonadaceae > Stenotrophomonas > Stenotrophomonas maltophilia_AD. The sequence continues at coordinate 7,139 of DGIP01000006.1, forward strand.
TGCCGGGCGACTGCGCGCTGATGCCGGGCTGGTAGGCCAGCACATCGGCGGTGCCAGCCAGCCGGCCGTCGGCGCGGCCCAGATCGATCACATTGCCGGCGCCCGGCACGCGCTTGAGCGCGGCACGGGCCTGTTCGGTGGCGTCGGCGGCGGTGACGTTGACCGATTCCAGCGTGGTCGGCTTGTCGGCCGGGGCAGCGGAGGCGGTGGTAACCAGTACGGCCGAAAGGGCCAGGGTGAGCGCGGACAGGGTGGGGCGGTGCAGCGACAGGAGAGGGGGCATGCGTCTGGAATCGGTACGGAATGAGGCGGCGGCGCGCAGGCGCGAGACCTGTAAACCGCCGCGAGGCCGCGAAAGTTAACAGGTTGCGCCGCCGCCGTCACCCACCGAAGCCGTACGGGGTTTACAGAATCCCCGGCAGATCCAGCCCCTTTTCCTTCGCGCATTCAATCGCGATCTCGTATCCCGCATCGGCATGCCGCATCACGCCGGTGGCCGGGTCGTTCCACAGCACGCGCGCGATGCGCTTGGCGGCCGCTTCGGTGCCGTCGCAGACGATCACCATGCCGGCGTGCTGCGAGAAGCCCATGCCCACGCCGCCGCCGTGGTGCAGTGAGACCCAGGTCGCGCCGCTGGCGGTGTTGAGCAGGGCGTTGAGCAGCGGCCAGTCCGATACCGCATCCGAGCCGTCGGCCATCGCTTCGGTTTCGCGGTTCGGCGAGGCCACGCTGCCGCTGTCCAGGTGGTCGCGGCCGATCACCACCGGCGCCTTGAGCTCACCGTTGGCCACCATCTCGTTGAACGCCAGCCCCAGGCGATCACGATCCCCCAGGCCTACCCAGCAGATGCGCGCCGGCAGGCCCTGGAACTTGATCTTCTCGGCGGCCATGTCCAGCCAGCGGTGCAGGTGCGGGTTGTCTGGAATCAGCTCCTTCACCTTCGCATCGGTCTTGGCGATGTCCTCCGGATCGCCGCTCAGCGCGGCCCAGCGGAACGGGCCGATGCCGCGGCAGAACAGCGGGCGGATGTAGGCGGGCACGAAGCCGGGGAAATCGAAGGCGTTTTCCACGCCTTCTTCCAGCGCCATCTGGCGCAGGTTGTTGCCGTAATCCACGGTCGGCACGCCCAGCGCATGGAAGGCCAGCATGGCCTGGATATGGTTGGCCATCGACGCGCGCGCGGCCTTCTCCACCACCTTCGGTGCGGTAAGGCGCTGTTCGTCCCATTGCTCCACCGTCCAGTCCTGCGGCAGGTAGCCGTTGACCGGGTCATGCGCGGAGGTCTGGTCGGTCAGCAGGTCCGGCTTGACCCCGCGCACCAGCAGTTCGTCCAGCACGTCGGCGACATTGCCGAGCAGGCCCACCGACAGCGGCTTTTTCGCCGTGCACGATTCCTCGATCAGGCGCAGCGCCTCGTCCAGGTTGTCGGTCCAGGTGTCCAGGTAGCCGGTGCGCAGGCGCATCTCGATGCTGCTCCTGCGGCATTCCACCGCCAGGCACGAGGCACCGGCCATCACCGCGGCCAGCGGCTGCGCGCCGCCCATGCCGCCCAGGCCGCCGGTGAACAGCCACTTGCCGGCCAGGCTGCCGTTGTAGTGCTGGCGGCCCATTTCCACGAAGGTTTCGTAGGTGCCCTGCACGATGCCCTGCGCACCGATGTAGATCCAGCTGCCGGCGGTCATCTGGCCGTACATGGCCAGGCCCTTCTTATCCAGCTCGTTGAAGTGGTCCCAGTTGGCCCAGCGCGGCACCAGGTTGGAATTGGCGATCAGCACGCGCGGCGCATCGGCATGGGTGCGGAACACGCCGACCGGCTTGCCCGACTGCACCAGCAGGGTCTGGTCGTCTTCCAGGCGGGTGAGCGTCTCGATGATCGCGTCGTAGCTTTCCCAGTCGCGCGCGGCGCGGCCGATGCCGCCGTACACCACCAGTTCCTGCGGGCGCTCGGCCACGTCCGGGTGCAGGTTGTTCATCAGCATGCGCAGCGGCGCTTCGGTCAGCCAGCTCTTGGCGGTGAGCGTGCTGCCGGTGGGGGCGATGATGGTGCGGGTGGAATCGTGACGGCTCATGCAGCACTCCGGGAGTTCGCGAATTCAAGGCAGGCGGTGAGCACCTGCTGCAGCGTGTGGCGCAGCGGCGCAGCGTGGTCGGGGTCGAGCGGGGTGGGCCAGCTGTGCACGTCCACGAGCTCGGGTTCGTGCATGTAGCCGCGGCAGGCCAGCTCCATCTGCAGGCTGTGCACGCCGCCGGCGATGTCGCTGTAATGGCGGGTGATCCAGCCACCCTTGAAGCGGCCGTTGCGCACGTGAGGCATGCCGCTGATCCGGCACAGGTTTTCCACCACGTCGCTGAGCGCGTTGTCGCAGGAGGTATCCGGTGTGCCGGACGGACCGGCGGTGCCCAGGTTGAACTGCGGCAGCTCCCCATCGAACAGGTGCGGGATGTGCGAGCGGATCGAATGCGCGTCGTACACCACCACGGTGCCGTGGCGCTGGCGCAGGCGGGCGATCTGCGCGCCCAGCGCCGCGTGGTAGGGCGCGAAATACGTATCGCGGCGCTGGGCGATCGCGTCGGCATCCGGTTCCCGGCCCGGGTGGTACAGCGGCTGGTTGTCGAACGTGGTCAGCGGGCACAGGCCGGTGGTGTTCTGGCCCGGGTACAGCGACACGCCGCTGGGGTCACGGTTGAGGTCGATCACCGACCGCGAGATCGCCGAGCGCACCGTGGTGGCGCCCATGCGCTGCGCGAAGTCATACAGCTCATGCACCCACCAGTCGGCATCGCGGCGGGCCAGCCAAGGCGACACGAAATCGCCGGCCAGCGCATCGGGCAGCTCGGTGCCGGTGTGCGGGAAGCTGACGATCAGCGGCGCATCGCCTTCGTGCACCTGCAGCCAGTCCGGGTGGGCGTTCATGCCAGCGGCTCCACCTGCGGCAGGACGTCGGCCAGCCCTTCGGCCAGCGCGCCGCTGCGCACCAGCGCGGTGGCGGCCAGCATGTCCGGGTGGAAGTAGCGGTCGTCCTGCAGGGTCGGCACCTGCGCACGCAGGCGCTGGCGTACCGCTTCCAGCGCATCGCTGGAGCGCAGGCCGGCGTGGAAGTCACAGCCCTGCGCGGCGGCCAGCAGTTCGATGCCCACCACGTTGGCCGCGTTCTCGGCCATCTGCAGCAGGCGGCGTGCGCCATGCGCGGCCATCGAGACGTGATCTTCCTGGTTGGCGGAGGTGGGAATCGAATCCACGCTGGCCGGGTAGGCGCGCTGCTTGTTTTCCGAGACAAGCGCGGCGGCGGTCACCTGCGGAATCATGAAACCGGAATTCAGTCCCGGCTTCGGGGTGAGGAACGCGGGCAGGCCCGACAGTGCCGGGTCGACCAGCATCGCGGTGCGCCGTTCGCTGATCGAACCGATTTCGCACACCGCCATCGCCAGCATGTCGGCGGCGAACGCCACCGGTTCAGCGTGGAAGTTGCCGCCGGACAGCGCCTCGTTGGTGTCGGTGAACACCAGCGGGTTGTCGGACACGCCATTGGCCTCGATCGCCAGTGTGGTGGCGGCCTGGCGCATCACGTCAAAGGCGGCGCCCATCACCTGCGGCTGGCAGCGCAGGCAGTACGGGTCCTGCACGCGCACGTCGTTGTCGCGGTGCGATTCACGGATCGCCGAGCCCTGCATCAACGTGCGCAACGCCGCAGCGGTGGCGATCTGGCCACGCTGGCCGCGGATCTGGTGGATGCGCGGATCGAACGGGGTGTCCGAGCCCTTGGCCGCTTCCACCGACAGCGCGCCGGTGACCAGTGCGGCCTGGAATACGGTGGTGATCTCGAACAGCCCGGCCAGCGCATAGGCGGTGGAGTACTGGGTGCCGTTTAGCAGGGCCAGGCCCTCCTTGGCGCCCAGCACCAGCGGCGCCAGGTCGAAGCGGGCCAGCGCATCGGCGGCCGGCAGGCGCTCGCGGCCGACGAAGGCCTCGCCCACGCCGATCATCACGCTGGCAAGGTGCGACAGCGGCGCCAGGTCGCCCGAGGCGCCCACCGAGCCCTGGCACGGAATCACCGGCACCAGGTCGTGCTGCAGGAAGGCTTCCAGCAGGGCGAGGGTTTCCGGGCGGATGCCCGAGGCGCCCTGGGCCAGGCTGGTCAGCTTCAGCGCCATCATCAGGCGCACGACGGATGCGGGCATCGGCTCACCGACACCGGCGGCGTGCGAGAGCACGATATTGCGCTGCAGGGTTTCCAGGTCGTCGCGCTCGATGCGCACGCTGGCCAGCTTGCCGAAGCCGGTGTTGATGCCGTACACCGGCTCGCCCTTGGCCACGATATCGGCCACGGTCTGCGCGCTGCGGCGCACCGCCTCGGCCGACGCCGGGTCCAGGCGCACGCGGGCACCGTCGAAGATTGCGCGCCATTGCGCCAGCGTCACCGCGCCGGGCTGCAGGGTCAGGGTCGTACTCATGGAATCTCCAGGCATCTCAATGTTCAGACGGATACGCCGCGCATCACGCGCGCGTGCAGGGGGTTGAAGCCGATGCGGTACACAAGGTCGGCAGGCGCCTCGATGTCCCACACGGCCAGGTTGCAGTCCAGCCCGACCGCCAGGCGGCCGATCCGCGCCTGCCGGCCCAGCGCACGCGCCGCTTCACGGGTGAAGCCGGCAATGCACTCGTCCACGGTCATGCGGAACAGCGTGGCGGCCATGTTCATGGCCAGCAGCGGGCTGGTCAGCGGCGAGGTGCCGGGGTTGCTGTCGGTCGCCAGTGCCAGCGGTACGCCGGCCGCGCGCAGCGCATCGATCGGGGGCAGGGTGGTGTCGCGGGTGAAATAGAACGCGCCCGGCAGCAGCACCGCTACGGTGCCGGCCGCGCGCATCGCGGCGATGCCATCGGCATCGAGGTGTTCGATATGGTCGGCCGACAGTGCGCCATGCCGCGCCGCCAAGGCGGCGCCGTGCTGGTTGCTGAGCTGTTCGGCGTGGATCTTCACCGCCAGGCCGTGCGCCTGCGCCGCCACGAACACCTGCTCGGCCTGCGCGGTGCTGAAGGCGATGTTCTCGCAGAACACATCGACCGCTTCGGCCAGGTCCTGCGCGGCCACCGCCGGAATCATCACGTTGCACACCTCATCGATGTACTCCTGCGCCTGCCGCCCCGGCGGCACCGCGTGTGCACCGAGGAAGGTGGGCACCACCTCGACCGCGCGCTGCCGCGACATCTCGCGGGCCACGCGCAGCTGCTTGGTTTCATCGTCAAGTGAGAGTCCGTAGCCGGATTTGATTTCCACCGTGGTGAGGCCTTCGGCCAGCATCGCGTCCAGCCGCGGCAGGCTGGCCGCCAGCAGCTCCGCTTCGCTGGCGGCACGGGTGGCGCGCACGGTGGAGACGATGCCGCCGCCGGCACGGGCGATGTCGGCATAGCTCACGCCCTGC
>DGIP01000006.1:12797-13310 GCA_002386405.1 Stenotrophomonas maltophilia
GCTCACGCCCTGCAGGCGCTGTTCGAACTCGTTGGCGCGGTTGCCGGCATACACCAGGTGGGTGTGGCAGTCGACCAGCCCCGGGCTGATCCAGCGTCCGCCGCAGTCCACGCGCCGTTCCGGCTGCAGGTGGGTTTCGGAACCGGCCGGGCCGACGTGCACGATGCGGCCGTCGTGGGCGGCGATCACCCCGTCGCGGATCACGCCCAGGCCGGGGCCGTCGGCGGTGATCAGGTGGGCGTTGGTCCAGAGGGTGTCACAGTGCATGGCAGCAACCACGGCGGCTTATATGTCTATACAATATAGGCGCCACTTCCGGGATGTCCAGTGATGCCAGCCAACCCCGCTTCCGTCCTCGCTTTCCACGCCGATCATGCCCTGCTGCCGCAGGGGTGGGCGCGCGATGTGCGCATCGTCTGCGCCGGCGCCACCCTGCAGTCAGTCACCGCGGGCGTGCCCGCGCAGCCCGGCGACACCGCGCTGGCGATTGCGTTGCCCGGCCTGGGCAACCTG
>DGIP01000120.1:0-358 GCA_002386405.1 Stenotrophomonas maltophilia
CGCTGCTGCGGCACCGGCGACAGCCCGGCCTGCGGCTGCGGCACGATGCCGGTCTGGTTGTCACGCGGCCGCTGCGCCTTGTCGTGGTCGCCGCCGCCCTGCTGGTTGGCCTGGGCCAGGAAATCGGCCTGCTTGGGCGTCAGCGGGGTCTGGGTCTGGCTGAAGATCACGTCCAGGGTCGGCACCAGCGCGGCGTTGTCGCTGACCGCGAAGCCCACCCCGAGGATCAGCAGCGCATGCACCAGCGCCGACAGCGCCAGGGTCGCACCCAGGCGCTGCGATTCGCGGGCCTGCAGGGGCACCATCGGAGCGACCGCCGTATTCATTGCGCCAGGCTGGCCTCGATCGCATCGAACAG
>DGIP01000120.1:666-26472 GCA_002386405.1 Stenotrophomonas maltophilia
GCAGGTGGGGCTGGTGACGTTGACCTCGGTCAGGTAATCGCCGATCACGTCCAACCCCACGAAGCGCATGCCGCGGCGCTTCATCTCCGGCCCGACCTGGGCGGCGATCCAGCGGTCGCGCTCGCTCAGCGGGCGGCCTTCGCCGCGGCCGCCTGCGGCCAGGTTGCCGCGGAACTCGTCGCCCTGCGGAATCCGCGCCAGGCAGTAGTCCACCGGCTCGCCGTCGACCAGCAGGATGCGCTTGTCGCCGGCGGTGATGTCGGGGATGAACTTCTGCGCCAGGGTCAGCTTGCGCTCGCCATCGGTGAGCGTTTCCAGGATCACGTTGAGATTCGGATCACCGGTGCCGCTGCGGAAGATCGAGCGCCCGCCCATGCCGTCCAGCGGCTTGAGCACGGCCTGGCCATGTTCCAGCACGAACGCCTTGAGGTCGGCGTGGCGGCGGCTGACCAGGGTCGGCGGGCAGCACTGCGGGAAGAGCAGGGCGGCCAGCTTCTCGTTGTAGTCGCGCAGGCCCTGCGGGTCGTTCACCACCAGCGCACCGGCCTGCTGGGCCACGCCCAGCACCTGGGTGTCGTAGATGAATTCGGCATCCACCGGCGGATCCTTGCGCATCAGCACCACCTGGCCGGGGCCGAAGGTGGTCTGGCTGAATTCGCCCAGCGTGAACCAGTCATGCTTGTCGTCGCGCACCTGCAGCGGCGCGGTACGGGCCACCGCCACCCCGTCGCGCAGCGCCAGCCCACCGGGACTGACGTAATGCAGGGCGTGGCCACGGCGCTGGGCTTCCAGCAGCATGGCGAAGGTGGTGTCCTTGGCGATCTTGATGTGGGCGATGGCATCCATCACCACGATGACGTTCAACGGCATGGTCGCAACCTGGCGGGCAGGCGCTGATGGTAGCGGCAATGCGCCCGTATTGCCTGCCCGGAGCGGCGGAACGCAGCGTCCGGCGGTCTTCACGCTTTGCGCAATTCCGGGCCGGGCCGGTTCCGGGGAGGCGCTCCCGGCTTGGCTTCGGAAGCACACCCTTGATGACGGCCGCGTGGTGGGATATAGATACGCTTTCGCAGCGGCGCCGGACCAAAGCAGAAGCGTCGCGCGCTCGGGGAAAGGTAATGACTGAAAACATGGCTGCGGGTGGGGAACTCGCAGGGCTCAGGGTGATGGTCATCGATGATTCGAAGACCATCCGCAGAACGGCCGAAACGCTGCTCAAGCGTGAAGGCTGCGAAGTGGTGACCGCGACCGATGGTTTCGAGGCGTTGGCGAAGATCGCCGATACACAGCCGCAGATCATCTTCGTGGACATCATGATGCCCCGTCTCGACGGGTATCAGACCTGCGCGCTGATCAAGAACAACCAGCTGTTCAAGGCCACGCCAGTGATCATGCTGTCGTCCAAGGACGGCCTGTTCGACAAGGCGCGCGGTCGCATCGTGGGCTCGGAGCAGTACCTGACCAAGCCTTTCACGCGTGAAGAACTGCTGGGTGCCATCCGCACATACGTAAACGCCTGACCAGGGGGGAAAGGCACAATGGCTCGAATCGTTCTGATCGAGGACTCACCGACCGACCGGGCGGTGTTCATCCAATGGTTGACCAAGGCCGGGCACGAAGTGCTCGAGGCCGGCAACGCCGAGGACGGGATCAAGCTCGTCCAGGAACACCAGCCGCAGCTCGTGCTGATGGACGTGGTGCTGCCGGGCATGAGCGGCTTCCAGGCTACCCGCGCGCTGAACCGCGATGACAGGACCAAGGCCATCCCGGTGATCATCGTGAGCACCAAGGCGATGGAAACCGACAAGGCCTGGGGGCTGCGCCAGGGCGCGGCCGCCTATGTGGTCAAGCCACCGCGCGAAGAAGACCTGATCGCGCAGATCAATGAACTGCTGGTGTCCTGATGCGTTCTCCCTTCGACATCCTTGAAGCCTACGAACGGCGCAGCCTGGCCCATGCGGTGCAGCTGCCCGAGCGGCAGTTCGCCCAGGACCTGTGGCGCGGCGTCGGCTACCGGGTCGGCAAGCGCCACCTGGTCTCGGACTTCCGCGAGGTGGTCGAAATCGTGCCGATGCCGCCGATCACCCCGGTGCCCGGCGCACAGCCGTGGCTGCTGGGCGTGGGCAACCTGCGCGGCAACCTGTTCCCGGTGGTCGACCTGAAGTACTTCATGGAAGGCGAGCGCACCGTGCAGCAGGAAGGCCAGCGGGTGCTGATCATGCGCCAGGCCGGCGGCGACGTTGCCCTGACCATCGATGAACTGTTCGGCCAGCGCAGCTTCGAGCTGGACCAGGACATCGAGAGCGGTGACTTGGCCAGCGGCCGCTACGCCCATTTCATCGACCGCGCGTTCCATGGCGACGGCCACGACTGGGGCGTGTTCTCGCTGTCGCTGTTGTCGCGTACCCCCGAATTCAGGCAGGCCGCGGCGTGATCGCTGCTGCCTGCCTCACTGCATTGAAGATCGAGGTTGAACGATGAGTACTTCTTCGGAAACCGCCAAGGCCGGCAAGCTGGGCACGGTAGGAACCAATTTCTGGCTGGGCCTGCTGGCCCTGTCGATGATCGTGTTCGGCGTCAACACCGGCGTGGCCACCTGGCAGGGCAGTCGCCTGGCCGGCGCCAGCACCGGCGCGGCCGATCTCCAAGTGCTGTCCCAGCAGCTGGCCAACCAGGGTCGTGAAGCGGTCTCGGGCAACGCCCAGGCGTTCACCGCCTTCAAGGACACCAAGGCCCGCATCGAAAGCACCGTGAGCAGCCTGCAGGGCCGCTACGGCAGCGAAGCCAACGTGTCTGGTCCGCTCAACCAGCTGACCCAGACCTGGGAGCCGCTCGGCAAGAGCGCCGCCCAGCTGGTGGCCAGCGAACCGGCCGTGCTGGCCCTGGCCGGCAACGCCAACAACTTCGTCAACGGCGTGCCTGCCCTGCAGGCCCAGCTGAACGAAGTGGTGCGCGCCATGTCGGCCAGCGGTGCTCCGGCGTCGCAGGTGTACAACGCCCTGCAGCAGGTCGTGGTGGTGGGCTCGATGGCCCGCCGCGTGACCGAAATGCGCGCCGGTGGAGGCAACGCCGCCGCCGCGGGCGACGCGCTGGCCCGCGACTCGGTGGTGTTCACCCAGGTGCTGGACGCGCTGCGCAATGGCAACGAAGAACTGGGCATCGCCCCGGTCCGCAATGCCGCCGCGCTGGCCGCCCTGGAGCAGTCGCAGAAGCAGTGGGACACCATGAAGCAGGACGCCGACGCGATCCTGGCCAGCTCGCGCCAGCTGTTCTCGGCGCAGTCCTCGGCCGCGGCGCTGACCGGCGGTTCGACCAAGATGCTGGATGACAGCAAGAAGCTGTTCGAGGCGTTCTCCTCGTTCGGTTCGGTACGTGATACCCGCCTGTTCCCGAACTTCTGGCTGGGCGTGATCTCCGGCGCGCTGTCGCTGATCGCCATCATCGGTTTCGTCAGCAGCACAGTGCGCAGCCGTTCGCGTGAACAGGAACTGCGTTACCAGACCCAGGTGGAATTCAACAGCCGCAACCAGCAGGCCATCATGCGGCTGCTGGACGAAATCAGCTCGCTGGGTGAAGGCGACCTGACGGTGAAGGCCTCGGTGACCGAGGACATGACGGGCGCCATCGCCGACGCAATCAACTACGCCGTGGACGAACTGCGCCACCTGGTGACCACCATCAACGACACCTCGGCCAAGGTCGCCGTGTCCACCCAGGAAACCCAGGCCACGGCCATGCAGCTGGCCGAAGCGGCCGGCCACCAGGCCAACCAGATCACCTCGGCGTCTGACCGCATCGGCGAAATCGCGTCGAGCATTGAGCAGGTGTCGCGCAACTCGGCCGAGTCGGCCGACGTGGCACAGCGCTCGGTGGTCATCGCCGCCGAAGGTGCCGGCGTGGTGCGTGAAACCATCCAGGGCATGGACCAGATCCGCGACCAGATCCAGGAAACCTCCAAGCGCATCAAGCGCCTGGGCGAGTCCTCGCAGGAAATCGGCTCGATCGTGGAACTGATCAACGACATTTCCGAGCAGACCAACATCCTGGCGTTGAACGCCGCGGTGCAGGCTGCCTCGGCCGGTGAAGCCGGTCGTGGTTTCGCGGTCGTGGCCGACGAAGTGCAGCGCCTGGCAGAACGCACCTCCGGTGCGACCCGCCGAATTGAAAACCTGGTCCAGGCCATTCAGGCCGATACCAACGAAGCGGTCAGCTCGATGGAGCAGACCACCGCCGAAGTGGTGTCCGGTGCACGCCTGGCCGAGGATGCCGGTACGGCCCTGACTGAAATCGAACGCGTGTCCAACGCGCTCAACAACCTCATCAAGAACATCTCGATCGCCGCCCAGCAGCAGTCGTCGGCCGCGTCGGACATCACCCGCACCATGGGCGTGATCCGTCAGATTACCGGCCAGACCTCGCAGGGCGCGGGACAGACCGCCGAGTCGATCGGTCATTTGGCACAGCTGGCGGCCGACCTGCGCCGCTCGGTTGCCGACTTCAAGCTGCCCGCGTGAGCCGCGGGCAGGGCGGAGAGGGAAGGAATCAGCAGATGATGCATCGCGATAAAGCACAGCACGACATGCGCGCCCACCTGCCGGGAGACCTGGCATGAGCACGCTGCGCGATGCCATGAGCCACGCCGCCCTGGGCTGGGTGAAGCCGGAGCTGGACGAGACCCTGCGCCAGGTGCGCAACGAGCTCGAGTACTACGCCGAAGACCCTGCCGATGGCAGCCGCATGCGCTTCTGCGCCGGCTACCTGCACCAGGTGCAGGGCACCCTGCGCATGGTCGAGCTGTATGCCCCGGCGATGGTGGCCGAGGAGATGGAACAGCTGGCCAATGCCATCGGCGCGGGGGAAGTCCCCGACCGCGACGAAGCCTGCGCCACCCTGATGCGCGGCAGCGTGCTGCTGCCCGACTACCTGGAGCGCCTGCAGAACGGTCACCGCGACATCCCGATCGTGCTGCTGCCGCTGCTCAACGACATCCGCCTGGCGCGCGCCGCGCCGGTGATCAATGAAAGCGTGCTGTTCGCGTTCGCGCCGGACAGCGCCAGCGCCACCGAGGCCGAACTGGACCACGCACGTGGCAGCCTGAGCGGGCGCAACCGCGAGCTGCTCGACACCGTGGGCAATGCGGTCAAGGAAGAGCTGCTGCGGATCAAGGACGCGCTGGACCTGCACCTGCGTACCGGCGGCGAGCCGGCCCAGCTGCAGACCCAGGTCAACGAACTGGGCGCGGTCGCCGACACCCTGGGCATGATGGGCCTGGGCGTGGCCCGCGGCGTGGTCGTGCAGCAGCGCGACGCGCTGCGCGGCGTGGTCGACGGCCAGCAGCAGATCGATGAAACCCTGCTGCTGGATATCGCCGGGGCGCTGCTGTACGTGGATGCCTCGCTGGACGACCAGGTCGCCCACCTGGGCGCCGGCGGCAGTGGCGAAGACGATCCGAGTGCGGCCGAAGGCCGGCGTACCGTTGAAGTGCTTGCCCATGAGGCGATCGCCAACTTCTCGGCCGCGCGCGAGCATTTCGTCGCCTTCATCGAAACCAACTGGAACCACGAGCAGCTGCACGAAGTGCCGCGCCTGCTGGGCGAGGTCGCCGGCGCGCTGCGCATGCTCGACCTGTCCACGCCGGCCGATTACCTGCAGGGCGTGCGCCAGTACATCGCGGTCGAGCTGATCGGCCGCCAGCGCGTGCCCAGCGGCCGCCAGCTGGACACCCTGGCCGACGCCATGGCCAGCCTGGAGTATTACCTGGAAGCCCTGCGCGAACGCCGCCAGGGTCGCGACGACATTCTCGACATCACCCGCACCAGCCTGGAAACGCTGCGCTACTGGCCGCTGCCGGACGAGAACGCCGCGCCGGTCGATGCCAGCGCCGAGGCGCTGCCGGTGGCCCCGGAACACGTGGAGCTGAGTGGCTGGGATGCGCCCGTGGTGGCCCCGGTGGAAACGGCGGTCACGCCGGCCGCCCCGGCACCGGGCGAGGTTCCTTCGCCGCCGTTGCCGGACTTCACGTTCGAGCCGCTGCCTGAGGTCGCTGCCGCCGCGCCCGTCGCGCCGGCCGGCAAGCCCGCGCCGACGCTGGTGTTCGAAGCCTCGACCGCCCCGGTCGCCGCGGACGCGCCGCAGTGGACGCTGCACAGCGAAGCCGTGCGTACCGATGACGCGCCCACCTTCGCCAACTTCGATCCGGTGCTGGCGGAAGATGCCAGCGTCGGCACGTCGTGGCAGGCCGCACCGGCAACCGACATCGCACCGATCACCCTGGATGGCGTGGACGCGACGCCGTCCGACACCGAAGCACCGATCGCCACCGGGTTCGACCCGGTCGCCGCCGAACACGATGCACTGGAACTGAGCGACGAGCCGATCGAATTCACCTTCGACGAGCCGCTGCACAATGCCGGCGACGTGCTCTCGCTGCAGATCGACGATGCGCCGGCCACCGACAGCGACGAGCTGGACGTGCAGGCACTGCCGGCGTTCCTGCAGGAGCAGGCCGAACCGGTTGAAGACGAACCGGTTGAAGCGGTCGCCGTACCGGCCGACGACCTCATCGAGGCCCGTCAGGACGAGGCTCGCGAAGACGAAGCTGCCGTTGAAGCAACGGGCGTAGGCTCCGTCGCTGGCGTGCAGGAAGCGGTGATCAGCAAGATCGAGCTGGACGACGAATCCGCCCGCTTCCTTGCCGAGCTGGATGCCGCCGCCGCGCAGTTCTCCACCGCGCCGGCGGTCGAGGCGCCTGCCGTCGTCGACGCGGCGGTTGCCGTCGACGAGCCGGGCACCATCGAAGCCGGCTTCGAGGACGATGGCGAGAACATCGACCAGGACATCCGCGAGGTCTTCATCGAAGAGTTCGACGAGGAACTGGTCAACCTGGGCAACCTGCTGCCGGTCTGGCGCATGGCCCCGGACAACATGGACCGCCTGCGTCCGATCCGCCGCGTGTTCCACACCCTGAAGGGCAGTGGCCGCCTGGTGGGCGCGCGCACCCTGGGCGAGTTCAGCTGGAAGATCGAAGGCATGCTCAACCGCGTGCTGGACGGCAGCCGCCCGGCATCGCCGGCGGTGGTGGCGATGGTCACCCAGGCCTATGAAGTGCTGCCGCAGCTCAACGCTGCGCTGCGCGATGGCAGCCGCGTGAGCGCGGACCTGCAGGCCATGCAGGGCATCGCCGACCGCGTTGCCGCGGGCGAGGAAACCTTCCATGTGCCGCTGCAGCGGCCGACCCCGGCCGCCGCGCCGGTGGAACCGATCGACGTGGTCGTGCCCGACGTCGCGCAGGAAGCTGCCGACGTCGAGGCTGTCGAGGCCGTCGAAGCAGTTGAAGAGATCACGGGTACCCCGGCCAACATCGACGAGGTACTGCGCGAGATCCTGGAGGCCGAAGTCGAGGCCCACCACGCCACGCTGCAGGCCTGGCTGGAAGAAGCACAGTCGGCGCCGCAACCGGTCACCGATACCCTGCTGCGCGCGGTGCACACCATGAATGGTGCGTTCGCGATGACCGACGTGCCGGAAATCACCGCTGTCACCGGTAACGCCGAGAGCTTCATCAAGCGCTCGCTGGCCGCCGATGCGGTTCCGGGCACCGAAGGCGTCGAGGCACTGGCCGCTGCCGCCGTTGCGATCCGTACCACGATGGTGGCGCTGCAGGCCGAAGCCCCGCGCATTCCGTCGCAGGCTGCGCTGGCCGAACGCCTGCAGGCGCTGGCCGAAACGCTGCCCGAAGCACGTTGGCCGGCACTGGTTGCCGACGATGGCGTGGACCTGGATGGTGATGACGCAGATGAACTGGATGCCGTCGCCGATGCAGTCGCCGATGCCGACAACGATGCAGAGGCCGATGCATCCCAGGCCGCGCACGATGTCACCGCCCATGAGCTGGCCGCGTTCTCCGCACAGTTCGATGAGCGCAATGGTTACGCCGTTGCCGACGACAGCACCGACACCGGGCTGCAGCAGGCCATCGTCGAGGCCGACGCGCTGTCGGTGGTCGACGCCGCCGAAACGGCCGACGATGCCCTGGTGGTCGATGAGCTGACCGGCAGCGACGATCTTTCCGCCTACTTCAACGCCGAGCTGGTGACCCCGTTCGACGCGCCATCCAGCGCGCCGGTCGACACCACGCCGGAAATTGCGGAAGCCCCCATCGTCGAGCACGGTCTTGAAGCGGTGGAGCTGACGGGTGCGGACGATCTGTCGCGCTTCTACGAACACACTCTGCCGGAGTCGTTGGAGGTCGTCGACGTAGCTGCCGCGGAGCCGTCGCAGCCGCTCGAAATCGTGGCCGAAGAAATCCAGGCCATCGAACTGGAAGCGGTGGAAGTCGAGGCGCTGCACGACGCGATCGAGCTGGAGGCCGACGTACCGGTCGCCACCGGTGACAGCGCCGGGTACAGCCTGGATGCCGTCGAAGAAGATGCCATCGAAGAGAACGAAGAAGCCGCAGCGCTCGACGACGTCATCCCGTCGACCCCGGCGTTCGGTGAAACCGTTGAACTGCAGCAGGCGCTGGACGATGGCCTGACCATCGTCGACGGCCCCGATGCGGAAGCGACTGCCGAAGACGCACCGGTGCTGGGCCTGGATGCCCGCCATGAGGCACTGGACGAGCGCGATGCCTTCGCCGAGGCCGAGGCAGGCCTGTCCGATGCCGAAGAAGCGTCGCCGCCGGCGCCGCTGTTCGAACTGGAAGACGCCCCGTTGTCCGCCGCCGTTGCGGCGGACGAAGCGGCCGTCGAAGAAGAGGAACTCGACGATGCCGGTTCGCTGGACTTCAGCGTGCTGGACCGCGAACTGGTCGACATCTTCGTCGAGGAAGGCAAGGACCTGCTCGACCATTGCGATGGCCTGATCAGCGAACTGCGTGCCGCACCCCAGGACCGCGAGGCGATCGCCGGGCTGCAGCGTGACCTGCACACCCTCAAGGGTGGCGCACGCATGGCCGGCATCAACGCCATCGGCGACCTGGGCCACGGCATCGAATCGCTGCTGGAGGCGGTCGCCGCCAACCGTACCGATATCGACCGCAGCGACGTCCACCTGCTGGAGCGTGGCTTCGACCGCCTGCACCAGATGCTGACCCGCACCGGTCGCCACCGTGACGTGGCCATGCCGGACGACCTGATCGCCGCGTTTGAAGCGCGCACGCTGGGCCGCGCCGAAGCAGAAGACGCGCCCGCCACGACCGCTGCCGCGGTCGAGGTCCCGGCGGTGGTCGATACCGCCGTTGCATCGGCACCATTGTCCGCACCGGTGCCGCTGGAAGCGTCCAACGAGGAAGACACCCTGGCGCGTCCGCAGCAGGAACAGGTGCGCGTGCGCGCCGACCTGCTGGACCGCCTGGTCAACCACGCCGGCGAAGTGGCGATCTACCGTTCGCGCCTGGAACAGCAGCTCGGCGCCTTCCGCGGCGCGATGGGCGAACTGGACCGCACCAATGCGCGTCTGCGCGACCAGCTGCGTCGCCTGGACCTGGAAACCGAAGCCCAGATCGTGGCCCGTTACCAGCGCGAGCAGGAACAGGTCGACCACAAGTTCGACCCGCTGGAACTGGACCGCTTCTCCACGCTGCAGCAGCTCAGCCGTGCGCTGAACGAATCCGCAGCCGACCTTGGCGGCCTGCAGGGCGTGCTGGACGACCTGTCGCGCCAGTACGACGTCCTGCTGCAGCAGCAGTCGCGGGTAAGCTCGGAACTGCAGGATGGCCTGATGCGCGCGCGCATGGTGCCGTTCGACGGGCTCGTGCCGCGCCTGCGCCGCGTGGTCCGCCAGGCTGGCCAGGACACCGGCAAGCAGGTCCACGTCACCCTGGACGGTACCCACGGCGAACTGGACCGCAACGTGCTCGACCGCATGGTCGCGCCGCTGGAACACATGCTGCGCAACTCCGTGGCCCATGGCCTGGAGACCCCGGAGCAGCGCCGCGCCGCCGGCAAGCCGGAGGAAGGCGAGATCGCCATCCGCCTGCGCCGTGAAGGCTCGGAAATCGTGCTGGAAGTGGCCGATGACGGCGCCGGGCTGAACCGCGAGGCGATCCGTCGCCGCGCCGAACAGCGTGGCCTGGTCGAGGCCGATGCCGTGCTGGGCGATGCCGAACTGGACGCGATGATCTTCTCGCCCGGCTTCAGCACCGCCGACCAGGTCAGCCAGCTGGCGGGCCGTGGCGTGGGCATGGACGTGGTGCACAACGAAGTGCGCCAGCTGGGCGGCTCGGTGGACATCCATTCGGTGCCGGGCAAGGGCGTCACCTTCACCCTGCGCCTGCCGCAGACCCTGGCGGTCACCCAAGCGGTGTTCGTGCAGATCGGCGACACCACCTTCGCGGTGCCGGTCGCCTCGGTCAGCGGTATCGGCCGGATCTCGCGCGAGCGCTTCGAATCGGCCAACGGCGGTTACCACTACGGCGGCGAAGAATTCGCGCTGCACGACCTGGGCACGCTGGTCGGCCAGGGCCAGGCCCGTGCCGAAGGGCAGGACCAGGTGCCGCTGCTGCTGGTGCGCGCCGGTGAACTGCGCGCGGCCGTGGCCATCGACCAGGTGCTGGGCAACCGCGAAATCGTGGTCAAGCCGGTCGGCCTGCAGATCGCCTCGGTACCGGGCATCTACGGCGCCACCATCACCGGCGATGGCCGCGTGGTGGTGATCCTGGACGTCGCCCCGCTGGTGCGCCGTTACCAGGCCAACCCGCTCAAGCCGATCGCACCGGCCGCGCAGGCCACCGACCGCCAGGCTCCGTTGGTGATGGTGGTCGACGACTCGCTGACCATGCGCAAGGTCACCGGCCGCATCCTGGAACGCCACAACTTCGAAGTGGCCGTTGCCCGCGACGGTATCGAAGCGCTGGAGCGCCTGGAAGAGCGGGTGCCCGACCTGATGCTGCTGGATATTGAAATGCCGCGCATGGATGGCTATGAACTGGCCACCGCCATGCGCGCCGATCCACGCTACAAGGGCGTGCCGATCGTGATGATCACCTCGCGCAGCGGCGACAAGCACCGTCAACGCGCCTTCGAAATCGGTGTCCAGCGTTACCTGGGCAAGCCGTACCAGGAGCTGGACCTGATGCGAAACGTGTATGACCTGCTGGGGATCGCCCGTGCCCGTGAATGACCTGAACCCGCTGCCGTCGGTGGCATTGCTGGCACGGGTCGGCCCGGCGCGTGAGCGCCTGCGCGAAGCGCTGGCCCAGGCCGGTGCGACCGTGGTGCTGGAAGAAGATCCCAACAGCGTGGATCTGGAAACCCTGGGCGGCGCCGACGCCGGCGCGGTGTTGATCGCGCTGGAACCGGCCATCGAGGATGCGCTGGAACGCCTCGACCCGGTGCTGGCCTCGCCGTCGCTGACCGTCATCTTCGACGAAGCCGAACTGGCTGCCCGCCGCGAAGGCTGGGAAGCCCAGCGCTGGGCGCGCCACCTGGTGGCCAAGCTGCACGGCCACCAGGACGTGCTGCCGCCGGGCGCCGAACAGGAAGGCCTGCTGCAGCCCGAACCCGGCCTGCCGCAGACGCCTGCCGAACTGCATGCCGACGCGCCGCTGGAATTCCATGTGCGCGAAGCCTTCGACGCGGCCGGTGACGTGCCGCCCGATGGCCTGTACCCGGCGCCGGAAGGCTACAGCGAGCCGATCTCACTGGAAGAAGCACTGGCGGCCATGCAGGCCCCGGTAGTCGCGCCGTCGGCCAGCGTGCCACCGCCGGTCCCGGCCTCGGCCCCGGCTGCGCCGCGCGCGCCGCTGGGCGACCACAGCAGCTGGGCGCTGGTGGATGAAGACAGCGCCGTACCCGTTGCCGCGCCGGCCGCGCCGGTCAGCGCGCCGGTGGACCCCAGCGCGTTCGATATCGACCGCCTGTCGCTGGTCGAGCTGGAAGCCGACGCCGACCCGAGCGGTGCCGCACCCGGCGCCGTGCTGGTGCTGGCCGGCATCGGTGGCCCCGACGCACTGCGCCGCCTGCTGGCCGCGCTGCCGGCCGGGCTGGCGGTGCCGATCCTGGTCTACATGCGCCTAGACGGGGGCCGTTACGGCAACCTGGTCAAGCAGATGGCCCGTGTGTCGGCGTTGCCGGTGGTGCTGGCCGAATCCGACCAGCCGGTGCTGGCGGGCAATGCCTACATCCTGCCCGATGACGTAGGCGTGGCCGTGCGCAACCGCGGCCTGCATTTCACCGCCGATGCCAAGGGCATCCAGGTGGCCGCGTTGCCGCCGGCGCACAGCGCCGTGGTGATGCTCAGCGGCAGTGACGTGGCGCTGCTGGACGACGTGCTGTCGCTGGCCGTGGCCGGCGGCTGGGTCGCGGGGCAGACCGGTGAAGGCTGCTACGACCCGATCGCCGCCAACGCGGTGGTTGCCGCCGGCATGGCCGCCGGTGATCCGCCGCAGCTGGCCGTCGCCATCGCCGAACGCTGGGGCGTGAGCGAGTAATCGCCACGCCGTATCACTTTCAGGAAGCAGACTCATGAGCTACGCCAGCAACGACGAAATCCGCGGGGTACTGATCCAGGCCGGGAGCGAGCGCGTGCTGCTGCCCAATGCGACGGTGGCCGAAATGATGTCCAAGGTGCCGGTCACCCCGGTGGACAACGCGCCCGCGTGGCTGGTCGGCGAGATCCGCTGGCAGGGCTGGGACGTGCCGCTGATGTCGTTCGCGCGCCTGTCCGGGCTGGGCGAGGAAGCGGTGGTGAGCAACAACAAGGTAGTGGTGCTCAAGGCGCTGGGCGGCAACGCCAGCCGCCCGTACTTCGCACTGCTCACCCAGACCTTCCCGCAGCTGATCGCGGTGCCGCGCGACGGCCTGCTGGCCGACGCCTCCGAAGAAACCCTGCCGCAGGGCGTGCACATGCGCGTGCTGCTGGGTGAACAGAGCGCGCTGCTGCCCGATCTGGATGCGCTCGAAGCAGCGCTGGATGAAGTGCTCCCGGTGAATTGATCGGGTATCGACCAACGGTCGATACCTACCGGACATTCGAACATCCGCGAACATTCGAACATCCCCGGACATTCGAACACCCCCGGACATTCGAACATCCCCGGACATTCGAACATCCGCGGACATTCGAACATCCCCGGACATCCGAACATCCGCGGAACTGCGGTAGGTCACGACCGTTGGTCGTGACGCCCCGTCAGCCCAGATCCCCCAACCGCGCCTGCAGGGCCGCAATCGCGGCCAACCCCGCGGTCTCGGTACGCAGGATCCTCGGCCCCAGCTGCAATCCCTGGAACCCGGCGGCCGCCAAGGCCTGCCGGTCACGCGGCGACCAGCCACCCTCCGGCCCGATCGCGATCACCACGCCCCCGGGCGCGGCCTCCAACGTCGACAACCGGTGCTCGCCCAGCGGGTCCAGCGTCAGCTTCAGCGCTTCCGCCGGCATCGCCTTGGCTGCCTCCTGCACGCCCAGCGGCGCCGCTACCTCCGGCACCCGCGCGCGCCCGGACTGACCACAGGCCGACACCACCACGCTGCGCCAATGGGCCAACCGCTTCTCGGCACGCGCCGCATCCAGCTTGACCTCGGTGCGCTCGGCATTGACCGGCACGATCGCCTGCACGCCCAGTTCGGTGGCCTTCTGCAGGATCAGGTCCATCTTCTCGCCGCGCGCGATGCCCTGCAGCAGGGTGATCGACAACGGCGATTCGTTGTCCAGCGCCTGCGCGGCGTCGATCCGCACGCGCGCGTCGCGCTTGCCCGATTCCACCAGCGTGGCCGCGTAGTCGTGGCCATCGCCATTGAACAGCACGCAGCCTTCACCTTCGCGCAGGCGCATCACGCGGACCAGATGATTGGCCACCTCTTCCGGCAGCGACAGGGTCTGGCCGACGGCCAGCGGGGCATCCACATAAGAACGGGTCACGCGCATGCAACAGCTTCCTCGATCGCGGCCAGGGTGGTCTGGGCCAGCAGGTCCAGGTGTTCGTCCTCCACGCAATAGGGAGGCATCCAGTACAGCACGTTGCCCAGCGGGCGCAGCACCACGCCGCGCCGCAACGCGGCGTTGTAGGCGCGCAGCCCCACCCGTGCTTCGGCGGGGAAGGGCGTGCGTTTGTCGCCGTTGCGGGTCAGCTCGAACGCCACCACCATGCCGGCCTGGCGCACATCGGCCACGTGGGCGTGGTCGGTGAAGGGCGCGGCCAGGGTGCGCATGACCTCGGCGGTGCTGCGGTTGCGCGCGATCACATCCTCGCTGGCGAAGATGTCCAGCGTGGCCAAAGCGGCCGCGCAGGCCAGCGGGTTGCCGGTGTAGCTGTGCGAATGCAGGAAGGCGCGCTCGCGGCTGTCGTCCAGGAACGCGTCGTACAGCGCCTGGGTGGCCAGTACCGCCGCCAGCGGCAGGAAGCCGCCGGTCAGGCCCTTGGACAGGCACAGCAGGTCGGGCATCACCCCGGCCTGTTCGCAGGCGAACAGGGTGCCGGTGCGGCCAAAGCCGGTGGCGATCTCATCGGCGATCAGGAACGCCCCATTCGCGTCGCACAGTTCGCGCGCCCGCTTGAGATAGACCGGGTCGTGCATGCGCATGCCGCCGGCGCACTGCAGGCGCGGTTCCAGGATCACCGCGCAGATCTCGCCCGGGTGCTGGTCGAACAGGTCGGCCAGGCGATCCGCCGCTTCATGGGCGCGCTCGGCGGCGCTCTGCCCGGGTTCGGCCAGGTAGGCGTCCGGCGAGGGCGCGAACAGCGCCTCGGTCAGCAGCGGCGCGTACACGCGGCGGTACAGCGGAATATCCCCGACCGACAGCGCCCCCAGGGTTTCACCGTGGTAGCCGTTCTCCAGCGCCACGAAGCGGGTACGGTGTTCCTCGCCGCGGTTGCGGAAGTAATGGAACGCCATCTTCAGCGCCACCTCGACCCCGGCCGAGCCGTTGTCGGCGTAGAAGACCTTGGACAGCGGCGCACGCCCGGCCTGGCGCGGCGCGATCGCCAGCAGGCGTTCGGCCAGTTCCACCGCCGGTTCGTGGCTGAAGCCGGCCAGCATCACCTGCTCCAGCTGGGTCGCCTGGCGGGCGATGGCCGCGCCGATGCGCGGTTCGGCATGGCCGAACAGGTTGGTCCACCAGCTGCTCACCGCATCCAGGTAGCGGTGTCCCTCGTGATCGACCAGCCACGGGCCTTCACCGCGCGCAATCGGCACCAGCGGCAAGGTGTCCGGGTGCTCGCGCATCTGCGTGCACGGGTGCCACAGCACGGCCAGGTCGCGTTGCCGCCACCGGTCGGCCAACGTAAGGGGGGCTGGGTCTGCTAGCATTTCGAGCTCATGGCCACGTTTTCACCTGCCTGCATTCTATCGATCTCCAAGAGCCAGTTCGCATGACCCGTCCGCTGCCCACCATCCACCAGATCACGGACGAGGAAAGCGGCCCGTTCCAGCGGCAGCACCTGGACCTGGAGTTCTCCAACGGCGAACGCCGCCGTTTCGAACGCCTGGTCAGCCGTGGCCACGGTGCGGTGGTGGTGGTGCCGATGCTGGATGACGAGACCGTACTGCTGGTGCGTGAATACGCGGCCGGCGTGCACCGCTACGAACTGGGGCTGGTCAAGGGACGCATCGATGCGGGCGAAACCCCCGAGCAGGCCGCCGACCGCGAGCTGAAGGAAGAGGCCGGCTACGGCGCGCGCCGCCTGGACGTGCTGCGCGCCATGACCCTGGCCCCGACCTACATGAGCCACCTCTCGCACCTGGTGGTGGCGCGTGACCTGTACCCCGAACGGCTGGTCGGCGATGAGCCCGAAGAGCTGGAAGTAGTGCCCTGGAAACTCGCCGAGCTCGACCAGCTGATGCTGCGCGAGGACTTTTCCGAAGGGCGTTCGCTGGCGGCGTTGTTCATTGCCCGCCAGTGGCTGGAACGCGGGGAATGATCAAACTCACCACCGATCTGCGCGAAACGGTCATTGCCATTGCCCAGGACGCCGCCGCCGCCATCATGGCGGTGTACGCCACCCCCTTCGATGTCGAGATCAAATCCGACCGCAGCCCGGTGACCGCCGCCGACCTGGCCGCCAACCAGGTGATCCTGCGCGGGCTGGGCCAGCTGACCCCGGACCTGCCGATCCTCTCCGAGGAATCGGCGCAGGTGCCGTGGGAGGTGCGCCGGCATTGGGGTGCCTACTGGCTGGTGGACCCGCTCGATGGCACCCGTGAGTTCGTCAAGCGCAACGACGAGTTCAGCGTCAACATCGCGCTGATCTACCAGGGCGCGCCGGCGTTCGGGGTGGTGCTGGCCCCGGTCAGCGGGGTGGCCTGGCACGCCATGCGCGGCGAGCTGGCCTACCGCCGCGACGGCATGCATGACTCGGTGCTGCGCACCCGCACCCCGGCGCTGCCGCCGCTGCAGGTGGCCGCCAGCCGCTCGCACCGCAGCCCGGAAACCCAGGCGCTGCTGGATCGCATGGGTGATATCGAGGTCGTCGCGCAGGGCTCCTCGCTGAAATTCTGCCGGCTGGCCGAAGGCACGCTCGATGTGTACCCCCGGCTGGGCCCGACGGCCGAGTGGGATACCGCCGCGGGCCAGTGCGTGCTGCACGCCGCAGGCGGCGCGGTGCTGTCGGCCGCCACCGGCAAGCCATTCCGCTACAACCGCCGCGAAACGCTGTTGAACGGCGATTTCATCGCGCTGGGCGACACCCGCCTGCCGTGGCGCACCTGGATTCCCGCCTGACCGGAGCACCGATGTCCGCACCCGCCGAACTGGAACGCCTGCTGGGCATCATGGCGCGCCTGCGCGACCCGCTGCAGGGCTGCCCCTGGGACCTGCAGCAGGATTTCGCCAGCATCGCCCCGTACACCATCGAAGAAGCCTACGAGGTCGCCGATGCGATCGATCGCGGCGACCTGGACGACCTCTGCGACGAATTGGGCGACCTGCTGCTGCAGGTGGTGTTCCACGCGCAGATGGCCAGTGAGCAGGGCGCGTTCGGCTTCGCCGATGTCGCCCGCGCGATCAGCGACAAGATGCAGCGCCGCCACCCGCACGTGTTCGCGCAGGTGCAGGTCGACGGGGCTGAAGACGTCAACAGCAACTGGGAAGCGATCAAGCGCGCCGAGCGCGCCGCCAAGGGCGATGGCGACAGCTCTGCGCTGGCGGGCATCTCGCGCGGTCTGCCCGAATGGCAGCGGGCGGTGAAGCTGCAGGCGCGCGCGGCGCGCGTAGGCTTCGACTGGCCCGGCCCCGCGCCGGTGCTGGACAAGGTGCGTGAGGAACTGGACGAAGTCGCGGCGGAGTTCGCGCGCGGGCCGGTGCAGGACAACCAGGCACGGCTGGAAGAAGAACTCGGCGACCTGCTGTTCGTCTGCGCCAACCTGGCGCGGCACGCCAAGGTCGACGTCGGTGCCGCGCTGCGCCACGCCAACCACAAGTTCGAACGGCGCTTCCGCGCCATGGAAGCGCAGGCTGCCGCCGCCGGTGCTTCGATGGCGGCGTTGGACCTGGAGGCGCAGGAGCGCCTGTGGGAGCAGGCCAAGGCCGGCGAAGCCAAGGCGTGAAGACGCTGCTGCTGTTCGTGCTGACCGCCGTGGCCGAGATCGTCGGCTGCTACCTGCCGTGGCTGTGGTTGCGCCGCGACGGCAGCGCCTGGCTGCTGTTGCCGGCCGCCGCCAGCCTGGCCCTGTTCGCCTGGCTGCTGACCCTGCACCCGGCCGCCAGCGGGCGCGTGTATGCCGCGTATGGCGGGGTGTACATCGGCACCGCGCTGGCCTGGCTGTGGGTGGTGGATGGCATCCGCCCGGGCCGCTGGGACCTGCTGGGCGTGGCGCTGTGCCTGGCCGGCATGGCGGTGATCATGTTCGCGCCGCGCGCGGGCTAGGCGGGGCCGACGGCGGATCAGCGGTATATTCGGCACGACCCAGGGAAAGGAGTGTGCGATGTTTCCGACCGTGCTGTTCTCGCTGATTCTGGCCTTCGTGGCCGTGGTCATCCTGTTCAAGGCCGTGCGCATGGTGCCGCAGGGCTACGAATGGACGGTGGAGCGCTTCGGCCGCTACACCCACACCATGTCGCCCGGCCTGCATTTCCTGATCCCGATCGTCTACGGGGTGGGCCGCAAGGTGAACATGATGGAACAGGTGCTGGATGTGCCCGGCCAGGAAGTGATCACCAAGGACAACGCCGCCGTGCGCGTGGACGGGGTGGTGTTCTTCCAGGTGCTGGATGCCTCCAAGGCCGCCTACGAGGTCGCCAACCTGGAAGTGGCGATGATCGCCCTGGTGCAGACCAACATCCGCACGGTGATCGGTTCGATGGACCTGGACGAATCGCTCAGCCAGCGCGAGGTGATCAACGCCAAGCTGTTGAGCGTGGTCGACCACGCCACCAATCCGTGGGGCGTGAAGGTCAACCGCATCGAGATCCGCGACATCCAGCCCCCGCGCGACCTGCTCGACGCCATGGCGCGGCAGATGAAGGCCGAGCGCGAGAAGCGTGCGCAGATCCTGGAAGCCGAAGGCTCGCGGCAATCGGAAATCCTGCGTGCCGAAGGCGAAAAACAGGCCACCGTGCTGGAGGCCGAAGGGCGCAAGGAGGCTGCCTTCCGCGACGCCGAGGCGCGCGAGCGCCAGGCCGAGGCCGAGGCCAAGGCAACCCAGGTGGTGTCCGAGGCGATCGCGCACGGCGACGTGCAGGCCATCAACTACTTCATCGCACAGAAGTACGTGGAAGCGTTCAAGGAACTGGCCACCTCTCCGAACCAGAAGCTGGTGCTGATGCCGATGGAGGCCAGTGGCGTGATCGGTTCGATCGCCGGCGTGGCCGAACTGGCCAAGGAAGCGTTCGCCAGGCAGGAAGAAAAGAAGACCACCCGCGCGGTGCCGCCGCGCATCGGAGGCTGAGATGCGCTGGGAAGTGGTGGGGTGGGGCGCGCTGGCGCTGGTGCTGTTTGCCGCCGAAGCGCTGGCGCCAGGCGCCTTCATGCTGTGGATCGGGATAGGCGCGGCCGCGGTGTTCGTGCTGGTGGCCGTGTTCGCCGACATTCCCCTGCTGTGGCAGGTGGTGGCGTTCGTGCTGCTCAGCGTGGTCTCGATCCAGTGCTACCGGCAGTGGGGCCGCACGCGTGCGCGGGAAACCGACGCGCCGTTGTTGAACCGCCGGGCCGAACAGCTGGTAGGGCGGGTGGTCGCGCTGGACCAGCCGATCGTGTCGGGCATTGGCCGCGCCAAGGTCGACGACGCGTTCTGGGTGGTCGCCGGCCCGGACCTGCCGGCCGGCACGCCGGTGCGCGTGGTGGCCGTGGATGGCATGACCCTGAAAGTCCAGGAAGCCTGACGGCGCAGACATGGCGCACCGCCGCAGGCGTTGCGCGGGCGGTTCTGGGATAATGAAATCCTGCATTTTTCATCCCCCGGACCGTGGTCATGACCCAGAAGACGCTACTCAACGATACCCACCGCGCGCTTGGCGCCAAGATGGTCGATTTCGGCGGTTGGGACATGCCCATCCACTACGGCTCGCAGCTGGACGAGCACCACCTGGTCCGCGCCGATGCCGGCATGTTCGATGTGAGCCACATGACCGTGGTCGACCTGCGCGGCGCGCAGGTGCGCCCGTTCCTGCGCCGCCTGCTGGCCAACTCGGTGGACAAGCTGAAGGTGCCGGGCAAGGCGCTGTACTCGTGCATGCTCAACGCGCAGGGCGGGGTGATCGACGACCTGATCGTCTACTACCTGGCCGACGACTTCTTCCGCATGGTGGTCAACGCCTCAACGCGTGAGAAGGACCTGGCGTGGATCCGCGAGCAGGCCGCCGCCTTCGACGTGCAGGTGACCGAGCGCGAAGACCTGGCGATCATCGCCGTGCAGGGCCCGACCGCGCGCGAGCGCGTCACCGGCCTGGTGGCCGAAGCCGACCGCGCCGCACTGCAGAAGCTGGGCCGCTTCGCTGCCGTGGATGCCACGGCGGCCAGCGGCGCACCGCTGTTCGTCGCCCGCACCGGTTACACCGGCGAAGACGGTTTTGAAATCCTGGTCGCCCAGGACCAGGTGATCGCCTTCTGGAATGCGCTGGCGGCCGCCGGCGTGCGTCCGGCCGGCCTGGGCGCGCGCGATACGCTGCGCCTGGAAGCGGGCATGAATCTGTACGGCCAGGACATGGACGAAGCGATCAGCCCGTTCGAAGCGGCGCTGGCCTGGACGGTGGCGCTGGACGAAGGCCGCGACTTCATCGGCCGCGACGTGCTGGAAGCGCAGAAGGCCGCCGGCGACGCACGCCAGATGATCGGCCTGGTGATGGACGAGAAAGGCGTGCTGCGCCATGGCCAGGCGGTCACCACCGCCGGCGGCACCGGCGAGATCCTGTCGGGCACGTTCTCGCCGACGCTGGGCAAGGGCATCGCGTTCGCGCGCGTGCCGGGCGGTGAGCTCGGCCAGGTGCACGTGGACATCCGCGGCCGGCAGGTGCCGGTGCGCGTGGTGAAGTTCCCGTTCGTGCGCGAAGGCCAGGCCCAACCCGGCGTGCTGGTCGAAGGCTGATCACCGGTTGTTTTACACTACCCCCGTTTTCTGACCCCCCTGAATTTCTTCGGAGCAGTCCCATGAGCGAGATCCCCGGTGACCTCAAATTCCTCAAGTCCCACGAGTGGGCACGCGTTGAAGGCGACGGCCGCGTCACCATCGGCATTTCCGACCACGCCCAGGGCCTGCTTGGCGACCTGGTCTATGTCGAGCTGCCCGAAGTCGGCGCCGAGGCCAAGGCCGGCGCGCAGATCGCGGTGGTCGAGTCGGTGAAGGCTGCCTCGGACGTGTACAGCCCGATCTCCGGCACCGTGGTCGAGGTCAACGACGCGCTGGAAGGCAAGCCGGAAACCATCAACGAAGACGCCTACGGCGAAGGCTGGATCTGCGTGATCGAGCTGTCCAACAAGGACGAGTTGAACGAACTGCTGGACCCGGACGCCTACGCCGAAGTGCTGGAAGACGAGGACCACTGATCCTCGCCTGCCTGGAAAAGACGGCCGCCCTGTGCGGCCGTTTTTTTTTGCCTGCGCGCGCCATCGTCCGGTTGCCGACGTCCATTGCGTTATCCGTGCGTGAGGGATGGCCAGGCCGTCGACGTGTTCGAGCCGTCGCTGGCGTGCTCATGCCGGACGGTGCCGGCATGCCAACGTGCAGCTCATGAGCACGCATCGACGGTTGCATCGACGCGCATCGTCCCCCGTCGAACGGGTCGTCGATGCACGTAACCGGCACGAACCCGGCGCCGACCACCGCCCAAAAGTTTGCGCAGTTCTGCAAATCCGGACGCAAAAAGCGTTCGCGGATGTGAAAAGTTTTCGACCCTGTTTTGTTCCCGTGCGGGAAGCCGTTGCGACGCCTTCAGTGCGGGCACCTGTCGTCGGCGACAACACCGCTGCAGCTGCAGTGCAATTTGCGAAAGTGCTTCTTTTAAGTGTTTTTCTTTCAACGCATCGCCGCTTGAACGGATGCGCGAACGCGGACAACGCGTGTTGAAGGGGTGGTGCCGAGCGCTTGTGGAGGGTCCGGGCGAGGTGCGCTGGAGGGCCGCCATGTGAATTTTTTTCGCGGGGGTTGTTGACAGTGAAAAAAAGCGTGATTAGGTTTCGCCCAGCAGACCTTGCCTGCCAAACGAGTGAGCCGAATCGACATCCAGTCGCGAAGCACAACCAGAACATCCGCCGCGCGTCCCAAGACGGTGGAGTCGGCTTCGCTACCTCCGGTGAAATGCAAGGGCACCCCGCATTCGATACCTGCCTGGCATCCTGTGGCAGGTATCCCCGTATCCGTCACGACGCGCTCGACGCGACGGCGGTCCCCGCAAAGCAGTAATGGCGGGTTTGCTTTACCTGGGCGTTTCAACTCCATAGATCACTGACGAGGAGCCAATCCCATGGCAACCAAGAAAGCTGCGAAGAAAAAGCCGGCCGCCAAGAAGGCCGTGAAGAAGGTCGCCAAGAAGGCGGCTGCCAAGAAGGCCGTGAAGAAGGTAGCCAAGAAGGCCGCTGCCAAGAAGACGGTAAAGAAGGCAGCCAAGAAGGCGACTGCCCGCAAGGCAGTGAAGAAGACGGCAAAGAAGGCGGTCCGCAAGGTCGCCAAGAAGGCCGCCGCCAAGAAGACCGCAAAGAAGGCAGTGAAGAAGACCGCGAAGAAGGCCGTCCGCAAGGTAGCCAAGAAGGCGGCTGCCAAGAAGACTGCCAAGAAGGCCGTCCGCAAGGTAGCCAAGAAGGCGGCTGCCAAGAAGACTGCCAAGAAGACCGCCAAAAAGGCCGTCCGCAAGGTAGCCAAGAAGGCCACCGCCAAGAAGGCCACCGCGCGCAAGCCGGCCGCCAAGAAGGCGTCGGCCAAGAAGGCAGTGAAGAAGGTCGCCAAGCGCAAGCCGGCGGTCCGCAAGAAGAAGGCTGCACCGGTCGCCCTGCCGGCAACCCCGGCACCGCTGATCTGATCCATTCCCGATAGCCGTACTGAAACCCCCTTCCCGGCAGCCCAGCGGGAGGGGGTTTTTTTTGCCCAACGAAATTTGCCCAACGAAAAAGGCGGCCATCGCGGCCGCCTTTGTCTTTTCAGCTGTAGCCGCCGTTTACCTCGGCGACGCCACCGCCCGATCCGACGAAACACCCTTGCGCTTGCCCGGCGCCGGCGTGCTGTCCTCGGTCATCAGGTTGTCGCTGCCGAAGTCGGTGTCCACGTCCAGCCAGCGCTGCGTGGGCAGGCCCATGGCCGCGTCGAGCACGGTCGGCAGCAGGCCGCTGGGCAGGCTGCTCTCGCCGTTCCACATGATGGCGATGCCCAGGTCGCGTTCGGGCACCAGCGCCACCAGGCCGCGATAGCCCTGCACGGCACCGGCATGGAAGATCACTTCATGCCCGGCGTAATCGAAGTTGCGCCAGCCCAGCGCGTAGCCGGCCGAGTGCAGGCGCTCGCGACGCCAGCCCGAGCGCATCTCGCCCGGGGTGTTGATCAGGGTCGAGTGCAGCGTGGCCAGCAGCGGCGCCGGCAGCACGTCGGGGCGGTGCCCGGTGTGGGCCAGCAGCCACTGCGCCATGTCGCTGGCACTGGCGTTGACGCCCGCAGCCGGGGCCAGGCGGTAGTAGGTGGGCTTCGGGCTCAGCGACACCCAGCCATTGCGGCTGCGCACGTGCGGGCGCGCCCAGCGCGAGCTGGCCTGGATGCCGGCCAGGCCCAGGCTGGCATCGTCCATGCCCAGCGGCTTGAACAGGCGGCGTTCCACCGACTGCTCGTAGAAGCTGCCGGACGCGGCGTAGACCACGTCGCCGATCAGGCTGAAGGCCACGTTCTGGTACGCGTAGCAGTCGCCGGGCTGGCACTTGAGCGAGGTCGAAGCCAGCTTGTGGGTGAGCGTGTAGTACTCGGCGTTGGCTTCCACATCGCGGTCATAGGCGTTGTACGGCAGGCCGACGCGGTGGCTGAGCAGATCGGCCACGGTCAGCCGCTCGGTCGCCTCGGGGCTGCTGAGCTGGAAACCGGGCACGTAGTCGGTGACCTTGCTGTCCCAGCGGAGCGTGCCATCGTTGACCAGCAGGCCGGCCATGGTGCCGGCGAACGCCTTGGACAGCGATGCCAGGCGGAACACGGTGTGCGCGTCGACCATCTGCGGGTTGTTGACGTCGGTGACGCCGTAGCCGCGCGCGCTGAGCACGCGGCCGCCCTGCACGATGGCCACCGCCATGCCCGGTACGCGCTCGCCATAGGTGAGCTGCTGGGCCATGGATTCGATGTTGGCCACGTTGAACCCGGCGGCCGGCGGCAGCACCTTCGGGTTGGTCGTGGTGGCCCGGTATGCCGCAGGCTGGGTGTGCGGAATGGCGGACGCGGCGCTGTTCTCGATGTTCACGGGGAACGCGGCCGGTGTCGCACTGGGTGTCTGTGCGGTGGACGACATTGCGATGGGCATGAGCATGCCCAGCAACCCGGTTGCCGCCGAACGGATCGGTCGGCGCCTGCTGTTCTCTTTCATCGTTTGGGGCCCGTGCGCAACTGCTGGGACCGATTCTAGCGCTGCTTTTCCTGATTGCACAAACGAAGCGAAGATGAATGCGTATCGCATTGAAAAGGCCCGGTTTTTGCATCGAATGGGAGGGGGGTCGTCGACGCCCTGTTCAGGTGGCAGGGACGCGCGCCCCCAGCCAGCGCGCGGCGCGTTCGGCAATCATCATCGTGGGGGCGTTGGTATTGCCGCTGACCAGGCGGGGCATCACCGAGGCGTCCACCACGCGCAGGCCCTGTATGCCGCGCACGCGCAGCTGCGGGTCGACCACGGCGTCGGCATGCTGGCCCATCGCACAGGTACCCACCGGGTGGTAGATGGTCTCGGCCTTGGCGCGGATGAAGGCGTCCAGGGCAGCATCGTCCAGGTCGTCGCGGGCCGGGAAGATCGGCGCACCGCGCCAGCGGTCGAACGCCGGCTGGGCCAGGATCTGCTGCGACATGCGCACGCAGGCCTTCATCATGGCCAGGTCGTGCCCCTCCGGATCGCCCAGGTAGTTGGCCTCGATCCGCGGCGCGGAGGCGGGGTCGGCATCGCGCAGCAGGATCCGCCCGCGGCTGCGCGGGTGCAGCGCGCAGGCGTGCAGGGTGTAACCGTCGCCGGGCAGGCGGTGGCGGCCATGGTCGTCCAGCATGGCCGGCACGAAGTGGAACTGCACGTCGGCGCCGTCGCCCTGCGCCAGCGGCGAGCGGGCGAAGCCGCCGGCCTCGGCGATGTTGCTGGTGCCGGCGCCACGGCGCCCGCGCAGGAAGTAGTCGAAGGCGATGCGCGCCTGGTTGCTGCGGTCGTAGCTGACACCCGGCTGGGTGTGCACCAGCGTGCAGATGTCCAGGTGGTCCTGCAGGTTGCCGCCCACCCCGGGCAGGTCGACCCGGGTACTGATGCCGTGCGCGCGCAGCTGCCGGTGCGGGCCGATGCCCGAGAGCATCAGCAGGTGCGGGGAGTGGATCGCGCCGGCGCTCAGGATCACCTCGGCGGCCGCATGCGCATGCCGGTGCGCACCATGGTGGCGGAAGTACACGCCGGTGGCGGTGTCGCCCTGGAAACTCAGGGCGCGTGCACGGGCCCCGGTGAGCACGGTGAGGTTGCGCCGGCCGCGCGCGGGGCGCAGGTAGGCGGTGGCGCTGGAGCAGCGCACGCCGTCGCGCTGGGTGACCTGGTACAGGCCCACGCCGAGCTGGTGCGCGCCGTTGAAGTCGTCGTTGCGCGCGTGCCCGGCCTGCACGGCGGCATCCAGGAAGGCATCGGAGAGCGGGTTGTGGTGGCGCAGGTCGGACACCGACAGCGGCCCGGCGTCGCCGTGCCAGGGGCCGGCGCCGCGGCTGTTGGCTTCGCTGTGCAGGAACCAGGGCAGCACGTGCGACCAGTCCCAGCCGGTGGCGCCGGCGGCGGCCCAGCCGTCGTAGTCGGCCGCCACGCCGCGCACGTAGCACATGGCATTGATGGCGCTGGAGCCCCCGAGCACCTTGCCGCGCGGCCACCACAGCCGCCGGCCACCGAGCGCCGGCTCGGGTTCGGTGTACAGGTTCCAGTTGATGCGGCGGTTGTTGACCAGCCGCGCCAACCCGGCCGGCATGTGGATGAAGGGGTTGCGGTCGCGCGGGCCGGCTTCGAGCAGCAGCACGCGGCAGTGCGGGTCGGCGCTGAGCCGGTTGGCCAGCACGCAGCCGGCCGAGCCGGCGCCGACGATGATGTAGTCGTACATGTCCGTTCCCCAACGGTGATGGCACGAGCATAAGGCAGTCCACCCCTAGCGATGTTGCGGTGCATCGTTTACCGTGCGCGCTTTGCTGCCCGGAATCGCCACGATGCTGCCGCTGCTACGCCGCCTGTGCGGGACCTGCGCGCCATGAATGC
>DGIP01000157.1 GCA_002386405.1 Stenotrophomonas maltophilia
AGCAGCGCCGGCAGCCACAGCGTCAGCTGCGGGAAGAAGGTCACGATGAACAGCACGGCCAGGGCAGCGAACCAGAACGGCCAGATCGAGCGCATGCTCTCGCCCACGCTGATCTTGCCGATCGCCGTGCCGATGAACAGCACCGAGCCCACCGGCGGGGTCACCAGGCCCAGGCCACCGGTCAGCACCAGCACCAGGCCGAAGTGGATCGGGTCGATCCCGTAGGCCTTGGCCACCGGCAGGAAGATCGGCGTGCAGATCAGGATCATCGGTGCCAGGTCCATGAAGGTACCCAGCAGCAGCAGCATCACCACGATCATCAGCAGCACCATGAACTGGCTGTGCGCGAACGACTGCAGGAAGTCCACGGCAGCTGCGGGTACCTGCAGGAACGCCAGCAGCCAGCCGAACACCGCTGCGGTGGCGATCACGAACAGGATCACCCCGGTGCTGCGCGCGGCATGGGTCACCGTGCCCATGAACTCGCGCCAGTTGAGCTGGCGGTACAGCACGGTGGTCACCACCAGCGCGTAGACCACGGCGATGGCCGCGCTCTCCACGGCGGTGAAGATACCCGCGCGGATACCGATGAAGATCAGCGCCACCAGGCCCAGCCCCGGCAGGGCCGACACCAGCCGAAGCATTACCGCGCGCCAACCCGGGAAGACTTCCACGCCATAGCCACGGCGGCGTGCCACCACATAGCCGGTGACCATCAGGGTGACGGTCATCAGCAGTGCCGGGACGATGCCGGCCGCGAACAGATCGGCAATCGACAGACCGCCACCGGCGGCGGCCGAGAACAGGATCAGGTTGTGCGACGGCGGCACCAGCAGCGCCACCAGCGCGGCGGTGATGCTCACATTCACTGCGAAGTCGCGGTCGTAACCGCGCTTGACCATCTGCGGAATCATCGTGCCGCCGACCGCCGACACGTCGGCGATCGCCGAACCGGACACCCCGCCGAAGAACAGCGAGGACAGGATCGACACCTGGCCCAGGCCGCCGCGCAGGCGCCCCACCAGCGACGAGGCCAACGAGATCAACCGTTCGGAGATGCCGCCGCGCATCATGATTTCACCGGCGAAGATGAACAGTGGAATGGCGATCAGCGAGGCCGAACCGGTGCCGGCCGAGATCTGCTGCACCAGCACCAGCGTCGGCAGATCCAGGTACCACAGCGTAGCCAGCGCGGCGGCGGCCAGCGCGTAGGCCACCGGCACACCCAGCAGCAGCAGGACGGCGAATACGGTGAAAAGAATCGTAATACCCATGATTCAGCGGTCTCCTTCTGCGTCGGCGACAGCCGGTTGCACGGCCTGCACCATCTGGTTCAGCGCGAACACCGCCATCAACGCACCGCCAATGGACAGCGGCAGGTAGTTGATGCTCTGCGGCAGGTTCGCGCCGGCGGTCTTGATGTCCAGCCCGTCCAGCAGCAGCACCGCAGCCCACCAGGCGATCACCACGCCCAGCACGGCCACCACCAGCGAGGCGAACACATCCACCGCGCGGCGCACCACCGGGCCCATGCGCGCGGCCAGCAGGAAGAAGCCGAAGTGGCGACGGGTGTGCACGCCGGTGGCCGCGCCCAGGCTCATCGCGGTTGCCAGCAGCAGCAGGGTTACCGGCTCGGTCCAGCTGGGCGAATCGTTGATGACGTAGCGGGCGAACACCTGCCAGCCCTGTACCACCACCAGCCCCAGCAGGGCGAGCACGGCGATGTGGATGGTGACGTCGGCAATCCGGTCCAGCGCGCGTTGCGGCGCCGAACGCAGATCAACGGAGGTTTCAGAACTCGTGTCGGACATCGCGGCGGGCCTCAGGCGAAGTCGCGGATGCGACGGGTGAGCGACGCCAGTTCCGGCTGCTGCAGGTACTGCTGCAGCAGCGGGTCGGCGGCCTTGCGGAAGGCCGGCATGTCGACCTCGTTGAACTGGATGCCAAAGTCGGCCACCGCCTGGCGGGCGGTGCTCTCCGACGCATCCCATTGCTGGCGCATCACGCCCACCGATTCGCGCGCGGTCTGCAGCAGCAGCTGGCGGTCTTCGGGGCTGAGCGACTCGAAGCTGCCGCGTGACATCAGCAGCACGTCGGGCGCGTACGAATGGTCACTCTGCGACCAGTAGCGGGCCGCTTCGAAGTGGCGGCTGGAATGGAAGCTGCGCATGTTGTTTTCCGCACCGTCGATCATGTGCGTCTCCATGCCCGAGAACGTATCGCCCAGCGACATCGGGGTCGGGTTGGCGCCCAGCAGGCGCATCAACTGGATGAAGATGTCCGAGGACGCCACGCGCAGCTTCAGGCCGTGCAGATCCTTCGGTTCCACGATCGGGTGCTTGGTGTTGTAGAAGCAGCGCGCGCCGGAATCGTAGATGGCCAAGCCCACCAGGTCGCGGCTCTCAAAGCCACGAAGCACGGTATCGGCCACGCCGCCGTCGAGCGCGCGGCGCATGTGTGCCACCGACTCGAACACGTACGGCAGGCACAGCGCCTGGGTCAGCGGGAATGCATTGTTGAGCGCGCCCGAGTACACGCGGGTGATATCAATGGCACCGAAGCGGGCCATGTCGATCGCCTCCGATTCGCGGCCCAGCTGGCCGGAATGGTACTGGCGCAACTTCAGCCGGCCGCCGGTTTTTTCTTCCAGCTGCTGGCCGATCCACTTCACCGCGGTCACGGTGGGGTAGTCGGCCACGTGCACATCGGTGGCGGTGAGCAGCCGTGCGCCGTCGGGCGCGGTGCTGCCCGGGCCGGAACAGGCCGACAGCACGGGCACGCTGAGCGCGCCCAGACTGGTGGCAAGGAAACTTCTGCGAGTAATCATCTGCGCCCTCCCAAGCGTACTCGCCATGGCCGCACGGTTACCCGGCGGCGATGGCCCTGCAGGTAATGTCGCCGTAACCGGCGAAACGGATCAGTGCCTGTTGGCCTACGGCGATGTCATGGATACCGGTGGCATTGCCACTGGCGATCAGGTCGCCGGCCTTCAACGGGCGCCCACGCTGGGCCGAACGGGCCAGTGCGAAGGCGTACGCGGTGCGCAGGCCGCCCGGCAGCAGGGTGGCGCCACCGGTGCCCACCACTTCGCCTTCGATGCGGGTTTCGGCGCGCAGGTCGGCATCGTCCAGCCGGGTCCAGTCCGCGATTTCCGGGCCCAGCACCAGGCCGTTGTTGTTGCCGAAGTCCGACACCACCACGCGCGGGCCGAGCTTGTTGATCGTGGCCAGCGGGCTGCTGGCCACTTCCACGCCGATGAACAGCTTGGCGGGCAGGGCTTCAGCCTCTTCGGCGGTCCAGTGCAGCTTGTCGGCCGGGGCGTCCTGCTGCAGCTGGATCACGTACTCGGCTTCCACCGCGCCGAAGCCGCCGACGAATACCGGAATGTCCACTGTTCCACCGGTAGCATTCCAGAGCCGCCGAGAGAAAATCGGGCCCAGCAAGCGGTCGTCGCCGGAAACGTCGCGGCGCTCGGCGGCGATGTAACCGACCTTCCAGCCCACCACCTGGTCGTCCCAGAGCGCGATGGCCTGGTCCTGCACCTGGTAGGCGGTAACCAGGTCTTCCGGGATGGTTCCGGGGAAATCCGGCAGTGAACGGCCCTGCTGGCGGGCCGTGACGAACGCGTGGGCGATGTCGCCCAACCCTTGTTCTGGCAGGTCCTGTTTGCCTTGATCGTTGCTCAAGCGGGTCTCCCGGTGATTTGTTGCACTGCCCATCGACAGCACTTGGATGAGCTGTATATGGTAAACCGGTGTCATTGGCAATGTGCACCGCGTCAGAACCCGCACCGCCCCGGCACGCTACCGTTTGCCCACCCCCGAGAGGATCATTGCGGATGCGTTGCGCCCTGTTGATGTCCCTGCTGGCCGGCTGCCTGCTGACCGCCATTGCCTCGCCGCCGGCCCAGGCCGGTGAGCGCCCGGTGCCGCAAACCGAACCCGCCCCGGGCACGCCCACCCGTATTGACCTCTGGCCCGCCGGCAAGGTGCCCGGTGAGCCCCAACACGCCACGGCGCCCAACGTGATCGAGCGCAGCGCCGACCCGGCGCTGCCGGACCGCTACATCGACAACGTCAGCGCGCCCTATCTGGTCGCCTACCGCCCGGCCAAGCCCAACGGCACCGCGCTGCTGGTCATTCCCGGGGGCGGCTACCAGCGCATCGTGCTCGACAAAGAAGGCACCGCACTGGTGCCGGCCTTCGTGGAGCACGGCGGGGTGACCCTGTTCGTCCTGCGCTACCGGCTGCCGGCCGGGCGCGAGGACCGACAGGCCGCACTGGCCGATGCACAGCGTGTGATGCGGGTGATCCGCGCCGGCGCGGCGACGTGGCAGCTGGATCCAACGCGGATCGGCGTGATCGGCTTTTCCGCCGGCGGCCACGTCGCCGCGCGGCTGGGCAACGGCTACGCCACCGCGCTGCCGGGCATCGGCGATCCCACCGATGCGCTCAGCGCGCGCCCGGATTTCGCCCTGCTGCTGTACCCGGTGATCGACATGGGCCGGCACGCGCACAGCGGCTCGCGCACCCGGCTGTTGGGCGCACACCCCACGCCCGCGCTGGAGCAGCAGTATTCGATGCAGGCGCAGGTCAGCGCGCAGACGCCGCCCACCTTCCTGGTCCACGCGCAGGACGACGACGTGGTGTCGGTGCACAACAGCCTGCTGTATTACCAGGCACTGCTGGCGGCGGGCGTGCCCAGCGAAATGCACCTGTTCGCACACGGCGGGCACGGCTTCGGCGTACGCCTGCCGCCCGCTGCGCTTGCCTCCCAGTGGCCCACCCTGGCGCTGCGCTGGATGCAGGCGCAGAACCTGGAGGCGGCGCCATGACCCTTACGCCCACCGATCTGCAGCGCCGGCGCTTCCTGCGCGACAGCGCGCGTTACGCGATGTCGCTGGCGGCCGGAACGTTGCCGCTTGTGTCGTCGCTGGCAAGCGCGTCCACCCGCACCGCCCCGACCGATTCGCTGGCCAACGTGCGCGGCGGCCGCCTGCGTGGCCGGTATGAGCAGGGCGTGCATCGTTTCCTTGGCGTGCCCTATGGCGCGGACACCGCCCCCCGCCGTTTCCAGCCGGCGCTGCCTGAAGTGCCCTGGCGCGGCGTGCGCGATGCGCTGGCCTGCGGCGCGTCCGCACCGCAGGGCGGCAACGACGGCCCCGGCAGCGAGGACTGCCTGTTCCTCAACGTATGGACCCCGGCACTGCGCGATGGCGCACGCCGCCCCATCCTGTTCTACATCCACGGCGGCGCCTACAACAACGGCTCCGGCAGCGACCCGCAGTACGACGGCAGCGCGCTGTGCCGGCGTGGCGATGTGGTGGTGGTCACCGTCAACCACCGGCTCAACGTATTCGGCTACCTGTACCTGGCGCAGCTGGGCGATGCCCGCTTCGCCGATTCGGGCAACGTGGGCCAGCTCGATCTGGTCCAGGCGCTGCAGTGGGTGCGCGAACATGCGCACGCGTTCGGCGGCGATGCCGACAACATCACCGTGTTCGGCCAGTCCGGCGGCGGCGCCAAGATCGCCACGCTGATGGCCATGCCCGCCGCACGCGGCCTGTTCCAGCGCGCGTGGACCATGAGCGGCCAGCAGGTCACTGCGGCCGGCCCGCGCGCAGCTACCCAGCGCGCGCAGATCGCGATGCAGGCGGTGGGCGCACGGGATGTCCAGGCCTTGCTGGCCCTGCCGGTGCCAGCGCTGCTGGCGGCCACCCGCGCGCGCGACCCCTCGCGGATGGAGAACACCAGCCTGTATGTCGGGCCCGTGGTCGATGGTGGCGCGCTGCCGGTACACCCGTTCTGGCCGCAGGCGCCCCAGCAGTCCGCTGGGATCCCGATGGTGATCGGCAACACCCACGACGAAACGCGCGCGTTCCTGGGCCACGACCCGGCCAACTTCGCGCTGACCTGGGAAACGTTGCCGGCGAAGCTGGAGAAGGAGCAGTTCGTCGATCTGCTGCCATCGGCGGTGATCGCCGAATATCGGCGCCTGTATCCGCACTACACGCCCTCCGATGTGTTCTTTGCCGCCACCACCGCCGGCCGCTCCTGGCGCGGGGCGGTGGAGGAGCTGGAAGCACGGGCGCGGCAGGGCGCGCCCACCTGGGCCTACCAGCTCGATTGGGGCTCACCGCTGGACGGGGGCAGGCTGGGCGCCTTCCACACGCTGGATATCCCGCTGGTGTTCGACAACATCCGTGCGGAGGGTTCGCGCACAGGTGAAAGCGACGGCGCACAGCGCATGGCGGCATCGATGAGCGATGCCCTGATCGCCTTCGCCCGCACCGGCAACCCGCAGCACCCGGGACTGCCCCAGTGGGAGCCCTACGGCCTGGATCGCCGCCAGACGATGCTGTTCAACACCCCGCCACAGCTCGCTGACGACCCACGCAGCGGCGAACGGCGCCTCTACCAGCAAGCCCCGTTCGTACAGCGCGGCACGATGTAGCGACACGCCACGCGTGTCCCACGCACAGCCGGCACCGCTCCAAACAACGATAGGCAGCACCAACCAAACAACGGAATCCGATAGATTTTCGGCCAAAAAGCGGTCATCAGCCGTGATTCAGATCAAACATGTCCTTAACCTCCATCGCCTAGACTGGGGGCATGCAGGACCATTGCGATCCCTTTCCGCCGTTCCATGGCCGCGATCGATTGATAGCCGCCATCGATCACGCCGTGCAGCATGACGATCCACAGCAGATCGCCAGAACGCTGCGCGGTGCGCTCTGCGAGGCCATTGCCGACAGCCGCATCCAGCTGCCGGCCTGCGTGCACCGCCCGATCAGCGACCACTACGCCCGCCGCGAGCTGTACCGCAGCCCGGCGTACGGCTACAGCATCGTGGCGATGAGCTGGGCGCCGGGGCAGGGCACGCCGCTGCATGACCACAGCGGCCTGTGGTGCGTGGAAGGGGTGTGGCTGGGGCAGCTGGAAGTCACCCAGTACCGGCTTCTGGAACGCCGTGGCGAACGCTTCCGCTTCCAGCCCGAACCGTCGGTGATTGGCGACTGCGGCAGTGCGGGCAGCCTGATTCCGCCGCACGAGTACCACACCATCCGCAACACCAGCGACGAACGGCTGGCCATTTCCGTGCACGTCTACCAGGGCGAAATGACCCGCAGCGTGATCTTCGAACCTGGCCACGACGGCTGGTACGAGCGCCGCATGAAAGAAATGGAAACCGACGCCGCGTAGCGCCACGCCCTGCG
>DGIP01000155.1 GCA_002386405.1 Stenotrophomonas maltophilia
GGGTCGGCGGGGGTGGGTTTGCGGGGGCTTTGCGAAACATGGATGTTTCGCAAGAGCCTCCACGGATGGATTCACGGCGCCCCCCGCAAACCCACCCCCGCCGACCCTGCGCAGTAACGTTCGCAGACCAAGGCTCTTGCCTGCAGCAGACGCGCACCGACCGAAGGCCGGTCCCTTAGTGATTGCGCTCTACAGCCAACCGCCCAAGCGCACGCAACGCATCGGCGCGTTCGTCATACCCGGCAAGGCTGTCGTGCATGCGCTCGCTCAGCGCGGCCAACTCGGCCTTCGCACCGTCCATCCCCAACAATGCCGGGAACGTGGACTTGGCCTGCGCCTGGTCCTTGCCCGCGGTCTTGCCGAGCTGTTCGGAACTGGCTTCCACGTCCAGGATGTCATCGCGCACCTGGAAGGCCAGGCCGAGGGCGTTGGCGAAATCGTCCAGCTGCACCAGGTCCGCGTGCGGCGCATCGCCACACAGCGCGCCCATGCGGACCGCCGCGCGGATCAGCGCGCCGGTCTTCAATGCGTGCATGTGCTGCAGGTCGGCCAGCGGCTGCGCGTGGCCCGTTGCATCGATATCCAACGCCTGGCCGCCGCACATGCCGGCCGCGCCCGAGGCGTGGGTCAGTGCCTGCAGGCAGTGCAGCCGCAGCAGCGCCGGCAACGCCGCATCGGCCAGCAGCCCGAACGCGCGCGTCTGCAGCGCATCCCCGGCCAGGATCGCCGTGGCTTCGTCGAAGGCGATGTGCGTGGTCGGGCGGCCGCGACGCAATGCGTCATCGTCCATCGCCGGCAGGTCGTCATGCACCAGCGAATAGGCGTGGATCAGCTCCACCGCCATTGCCGGCGCGTCCAGCACGTGTTCGTCGGCGCCGAAGATCTGCCCGCTGGCGTACACCAGCAGCGGGCGCATGCGCTTGCCGCCCCCCAGCACCGCATAGCGCATCGCCTGGTGCAGGCGCTTGGGCGCCTGGTCGGGCGAGGGCAGGCTGGCGTCGAGCTGGCTTTCAATGCGGTCGCGCCAACGCGCGAACGTGGACTCAACCGTCATGGCTGGGCGGGTCGAACGGCTCGGCGGTTTCCGGGCGGGCCGGGTCGCTGAGCAGGCGCACGCGCAGTTCGGCCTGTTCCAGCGCCTGCTGGCACTGGCGGTACAGGCCCACGCCGCGCTCATAGGCGCTCAGCGACTGCTCCAGGCTCATGTCGCCGGTTTCCATCTTCTCCACCAGCTGCTCCAGTTCTTCCAGCGAATGCTCGAAGTGGGCGACCGGGGAGGCGTCTGTGGGGGATTTCTTGGCCATGCGGCAAGTGTGAAGCGCCAGCCCCAAGGGGTCAATTCACGCCGCGCCCGGCGTCCAGCGCAGGCGGGCATGCTGTTCATCCAGCCACTGCTGCAAGGGTGCCGCGATCACCTGGTCGCCGGCCGCCACCAGCGTCTGGTCCGCATACAGCAGCGGCACCTGGCGGCGCTGCCACGGGGGCAAGCCGCTCTGCTGCAGCAGGTCCTTCAGCGCGTGCGAATGACTGCGCCCGCGCAGCTGGATGCGCTCGCCGCCGCGGCGTGCACTGACCTGCACCGGTTCATCCAACCGCTTGGCGCCGATCAGGGCCAGTTCGCCACCATCGGGGAGCGCCAGTGGGCTGGCGCCATCCCAATGCACGCTCCAGTCCAGCGGCAGCGCCAACGCCATCGGCAGCAGGTACAGGTGACCGCGCCAGCGGCGGATGCGCACGCCCTGCCAGGCGAACTGCGCATCGGCATCCTGGGCAGCGGGCAACAGTTCGCGTTCGATCGCCTGCACGCCCGCGGCCGGCAACGGCGGTTGCCCCGCGCTGCGCACCCATTGCCGTAGCAGCCGCGCGCGGCGCTCGCGTGGCTGCCGTTGCAGCTTGGCGCAGTCGAGTACGCCGGGCGATACCGTGCAGCGCCGCAAGGCGTCGTGGTCGGAGGCATCGAGCAGGCGCTGCGCCTGCGCGCTCAGTTCGGCGCTGCGTGCGAAGGCCGCATCGGCCTGCGGCCAGCGTTGCTGCAGCAGTGGCAGCACGTGCAGGCGCAGGAAATTGCGGTCGGCCACATCGCTGGCATTGCTGGGATCATCGATCCATTCCAGTGCGTTGGCCTGCGCATGGGCCAGCAGGTCACTGCGCGGAATCTGCAGCAGCGGCCGCCAGATCGAGCCTGACGCGAACGGGGCATGCGCCCGGATCGCCGCCAAGCCATCCACGCCGGAGCCACGCAGCGCCCGCAGCAGGAACGTTTCGGCCTGGTCATCGCGGTGGTGCGCCAGGGCCAGGTGTTCGCCTTCGCGCAGGACGCGCGCGAACGCTTCGCGGCGGACGTGCCGTGCCGCGGCTTCCAGGCCCGCACCACTGTCGCGCGGCACCGCCACCCGGATCACCTGCAGCGGAATCGACCAGGCCGCGCAGATCGCCTCGCAGTGCGCCGCCCAACGATCTGCATCGGCCTGCAGGCCGTGGTGCACGTGCACCGCATGCAGGCCGGCGGCGCGCTGCGCGGGTGACTGGGCCAGCCAGTGCAGCAGCACCGTCGAATCCAGTCCGCCGCTGAAACCCACCAATACGGGGGCGGGCAGGTCGGGGGCAGGGGGCAGCGCAGTAGGCATCGAAGGGGACATGTCAGGCAGAGGGCCAGTATCGGCCTTGGCAGCACGCGCCGCCATCACGCAGGCTCATCGGCCGGCGGGATCGGCCACGCGGCGACCCTTGCGGTCGATATGGAACCACTCGCCGCCTTCCATCGGGGTGTGGCCATCGCCATCGGGCGTGCCGCGCCGGCAGCCGTTGCAGACCTGGGCGATGCCATCGGAAAACGGCCAGCCGAAATCGTAGGTGCCCGGTACCGCCTGCGCCAGCGCCGCATCGAAGTAGGCGATGCGCTCGCCCACGTGGCCGCGCAGCAGGCCTTCCTCCACGTAGTCCGGGCCGTTGTCCCAGGTGATCACCGCCTGGGTGCGCCCCTGGCGGCTGACGTAGTGGAAGCTGTCCCCGGCGTACACCGCGGCCAGCCCCTGGCTGTCGTAATCGAGCTGGGCACGTGCCGCCGCGTCGAGCGACAGCCGGCCCTGCTCAAGGTGGCAGCCGGCCAGCGGCTGCAACCCGTCTTCCTCGGTCAGCCGCTGGCAGGCCGGCGGCGCGGCGAGGCCCACCGCCGGGGCCAGCAACGCCACCAGCACGCCGGCCCGCCACATCAGTTGCCCGCGTCCTTGCGCTCGAAGGCGGTCGGCGTCGGCAGTTCCACCGGCACGCCCTTGGCGTCGCAGGTGCCGGCATCGCACAGGCGCTGGCGCAGGCGCGGGGTGGCCTGCACGATCATGTGGTAGATCGCGT
This sequence comes from Stenotrophomonas maltophilia, assembly GCA_002386405.1. Lineage (GTDB taxonomy): Bacteria > Pseudomonadota > Gammaproteobacteria > Xanthomonadales > Xanthomonadaceae > Stenotrophomonas > Stenotrophomonas maltophilia_AD. Next base: position 3,352 of record DGIP01000155.1, read on the forward strand.
TCTGTTCCATGGTGCCGCGCACCGCCTTGCTGCCCGGGCCACGGACCCAGATGCCGACATCTTCGCCGCCGTGGCTTTCGCTCTTCATCGGCACCAGCGCTTCCTGCATGTAATCCGGGTGCTCGGTATCCACGTGGGTCAGGTCCGGGCGGCCCTTGGCCGGGTCGAAGCTGCTGGGGTTGTGCGGGTAGGCCTTGGGGCCCGCCGGCTGCTGGTTGGTGGCACCGGTGAAGCCGGGGCCATTGGCATAGCTGAGCGTGGTGTAGGGCAGGCCCAGGCCGTCACGGGCCAGGTCAAGCGCGCCGGCGCCATCTTCGCCGCCCTTGTCCTTGACCTTGCCCAGGATCGGGTTGCCACGCGCCGGGTAGCCCACGAAGTTGAGCGTGTGCGAGTGGTCGGCGGTGACGATGATCAGCGTGTCCTGGTCGGAGGTGGCCTCCACCGCCGCGCGCACCGCGTCGGACAGCGCCACCGTATCGCTGAGCGCGCGATAGGCGTTGCCGCTGTGGTTGGCGTGGTCGATGCGCGCACCTTCCACCATCAGCACGTAGCCTTCCTGGTGGCGCGACAGGTTGCCGATGGCCGCCTTGGTCAGTTCGGCCAGGCTGGGCTCGCCGGACGGGTCGTCCTTGCGCTCGATCTCATAGCGCATGTGGTCCGGCTCGAACAGGCCCAGGATCGCCGGTGCGTTGGCGGCAGCCTGCAGCTGCCTGGCATTCCAGACATAGGCGCCCTGCGGGTGGGCCTGCTTCCATTCGCCGACCAGGCTGCGCCCGTCCAGGCGCAGGCCGACCTTGTCGTCGTACTCCGGGTCGGTTTCTTCCACGTTGGTGAACTGGGCACGACCGCCCCCCAGCGCGACCAGCGGGCCGCGCCCGTAGCGCGAGGTGTCCAGCAGCTGCTGGGCGATGTCCTTGCAGCCGGCGGCCTTGGCCGCTTCGGGCAGGTCGGCGTCGCTTTCCCAGTTGCGCTCGGGCGAATGGGCGTAGGTCGCGGCCGGCGTAGCGTGGGTGAGGCGCGCGGTGGTCACCACGCCGGTCGCCATGCCGGCGCTGTCGGCCAACTGCAGCCAGGTCAGCAGGCCCTTGCCCAGGCTGTCGGCGCAGTCGCTGCGGCTGCCCGCGCTGACCCCGATGGCGCCCATGTGGGTCTTCACGCCGGTGGTGATGGCGGTCATGGTGCCGGCCGAATCCGGGGTCTGCGAATCGGTGTTGTAGGTCTTGCTGAACGCGGTGGCCGGGAAGCGCTCCCAGGAGAGCAGGTTCTCTTCGCCCGGGTTGCCGTTGCGCTGGCCCTCGAAGATGCGTGCGGCGGCCACGGTGGTCAGGCTCATGCCATCGCCCAGGAACAGGATCACGTTCTTTGCGCGGCCGTCCATCGCGCCACTGCCGGCGGCGCGGGCGGCGCCGCTGCGGTACCACCATTGCGGGGTTTCACCGGCCGGGTGGGCCACCGCCGGTACATCGACCTGAACGGAGCCGGGGGTGGCGCGGGAGGCGGGGGCGGAGGTGGCGCAGGCGCCGAGCAGCAGGGTGGTGGCGACGGCCGCCACAAGAGGCGTGAAACGGGACATGGACGCGCGTATCTCAATGGTGAAACGGGCGTTCATTATGCAGAACGCCGCAAGGCACGCCGATGACACGCTGATTTGTTTCTGTGCGCCTCGTCCGCAGGGGCGCGTTGGGCTAAGGTGAGGGGCTGTCACTCTCTCCCTGGAATGCTCATGACGCTGGTGTCTGCCTGGCTGCGGATCCCGTTCTGGCAGCGCGTACTTGGCGGCTTCGTGCTGGGCGCGCTGGCCGGCTGGCTGCTTGGCCCCGCCGCCGAAACCTGGTTCGGCCCGCTGGGCGACCTGTACGTAACGCTGATCAAGATGATCGCGGTGCCGCTGGTGTTCTTCGCGGTGATCAACGCCATTTCGTCGCTGCACGGGCAGAAGTCCGTGGCGGCGCTGGGCGGGCGCACTTTCCTGTGGTTCATCATCACCGCCGCGCTGGCCGTGGGCATCGGCCTGGCCGTGGGCACCCTGATGCAGCCGGGTACCGGGAACCTCAGCCTGAGCATGGACCACGGCTACACGCCGCGCGAAGTGCGCAGCGTGGTCAAGGTGGTCATGGACGTGGTGCCGTCCAACGTGTTCTACGCGCTCACCGGCATCGGCACCAAGGTCAACGCGGCCGGTGAGACGGTGCTGGCGGCGGGGCGCGGTTCGATCCTGCCGGTGATCTTCTTCGCCGGCCTGCTCGGCTTTGCCATGGTCAAGCTGGGCGACAAGGTCGCCGAGGCGCGCAAGCTGACCGGGCAGATGAGCGACATCATGATCCAGGTCACCCGCTTCGTGCTGGAGATGACGCCGCTGGGTACCTTCGGCCTGATCGCCGGGCTGGTGGGCAGCTACGGCTTTGAAAAGCTGCTGCCGCTGGGCAGCTTCGTGCTGGCGCTGTACGTGGCCTGCGCCCTGCATATCGTGCTGGTGTACGGCAGCCTGCTGCTGGTGCATGGCCTGAACCCGTTGAAGTTCTTCCGCGGGGCCGCGCCCGGCATGCAGGTGGCGTTCGTCAGCTCGTCGAGCTTCGCGGCGATGCCGGCGGCGATGCGTTCCATCACCCACAACCTGGGCGTGAACAAGGACTACGCGTCGTTCGCGGTGCCGCTGGGTGCCAGCATCAAGATGGACGGCTGCGGCGCGATCTATCCGGCGCTGTGCGCGGTGTTCATCGCGCAGTACACCGGGGTGCCGCTCACCCCGGAGCAGTACGTGGTGGTGCTGATCGCCTCGGTACTGGGCAGCTTCGGCACCGCCGGCGTGCCCGGCACCGCAGTGGTGATGGCCACGGTGGTGCTGAGCGCGGCCAACCTGCCGCTGGAGACCATCGGCTACCTGTACGCGATCGACCGGATCCTGGACATGATGCGCACGATGACCAATGTCACCGGCCAGATGCTGGTGCCGGTGCTGGTGGCCAAGGAAACCGGCCTGCTCGACCGCGAGGTCTACGACAACCCGTCCACCAACCTGGGCGTGGACGAGGGCGAAGAGCGCACCTCTTAGCACGATCGGTAAGGTCGTCATGCAGCGGGCCGGCTTTTGCCGGCCCGTCTGTGTTTCATGACTGCGCACTGTGACATCTGTATCGCCGGGTGTAACAACGCTGATACACCCAAGTGTGAAGCGAGCGTTATCCAGCATCCCGGCGCTTGCACGCTCGTGTTCAGGACGCGTGAACCTCCACGCAGGTGTAACACCGACGTTGCAGTGACGACGGTCGATGCCGGCAAGAGGCCCGCAGAACGGCCTTCCCGGACTTGGCACGATTGCTGCTCCATCCCTCCGCATGTAACGGGAGGTCGCAATGGACAGCGTTCGCGTACGGAGCAAGGCAAGTGCGGTGACGTGGCTGCTGCTGGTGATGGTGCTGGTACCGGCAGCGGTGCAGGCATCAGGCGCGCGGCAGGGCGTGAAGGCGCAACCCGGTGAGATGGTGCTGCTGCGTGACGTGTCCGCGCGGCCCGCCTACCGGCCCGCCCCCCCGGGCGTGGCGCTGATCGCCGACCCGTCGCCCAAGCGCGAAGTTGCCGGCGCATTGGGTACCCCGACCGGCATGGACGAACTGAGCGACGACGACTACGCCTCGCTCGGTTCCAACACGGGTATCTCTGCCGGCCACCAGCAGACCACGGTCGAGCGCGTCACCACCGGCACCATCAACAGCACCCTTGGCAAGGCCACCAGCACCGGAGTGCTGTCGGGCAGCTCGCTCGGCCGCAGCATCGGCGGCCCGATGGGCGCGGTAGGCAATGCCACCCGCGGCATCGGCGACCAGGTGCGCGGTGCGCTCGCCCAGTTCCCGCTCGGCCAGCCGGCCGGTGCCCCCTCTGGCGGGCCCGGCAAATGAAACGCGCAACCGTGCTGCTCCCGCTGGGGCTCTCGTTGCTGCTGCCACTGTCGCTGTACGCGCAGCAGGCAGACGACTACGCCGGCATGCTGGGCTACCTCAACAACACCCGCCTGGATGGCCGCGCGCTGAGCGGCGCCGACGGCGCCATGGTGGTCAACATGGCCGCCGGTGACCTCAACCTGCAGGCCAACCTGCTGGGCATCGCCAGTGGCGAGAACGCGCAGGTCAACATCGATGCACGCCAACGCCTCGCCGGCAACCGCGTGCGCGCCGATGGCGCGCTCGAGGCAAGCGCCAGCATCGGCGGCCAGGCACTGAACGGCGCCAGCGGCGTCGCCATGATCAATCAGGCCAGCGGTATCGGCAACGCGACGCTCAACGTCGTCACGGCCACGCTGGCGCAACAGGGCATACGCGAGACGAACGACGAGGCCTTGGCCGCGTCGGGGGCAATCGCGTCAGCAGGGGGGCAGGGCACCGCACGTCGCGGTGGTTCCGCCGGAACCCGCAGTGTCGCCGTGGAGGACACCGCACTGCAGGGATTCGACGGCGTTCTGCAACTCAATCAAATCGCGGGTTCCGGCAACACCACCGCCAACCAATTGGGCATTTCGGTGCAGTCCACCCCGTGAGCAGTTCCATCCACCCGATTGACCGTGAAGAGAGAGGGCACCATGAACACCATGAACAAGACGGTACTTGCGCTGGCCATCGCAGTTGCGGCTACCGCATCTGCCTCCGCACAGGACAACCAGAACGCAAGCGCGTTCATCAACCACATCCACAATGTGTGGGAAACGCGCACCAACCTCAACACCAACGCCAACACCAACCTCAACACCGACGTTGATACCAACATCAACACGAATGTCGATACCGATATCGATACCGATATCGATACGGACATCACCACCGCCATCGATACCAACATCGATACCAACATCCGCAACGACTGGGATTCGCGTACCCGCGTACGCAACAACAGCACCACCAACACCAACACCGATACCACCACCAGGACCACGACCAAGAGCTACAGCGACACCAGTGACGTGAACCACACGCGCAATGTCTCGGTCAACGAAAACGTCCAGAAGAACAGCAACATCCAGGCCGACGAGCGCAAGGAAAAGAACAACCACGGCGTGGACGTGAACCTAGAATCGGACCTGCAGGTGGGTGCGGATGTGCAGTTCCGCGGCCGTCCGACCGTATCGGGTGACCTGGAAGTGAACTCGGCCGCGATTGCCATCATCGACAACCGCCAGTCGATCACCGACAACGAGGGCGACAACAAGCTGCTGGAGAACAACTCCTCGATCAGCGAGAACGTCGCCCAGGACGCTTCGGGCAACCTCGGCTTCAACACCGCCGCGGGTGACAACAATGCCCAGGACAACGCCGCGTCGCTGTCCGCCGCCGATGCCTCGTTCACCTTCGGCATGTCCGATGCGCAGGTGTACGTGAACCAGTACGGCGCTGGCAACACCACCACCAATGATGGCGTGGTCAACAACTCCAGCCTCAGCGGCAACGCCTTCCGCGGCGCCACCGGCAACATCGGCGTGAACAGCGCCGCCGGCAACAACAACGAGCAGAAGAACGCCCTGGCTGCGTCGGTGTCCACCGCCCGCATGGCCACCGCGAGCATCAGCTCGAACCAGGTCTCGGCCGAAAACAGCGTGACCAACGAAGGCTACGTGAAGGCCTATCGTGACACCACCGAAGTCACCCTGCGCGGCAACGTCCGTGGTGGCACGGCGGCGGTCGGTCTCGGTGGCTATGCCGGTCGCGGCAACGCCTACCAGAAGGAAAACTTCTACCCGGATACCTGGACCGGCGCGACGCACACCGGTGGCAACCAGACCGGGCACATCGACCTGGATGCTGACGCACAAGGCGCAACCGACAACCCGTACAACGAAGGCGCTGGTGGTATTGCCTTCGATACCGACGAGCACGGCGTGCTCGCCTACGGTGAAGTGGGTTATGCCGACCTGCGTGCCAGCCTGAGCGGCACCGTCCAGACCACCCGCTGGGTGGTTGAGCGTGCCGAGAACAACGCCTCGCTGTCCGGCGATGCGTTCCGCAGTGCCAGCGGCAACATCGGCGTGAACGTCGCAGCCGGTACCGGCAACCTGCAGGCCAACAGCCTGGCACTGGCCGTGGCCCAGCCGTCCAGCGGTGGCGGCACCCCGGGCGGTGGCGAGTAACTGTGTCCGTTTTCGCAAGCAACACGCGTTGAGCGCAACAAACCCGGCCATCCGCCAATGGCCGGGTTCCCCGGGAGCCCCTGTTCCATCCTCCCCCTTTGGGGCAGGGGCTCCTTCCTTCTTCCGGAGCCATGCCGATGTGGTCGACCCGAGCCCTGTGCTGCGCGTTGTCGCTGTTGCTCCTGCCGGTGGGCGCTTCGCGCGCCGGTGATGTGTCCTTCAGCGGCGTGCTGCCCAATGGCGCGGTGTACTCCCAGCGCGTGGAGAGCATGCAGGAACGGCGCTTCCGCAACGTGGTGCGGCAACACACCGATTACAGCTGCGGCGCGGCCGCATTGGCCACGATCCTGCGTTATGCCTACCACCTGGACGCGGACGAAGGCACGGTGATCGAAGGAATGATGGGGGTCTCGGACCCCGAACTGGTCCACCAGCGCGGGTTTTCGCTGCTGGACATCAAGCGTTACGTGGAATCGATGGGCATGCGCGGACGCGGCTACCGCGTCAACGAAGAGCGACTGCGCTCGCTGCGCGTGCCCGGGCTGGTGTTGATGGATGTGCGTGGTTTCCGCCACTTCGTGGTCCTCAAGCAGGTCCGCGGTGACGTGGTCGACGTAGCGGACCCGATCCTGGGCAACCGCAGCATACCCGTCAACGAATTTCTCGAATCATGGCCGTCGCGCGCCGTGTTCGTCGTGATCGGTACCGATTTCGACCGAAACACCGTGTTGCTGCAGCCCGGCGAACAGCCCAGTGCGCGTTCGCTGTATGCACGGCAGGGCCCGATCACCGACGCGGAACTGGTGGATTTCGGTTTCACCCATGCCGATCTGTTCTAGGAGGCACCATGAACATCGCAAACTGGACGCACAGTGCATTGCTCGTCGCGCTGCTCGGGATCGCCCCGGTACACGCCGCCGATGCACCCAACGCGCAGGAGCAGGGACGCCCGGGCAAGGGATTGAGCGAGATCCCCGACCCGGAACTTAAATTGATGCGCGGGCGCTACACCGTCAACGGCAATGCCGTGGCCTGGTTCGGCGTGACCATGGTTTCGCAATGGCAGGCGGGCAACCAGTCCGCACAGAGCGCGCTGACCCTGGGCATGGATTTCAGCCATGGCGGCAACACGCCCAAGGTGAGCTTCACGCCCAGCGTCACCGTCACCGCGGCCGACGCGCCGCTGCCGGAGACCCCGGGGCGCAGCGTGGATTCCAGCGGCCTGCAGAACGTGGCCGGGCTCACCCAGAGCATCCAGGTGGCCGGTGACAACAACGTGGCCAGCAACGCCACCCAGTTGAACGTGCGCGAAGGCAGCGCACCCACCACCACCGAACAGAGCGCCCCGCAGGCCAGCGCGCAGCAGGGCGGCGTGAGCGCCGTGGCCCAGCAGGACGGCAACAGCGCCAGCGTGCAGCTGCAGATCCAGGGCGTGGGCCAGGTCCAGCAATGGATCCGCAACGGCAGCGTCGGCCAGAGCATCGCCGTGGCGAGCGATGGGCAATCGGCCAGCAACCGCATGCAGATCGACCTGGTGCGGCAGACGTTGGCCAACAGTGCGTCGCTGAACCAGAACGTGGCCCAGGCGATGAACCTGGTACGCGGCGTAGGCATGGGGCCCGGCCAGTAACACCGGCCGGGTGGGGGAACGAGACCAGAACGCAGGGCAAGGAAATGCACACCTCGATACGCATGACACCGCTGGCGCTGGCGGCGCTGGCACTGATCGCGTCAGCCGCGGCAAACGCGCAGGACGCACCGGCCACCCCGGCCGACGAAGCCGACGTCAAGGCACTCATCCAGCAACTGGAAACGCTCAAAGCCAATTACGCCCAGGAAGTGCGCCGGCTACGCGAACTGGACATGCAGGTGCAGGCCATGCAGGCCCGCCTGAGCGGCAAGACCGCCCCCCTGGCCGGCGCAGCGCCGCCGCCCGAACCACTGCCTTCCAGCACCCCCGCCGCACCGCCGACCGGCGACGGCTACGCCAGCACCGCCGCCGAAGCGCAGCAGGCCAAAGAGGCCTCGCGCCGCAGCGTCGACGACGTCAAACAACAGACCTCGACCCTGTTCACCCGGCGCTTCACCCTCGAAAACAGCCTGAGCTACGCCCGCTACGACCGCAAGCAGCTCACCCTCAACGGCTTCCTCGCCCTCGACGCGATCTTCCTCGGCAACATCGCCATCGAAAACGTCGAGTCCGACACCCTCACCTACAACCTGGCCGCACGCTGGGGCCTCACCCCGCGCCTGGCCCTGAACCTGGACGTGCCCTACCTGGCCCGCAAGACCGTCTTCCAGAAGGGCGGCGCCGGCGGCTCGGCCGCTGCCATCGCCCAGGAAGAAACCACCGGCAACGGCCTCGGCGACATCAGCCTGAGCGCCAACTACAAACTGTTCGCCGAAAAAGGCCGCTGGCCCGAAACCGTGCTGACCGTGGGCGCCACCGCCCCGACCGGCCGCGAACCCTACGGCCTCAGCTGGAAAGTGCTCGAGCGCGACGACGACGACTTCATCCGCTTCGCCGTGCCCGAACAGCAGCCCACCGGCAACGGCGTCTGGCAGGCCAACGTCGGCCTCTCAGCGGTCAAGACCGCCGACCCGGCCATCCTGTTCGCCAACATCGGCTACATCCACTCGTTCGAAAACAGCTTCGACGACCTCGACGCCAACCCCGACACCGTCAACCCGGGTGACGTCAAACTCGGCGGCTCGTACTACTTCGGCGCCGGCGTGGCGTTCGCCTTCAATGAACGCACCAGCCTGAGCATCTCCTTCAGCGACAAGCTCAGCGCCCGCGCCTCCACCCGCTTCAAGGGCGGCCAGTGGGTCAAGATCGTCGGCAGCGATGCCAATGCCGCAACGCTCAACCTGGGCATCACCTACGCACTCAATCAGAACACCACGATCGTGAGTCTGCTGGGTATCGGCCTGACGCCCGATTCGCCAGATTTCACCCTCGCGTTCAAGGTTCCGTACATCCTGTAGCGCGTATCGACCAACGGTCGATACCTACCGCCGAAGGCCCCGCTTTTCCCATGGCCACCGACCCGATGTCGAAGGGTCTGCGGGGGTGGGTTTGCGGGGGTGTGAGCCGCATGGATGCGGCGACCAAGCCCCCAGGGATGGGTTTACGGCGTCCCCCGCAAACCCACACCCGCCGGCCCAAGCCAGGGACATTCGCAGACCAGGGCTTTTCGCTCTTAGCGCAACTCCGGCAGAGCAAGTTGATGCTTGCGGCACAACCGGTACACGGTAACGCGAGACACCTGCATGGTGCGGGCACACGCAGTGATGTTGAACGCGTTATCGCGCAAGGCCTGCAGCAAGGCATCGCGCTCGGCCGCCTGACGTGCATCGTGCAGCAGCCGCTGCGGCATCTCCACCTGCGGTGGCAGCAGCTCCAGGTCGGCCACGTTGATCAGCTCCGCCTCGCTCACGATCGCCGCCCGCTGCACCCGGTTCAACAGCTCGCGCACATTGCCCGGCCAGTTGAACCGCAGAAGCGCCTGCGCCGCCTCCGTCGTGAACCCACGCGCACGCGTCACGTGCCGGCGGCGGAAACTGGCCAGGAAATGCTCCGCCAGCAGCAGGATGTCGCTGCCGCGGTCGCGCAGCGCCGGCATCGGCAGCCGCAGCACATTGAGCCGGTAAAACAGATCGCGGCGGAACTGCCCGCGCTCCACCGCCTGCTCCAGGTCGATGTGCGTTGCCGCCACCACCCGCACGTCCACCGCCAGCGGATGGTTGCTGCCCACCCGCTCGATCGTGCCCTCCTGCAGCACCCGCAACAGGTTCGTCTGCGCATCCAGCGGCAGGTCGCCGATCTCGTCCAGGAACACCGTGCCCCCGCTGGCCGTCTCGAACAGGCCCAGACGACGCGTCGCCGCACCCGTGAACGCCCCGCGCTCATGCCCGAACAGTTCCGACTGCACCAGCGCCGCCGGAATCGCCCCGCAGTTCACCGCCAGGAACGGCCGCGCATGGCGCGGCGACAGCGCATGCAGTGCCTGCGCCGCCAGCTCCTTGCCCGTACCCGTCTCGCCCGTGACCAGCACCGGCAGCTCCACCGGCGCGAACTTGCGCAGCGCCGCCCGTGCCACCTGCAGCACCGCACTGTTGCCCACCAGCGCCTGCGCATCCGCCGGCGAGCGCGTCTCGTCGCCATCTGCCAGGTGCTGCAGCCGCTGTACCAGGCTGGAGAGATCCAGCGGCGCCGTAAACGTCTCTACGCAGCCCGCCAACAGCGACTGCAGTGGCGGCGGCGTGGGGTAGGGGCCGGGCGGCAGGATCGCCAGCACGCGCATGTGCCGGTGCTGCTCCAGCAGCGCCTGCAGGTGCTCCACGTTGCCGGGGGCCGCGCCGCGCAGGTCCAGCAGGCCGACCACCAGGTCGCTGCCGCGCATGCCGATGGCCACGCATGCATCGCTGGCCACCCCGCGCACCTGCCACCCTTCCGCCGCCAATGCGGCGCGCTCGGCCGCGTGTGGTTGCCCAAACCAGATCACACACCGGGCCGGAAATTCAGGGACTGCCGCCATGCGTCACCTTTACTGGAAAGATCCCGGGCGGTGTCTGCTGGTCGGCGTGACCCCGGCGAGCCGCCCCACGCCGGAGTCAACAACCCCTGCCGAATCCGGCCAGGGCTGGTCGCACGCACTTGGATTTGCTCGAACGACAGTAGGGACAACGCCGGTTGCCCCGGTTACCGGCCATTCCGGGCCCACAACGAAAAAGGCCGCTGCACGGGGCAGCGGCCTTCAGGCGGCGCGGCGGGGTGGCCGGCTCAGAGCTCGACGCGGCGGGCCTGCATGAACTTGCCGCTCCAGTAGCCCGAGACCAGGCTGTCCACGCGGACGTCCTTGCCGGTGCTGGGGGCGTGCAGGAAGCGGCCTTCACCCACGTAGATGCCCACGTGGTCGACCCGGCCCTTGCGGCCGAAGAACACCAGGTCGCCAGCCGCCAACGCGTTGCGGTCGTTGATCAGCTCGGCTTCGCCGTCATGCGCCATTTCACGCGAGACGCGCGGCAGCTCGATGCCCAGCGCGGTCTTGAAGACATAGCCGACCAGGCCGCTGCAGTCGAAACCGCTGTCCGGCGAGGTGCCGCCCCAGCGGTACGGCGTGCCCAGCAGGGTCATTGCACGGCGCAGCAGCGACTGCACCTTGCCATTGTCGGCAGCGCCACCGACCACGACGCCGTTGGCGCCGGAGCTGGCATCGTAGTTGGCCAGCAGGCGGCTCAGGTCGCCGGCGAACATCGCCGAGCGGTCCATGAGCGGAATGGTGTCGTTGGCCGCCAGGTGCGGAAGCAGGGCGGCGAGGGTGGCACTGGCAGCGGCATCGGCCTTGCTGCGGGCCGGCGCGTCAGCCTTGGGCTTGGCGGCGGCGGGGATCTCGGTGGCGGCAACGGTGGCAACCGGAGCAGCATCGACGGCGGTCGTCGGTGCCGTCTGCGCCCAGGCCGGAAGGCTGGCCAGGCAGAGGGCGAAAGCGAGAAGAGCGGGGCGGGCAGTACGCCGGAAAGTGGCGGTCTGGCCTTGGCACGTCAGGTCGGCTGTCGTCACGCGGCGGTCACTGAATAAAAACGATGGGTGATGATGCCGTGTAAGACGTGTGATTTGGTACAAATTTCGTTAAATTTCCGTTTATATGAACGTGATGAAGGTCACATTTTTAGACCTTTGCCCTGTTCATTTCAGTGAAGGACACGTTTCGCCCCCGTGTAGTGCTGCTTCCAATAGGTGCCACCCAGCGAATCCAGCCGGACCGTTCCGCCGGTGCTCGGGGCATGCACGAAGCGCCCTTCGCCCACGTAGATGCCGACGTGGAAGACGTTGCCACGGTCGCCGAAGAACACCAGGTCGCCCGGTGCCAGCCGCTGCGGATCGATCTTCGGGCCCTGCACCGCAGCGAGGTCGCGCGAGGTGCGCGGCAGCTTCAGGTCCAGCATTTCCCGGTAGACGTAGGCCACCAGCCCGCTGCAGTCGAAGCCTGATTCGGGGGTGTTGCCGCCATACCGGTACGGCGTGCCGACCAGCCCGATGGCGCGCATCAGCACCGCATTGGCTGCCTGCGGGTCATTGGGCACCACCGTCGGCCAGACCTGGGTGGAGGCGGGCGGCGCGCTGGGGCGGGTGGTCCTGCCACCGCCGCAGGCGGCCAGCAGGGCCATCGCGAGCAGGGCGGCAACCCGGGCAACAGAGCGGTTCAAGCGCGGAACTGGCGTCATGTGCGTGATGTCCGGATAATGCGCGGCCTCAGAAGGCCGTCATGATGGCGGCGTACTTGGCGGGCGACAACCCGTCCCACCCGTCTGCCCTGGCAGCCTCAGCACAAGAGTTCCGCATGAAGATCGAAAAAGACCGCGTCGTCCGCTTCCATTACACCGTCGCCGAGCAGGGCCAGGAGCCGATCGAGAGCTCCAGGGACCGTGACCCGCTGGCGATCCTGATCGGCCACGGCAACATCATCCCGGGCCTGGAAGCGGCCATGCTGGACAAGGAAGCCGGCGCCACCTTCGAGGTCGACGTCAAGGCGGCCGATGCCTACGGCGAGCGCAAGGAAGGCCTGACCCAGCGCGTGCCGAAGAAGCATTTCGGTGACACCCGCCTGGTGAAGGGTCAGCAGGTCGTGCTGCAGACCAACTTCGGCCCGCGCGCCGTGACCGTGGAAAAGGTCGGCATGAGCGTGGTCGACGTGGACCTCAACCACCCGATGGCCGGCAAGGACCTGCACTTCTCGGTCGAGATCGTCGACGTGCGTGAAGCCGCTGCCGAAGAACTCGAGCACGGCCACGTGCACGGCGACGGCGGCCACCAGCACTGAGTGCAGGCCACCGCGCAAGGCAACGGCCCGCTTCGGCGGGCCGTTGCGTATCTGCAGCGTCGAAATGCCGGGCGGACCTTGGGCCGCGGCGGCATACTGTCCGCCCTGCCAAGCGAGTCGCCCGTGAAGCCAGTTTCCCCCACGCTGCTGCCGGTGGCTGCCGGCGACCGCATCGAAGTCATCGACATCCTGCGCGGGGTCGCGCTGCTGGGCATCCTGTTGATGAACATGGAAGCGCTGAGCGGACCGCTGGACTTGGCGTTCACCGGCATCGACCCGCACTGGCAGGGGCTGGACTACTGGGCCGACGCGGCCATCTACGTGCTGGTGCAGGGCAAGTTCTTTACCCTGTTCTCGCTGCTGTTCGGCGCCGGCTTTGCCATCATGGCGCAACGCGCCGAAGCGGCGCGCCGCGACTTCACGACCTTCTACCTGCGCCGCAGCGCCGGCCTGCTGTTGATCGGCCTGTGCCATGCGTTGCTGGTGTGGTCCGGCGACATCCTGGTGATCTACGCGCTGGTGTCGCTGCCGCTGCTGGCCACGCGCGAAGCGCCGCAACGCTGGTTGCCGGCGATGGGCGTGGTCACCTACCTGTGTGCGGCGGCGATGATGCTGCTGCTGGGCGCGATGCTGGGCCTGGTCGGACAGGTCGAAGGCGATGGCGGCGCCCTGGGCTCGGCCATGGCGCAGGGCCAGCAGACCGTTGAACTGCAGCGCCAGGCGTATGGCCATGGCAGCTTCGGCCAGGCGGTGGCGCAGCGGGCAAGCGACCTGGGTACGGCCCTGTCCGGCGCGCTGATCATCGGCCCGGAAGTGCTGGGCATGTTCCTGCTGGGCAGCTGGTTAGCGCGCAGTGGCGCGCTGGCCGACCCGGCACGTTTCGAGCGCCTGTACCGCTGGCTGCGGCGCGGCGCGCTGCCGGCTGGACTGCTGTTGATGCTCATCAGCGCGAGCTGGGTGCCGTACCTGGCGCCGGGCACGTTCACGCCCACTACCGGTGCGGCGTATGCGTTGTCGTCGGTGGCCAGCCTGCTGATGTGCCTGGGTTACCTGGCCTGGATCGTGCGCTGGCGGCAACGCCTGCGCGTGCTGGCGCCGATGGGGCGGATGGCGCTGACCCAGTACATCCTGCAGTCGCTGGTGTGCACCTGGCTGTTCTACGGCTACGGGCTGGGCGCGTTCGAGACGATGCCGCGTGCCTGGCAGGTTCCGTTCGCGGTGGCGCTGTTCGCAGTGCAGGTCCTGCTCAGCCATGCGTGGCTGCGCCACTTCCGGTTCGGGCCGCTGGAGTGGATCTGGCGCGCGATGACCTACGGGCGTTGGCCACCGTTGCGCCGATGAAACGATTCGGGCCGCGTCGTCACGCCTGAATCGCGACGTGGCGTGGCATGCTGGCGCCCATGACAACGCACTACGACTACGATCTGATCGTGCTGGGTGGCGGTTCCGGTGGACTGGCGGCGGCGTTCCGTGCAGCGCAGCACGGCAAGCGCGTGGCGATGCTGGAACCGGGCGAACTGGGCGGTACCTGCGTCAACGTCGGCTGCGTGCCGAAGAAGGCGATGTGGCTGGCCGCCGACCTCTCCGGGCGCATCGGCCTGGCCGCGGCAATGGGCTTCGATGTGCCGGCGCGACCGGCGCTGGACTGGAAGGAACTGGTGGTACATCGCCAGGCCTACATCGCCAACATCCATGCCAGCTACCTCAAGCGCCTGAACGACAGCAACGTGGTACGCGTACCGCGCAGGGGCCGGCTGCTGGATGCGCACACGGTGGAATGCAGCGATGGCATCCGCATCAGTGGGGAACACATCCTGCTGGCCACCGGCGCGCACCCGAAACGCCCCGACATTCCAGGCGCCGAGCTGGGTTCGGTGTCGGATGACTTCTTCAACCTGTGCGGCGCGCCCGGTCGCGTGGCGATCGTCGGCGGCGGTTACATCGCCGTGGAACTGGCCGGGCTGCTGCAGGCACTCGGCAGCCGGGTGACCCTGCTGGTGCGCGGCGAACGGCTGCTGGAACGGTTCGATGCCGAACTGACCGCACAGCTGGCCGAGAACCTGCGCCACCAGGGCGTGCAGGTGATCTGCAACTACCGGCTGCGTGAGCTGCGGCGCGAGGGCGAGGATCTGCTCGCTTACGGCCACGATGGCCCGACCGAACCGCGCTTCGACCAGGTGTTCTTCGCGACCGGCAGGCGTGGCAACAGCGCCGGGCTGGGGCTGGAGGAACTGGGCATCGTGGTCGGTGACAAGGGCGAGGTCGAGGTTGATGACTGGCAGACCACTGCGGTGCCCAGCGTGCATGCTGTTGGCGACATCGCGGGCAGGGTCGGCCTTACCCCGGTGGCCATCGCCGCCGCGCGCAAGTTGATGGACCGCCTGTTCGGCGGCCAGCCGCAGGCGAAGATGGACTACGAAAACATCGCCAGCGTCGTGTTCTCGCACCCGGCACTGGGCGCGGTGGGCTTGAGCGAAGAAGAAGCACGCGCGCGCCATGGGGATGTGCGCGTCTATCGCAGCAACTTCCGCCCGATGCTGCAGGCGCTGGCCGACGGCACCCAGCGCAGCGTCTTCAAACTGGTCTGCGTGGGTGAAGAAGAGCGGGTAGTGGGCGTGCACCTGCTCGGCGAATCGGCTGACGAGATCCTGCAGGGCTTCGCGGTCGCGGTGAAAATGGGCGTCACCAAGGCCCAGCTCGACGACACCGTCGCCATTCACCCCACGAGCGCCGAAGAGGTGGTGTTGATGCGCTGAAGCGCATCAACACCACGTCGGTAGCAACCGACCGTTGGTCGGTAGACATCGGCAGATGCGACAATGCGTGGGATGTCGCACGCGCTCCCCACCTCCTCCCCACGCCTTGCCACCTCCGGCATCCTGCTTGCCGCCGTCGGCGCGGTAGCGGCCTCCGGCAAGGCCGTGATCGTCAAGCTTGCCTATCGCCATGGCGTGGATGCCACCACGCTGCTGGCATTGCGCATGCTCATGGCGTTCCCGTTGTTCGCGCTGCTGGCGGTGTGGTCGGCGCGCCGCGCCACCGCCTTGTCCTGGTCCGACCGGGGCCGGGTGGTGTGGCTGGGCTTCACCGGTTACTACCTTTCCAGCCTGCTCGATTTCCAGGGACTGCAGTACATCAGCGTGACCCTGGAGCGGTTGATCCTGTACCTCAATCCCACCCTGGTGCTGCTGATCAGCCTGGTGCTGCTGAAGAAGAAGCCCGGGCGCTGGCAGGTGGCCGCGCTGGTGCTGAGTTATCTCGGCGTGCTGCTTGCCTTCGGCCATGACCTGCAGCTGGAAGGCGGGCGCATCGTGCTGGGCAGTGCGCTGGTGTTCGCCAGCGCGCTCAGCTACGCGCTGTACCTGTTCGGCAGCGGCCAGGTGGTGGCGCGGATCGGCGCGATCCGCCTGACCGCCTATGCCAGCTGCGTGGCCTGCGTGCTGTGCGTGCTGCACTTCGCGGTGCTGCACCCGCTGCCGGTGCTGTTCCAGCAGCCGGCGCCGGTGTACTGGCTGTCGCTGGTCAATGCAACGGTCTGCACGGTGCTGCCGGTGCTGGCGATCATGCTGGCGGTGAAGCGGATCGGCTCGTCGCTGGCCGCGCAGGTGGGTATGCTCGGGCCGGTATCCACCATCGTGATGAGTCTATGGCTGCTCGACGAACCCATGGGCCCCTGGCAGATCCTGGGGACGGCGCTGGTGCTGGTCGGCGTGCTGCTGGTCAGCCGCGTACGCGCGTGAAGAAAGGCGCGCCGCCCGCCGACGACGCAGTGGACGCTGCGGCGCAGGCGCGCGAGCGCATCCTGGCGGTGATCCGGGCCATCCCACCCGGGCAGGTGATGGGCTACGGCCAGGTGGCCACCAGGGCCGGGCTGCCGGGCCGGGCGCGACTCACCGCACGGGTGCTGGGCATGAACGACGATCCGGACCTGCCCTGGCACCGGGTGCTGCGCTCGGATGGCCGCATCGCCATGCCGGAAGGCTCGCGCGGCTGGCGCGAGCAGAACCAGCGGCTGCGCGCCGAAGGGGTGGTGATGGAGCGTGGCCGGGTCAAGCACATGCCGCGCGGCGGCGGCGATGACCTGGACGCGGCGGTGTGGGGACCGGGCTAGCCCGTTATGATGGGCGCGGTTCCAAAGGAGGCCCCCATGTTCCCGCGACTGCCCACCGTCACCAAGGCACTGTTGATCGCCAACATCGTGCTGTTCCTGCTGCAGCAGCCGTTCCTGCTGGGCAACGGCACGTTCGAGCCGTTCATGCTGCAACCGCTGCGCGGTGGCTTCGACCCGTTCTCGCCGGGTGGCAATTTCCAGCCGTGGCAGCTGCTGACCTACGGCTTCCTGCATGGCAGCTTCGGGCACCTGTTCTTCAACATGCTGGCGCTCTTCATGTTTGGCGCGCCGCTGGAGCAGACCTGGGGCGAAAAGCGCTTCCTTACCTACTACCTGGTGTGCGTGGCCGGCGCCGGCCTGTGCCAGCTGGCGGTGGGCGCGATGATCACGGACCCGGCCACCGTGCTGGGCGCTTCCGGTGGCGTATTCGGCCTGTTGCTGGCCTACGGCATGCTGTTCCCCAACCAGCGCGTGATGCTGTTGTTCCCGCCCATTCCAATGAAGGCCCGCACCTTCGTGATCGTGTTCGGCGTGATGGAACTGGTGCTGGGCGCCACCGGCTGGCAGCCGGGCGTGGCCCACTTCGCCCACCTGGGCGGCATGTTGTTCGGCTGGCTGCTGATCCGTTATTGGCGGGGGCAGCCGCCATTCAACCGGCGCCCACCGGGCGGCCCGAAGCGGCCCAACCACCTGCGCAGCGTGAAGTAGCTGCGCGACGATCGCGCCGCCGCCAGCCTGTACCGGCAGGTGCTGGGCAGTGCCTACGATGCGCTGCCTGCGCAGGTGCAGGCGCTGCACGACACGCCCGGGCAGCACCGCTGGAGCGGCACGGCGCAGGTGCGTCGTGGCACCGGGCGGGTGTCACGCCTGGTGGCGGCGGTCATCGGTTTTCCGAAGGCGGGCGCCGATGTGCCGGTCACCGTGACCTTTTCGCGGGACCAGGGCATCGAGCGCTGGACGCGTGATTTTGGCGGACGCCGGTTTACCTCGTGGCAACGGCGCGGGGCAGGGCGCAATGAGGCGCTGCTGGTCGAGCGCTTTGGGGTGATCGAGGTCGCGTTGGCGCTGCTGGTGGAAGGCGATCGATTGCTGCTGGTGCCGCGCCGCTGGTCCTTGCTGGGCGTGCCGCTGCCGAAGGCGCTGCTGCCCAGGGGCACCACCTTCGAAACCGACGTGGATGGCCGGTTCGTGTTCAACGTGGAGATCGCCGCACCTGGGGTGGGGTTGATCGTTGCGTATCGCGGATCCCTGCAACCGGCGGGGTAAAAAAAAGGGCGCCCATGGGGCGCCCTTCGTTCAATCCATTACCGCGTCGCTCAGCGCCAGACCTTGATCTGGTCGCTGTCCACGCGCTGCATCGGCTGGCCCGGCTTGCAGCTGAAGGTGGCACCGAAGGCCGGCAGGTTGGACAGCGGGGCGTTGGTGCGCCACTTGCCCGGGGCCAGCGTGTCGGAAGTCAGGCGCTGGGCGGCTTCGTTCGGCGACAGCTGCTGCGGCCACAGGGCGGCCCAGGCACGGAAGAAACCCTGCTGCGTGGCCGGCTTGGCATCCGGCTCGGCCGATCTGTAAGCGGCCCACGCCAGTTCCACGCCCGCCAGGTCGGCCAGGTTCTCTTCGCGGGTCAGTTCGCCGTTGACCTTGGCACCCTTGACGCCGGGGAAGTCCAGGCTGCTGAACTGCGCGGCCACGCGGTTGCCAAGCAGGGTCCAGGCGGTCTTGTCGGCCGGGGTCCACCAGCTGCGCAGCTCGCCCTTGGAATCCACCAGCGAACCCTTGGCGTCGATCGCGCGGGTAAGCTCGTGGGCGACCAGCGCGCCGTAGCTGCCGTACTTGTCGGCGGTGTCGGCCTTGGCATTGAACACCGGGCCCTGCAGCACGGCAGCGGTGACGATCAGGCGGTTCTGCGCGATGTCATAGGCCAGCGCCGGCTGCTGCGGCAGCACGTCCCAGCGGCGGTCGGCGTTGCCCTTGCCGATGCGCTTCATTTCTTCGCGGTGGCGCCAGGTGGAGGCGATCAGCATGTTGCCGCCGAAGCTGCCACGGCCCATCGGCTGCACGCTGTAATCCAGGTCGCGCAGCGGGGTGCCGATCTCGATCTTCAGCGCGGCCAGCTTGGCCTGTGCTTCGCTCTTGGCTTCCGGGCTCAGCCAGCTGCTGGCCTTGACCGCCTCGATCTGGGTTTCGCGGACCTTGTCGACGATCACGGCGGCCTGGCGGCGGTCTTCGGCGGACAGGTAACGGGCGGCATACTCGCGGCCAACCATCGGGCCGGCGGCCACGTTCATCGCATCCAGCACCTGCTCCCAGCGGGCCGGGGCGATGGTTTCGCCACGGATCACGCGGCCGCGGAATTCAAACTCCGCATCGCGGTAGGCCTTGGACAGGTAGGGGGCCATGGCATCGCCCACGCGCCAGCGCAGGTAGGCCTTCCACTGGTCCGGCTTGATCCGGGTGACCATGCCGTCGAGCGCCTTGAACAGCTCCGGGTCGGACAGCGAGACCAGGTCGTCGTTGACGCCCTGTGCCTTCAGGAACGCATCCAGCTGCAGGTTGCGGAAGCGGCTGTTCAGTTCCTTGGTGGAAATCGGCGCGTAGTTGTTGAACGGGTTGTTGATGCCGGCCAGCGACTGCGCATTGCGCGCCAGCTCGGTTTCCAGCGCGATCACCGCCTGCGATTCGGCCTCCAGCTTGTCGGCCGGGGTGCCGGTCAGGGCCAGGATCTGCTTGACGTAAGCGCGGTAGCGCCCCATCAGCGCCACGGTATCGGCGTCGGTGCGGGTGTAGAAGGCCGGGTCGGGCAGGCCCATGCCGCCCTGCATGAAGTAGCCGATGTGACGGTCCAGCGCCTTCAGGTCCACGTCCGGGGCGAAGTTGAAGGC
>DGIP01000158.1 GCA_002386405.1 Stenotrophomonas maltophilia
CGGCATGAGCCGCCGCCACGCCGCGGCGGCCTCGCTGGCGCTGTTCGACGGGGCGGCGCTGGCGACCGTGGCGCCTCGCTATGTGGCGGGCGTGGACGAAGCGGGCCGAGGCCCGCTGGCCGGTCCGGTGGCGGTGGCTGCGGTGGTGTTCTGCCCGGACCGCCCGCGCCTGAACGGGCTGGACGATTCCAAGCAGCTCACGGCGCTCCGCCGCGACCAGCTGTTCGACAGGATCCAGCAGCGGGCGCTGGCCTTCCACGTGGTGATGGTGGACGTGGCGGAGATCGATTCGCTCAACATCTACCAGGCCACGATGCTGGGCATGCGCCGGGCGGTCGAAGCAGTCGCGCACGTGGCGCAGTTCGCGCGCATCGACGGCAACGTGGTGCCCAAGGGCCTGCCCTGCCCCGCGCAGGCGCTGGTCGGCGGCGACGCGCTCGACCGCGCGATCATGGCCGCCTCGATCCTGGCCAAGGTCAGCCGCGACCGCTACATGCTCCAGCTGCACGAGCAGCACCCCCAATACGGCTTCGACCAGCACAAGGGTTACGGCACCCCGGCCCACCTGGCCGCCCTGCGCACCCACGGCCCCTGCCCGCACCACCGCCGCAGCTTCGCGCCCGTGCGTGAGTGTCTGGACAGCGCGCTGGTTGCTGCTGGGTAGAGCAACAGCAGCAGCAACAGCCAAAGCCGAAGCCAAAGCGGCACGTCGGCGTTCGTCTGGCTTGGGCGGCGCCGGTGGGTTTGCGGGGGACGCCGTAAACCCATCCTTGGGGGCTTGGTCGCCGCATCCATGCGGCTCACACCCCCGCAAACCCACCGTCGCCGCCCTTTGACAGTTGGCTGGTGCCCAACGGAGATCAAAAGCCCGGCCTTTGCTTCTGCTCTCCCGTGCGAGCCGACCTTCCGTTGGGGGCGGCGGCGGGGGCAGGGGTACGGGACCTTTCCTTGCAACATGGATGTTGCAAGAGAGCCCCCATGGATGGGTTTACGGCGTGTCCCGTACCCCTGCCCCCGCCGCCGCCCCAGCCGATAGCCCCACCGCCCAAGCGCTCTGGCTTTGGCGTTTGCTTTGGCTCACGCTCTGGCTTCAGCCAAGGCCTCCGGCCTTAACCCAACCCCCTGTCAAGCCTTGTTCGGGCTGCCCCGCGCGGCTACCCTGACCGGGCATTACATTGGCCCGGCATGTCCACTTCCCGTTTCGTACATCTGCACGTCCACACCGAGTTTTCGCTGGCGGATTCGACCATCCGTGTCCCGGCGAAACCGGATCAGGCTGACCCGAAAAAGGCCAAGCAGGCCAACCTGCTCAGCCGCGCCGTCGAACTGAACCTGCCCGCGTTGGCAGTGACCGACCTGAACAACCTGTTCGCGCTGGTCAAGTTCTACAAGGCCGCTGAAACGGTCGGCATCAAGCCGATTGCCGGTGCCGACATCATGATCGCCGAAGAGGGCATGACCCCCTGGCGCATGACCCTGCTCTGCCGCGACCGCGAAGGCTATCTCAGCCTGTCGCGCCTGCTTACCCGCGCCTGGATGGAAGGCCACCGCCCTGAAGGCGGCGTGGCCGTGCACCCCGACTGGCTGAAGGCCGGTTGCCACAACCTGTTTGCCCTGGCCGGCCGCGACAGCCTGGCCGGGCGCTTGGCCGGCGAAGGCCGGCATGACCTGGCCGAGCAGCAGCTCGCCGACTGGCAGCGCGTGTTCGGCGATGGCCTGCACCTGGAACTGACCCGTACCGGTCGCGAAGGCGAAGAAGCGTTCAACCAGTTTGCCCTGGTGGCCGCCGGCCAGCGCGGCCTGCCCGTGGTGGCCAGCAACGACGTGCGCTTCCTGCGCCCGGACGATTTCAGCGCCCACGAAGCGCGCGTGTGCATTTCCTCCGGCCGCGTGCTGGACGATCCCAAGCGCCCGCGCGATTACAGCGACCAGCAGTACCTCAAATCGCCCGAAGAGATGTGCGCGCTGTTCGCCGACATCCCCGATGCGATCGACAACACGCTGGCGCTGGCCGAACGCTGCAACATCGAAATGCGGCTGGGCACCTATTTCCTGCCCAACTACCCGGTGCCGGAAAACGAAACGCTGGACAGCTGGATCTGCAGCGAATCGCGCAAGGGCCTGGAAGCGCGCCTGGAAAAGAATCCGCTGGCCGAAGGCAAGACCCGCGAGGATTACGTCGAGCGCCTGGAATTCGAGCTGGCCACCATCATCAAGATGGGCTTCCCCGGCTACTTCCTGATCGTGGCCGACTTCATCCAGTGGGGCAAGAACCAGGGCATTCCGATCGGCCCCGGCCGTGGTTCCGGTGCCGGTTCGCTGGTGGCCTGGGCGCTGCAGATCACCGACCTGGATCCCATTCCGTACAACCTGCTGTTCGAGCGGTTCCTCAACCCCGAACGCGTGTCGATGCCCGACTTCGACATCGACTTCTGCATGGACCGCCGCGACGAAGTCATCGACTACGTCGCGCGCAAGTACGGCCGCGAACGCGTCAGCCAGATCATCACCTACGGCACCATGGCCGCCAAGGCCGTGGTGCGCGACTCCGGGCGCGTGCTTGGCTTCCCGTATGGCCTGGTCGATGGCGTGTCCAAGCTGATTCCCAACATCCTGGGCATTTCGCTCAAGGATGCGATGGGCGAAGGCAAGGACACGGAAATGGCATCGCCGGAGCTGATCCAGCGTTACCAGAACGAAGACGACGTGCGCGACCTGATCGACCTGGCACGCCAGCTCGAAGACCTTACCCGCAACGCCGGCAAGCATGCCGGTGGCGTGGTGATCGCGCCCGAACCGCTGGCCGAATTCTGCCCGCTGTTCGCCGAACACGATGAAGGCGGCCGTGGCCGCAACCCGGTCACCCAGTTCGACAAGAACGACGTCGAAGAAATCGGCCTGGTGAAATTCGACTTCCTCGGCCTGCGCACGCTGACGATCATCGACTGGGCGGTCAAGGCGATCAACAAGCGCCACGCCCGCGCCGGCATTCCGCCGGTCGACATCACCGCGCTGCCGCTCGACGATGCCCCCACCTACAAGGACATCTTCGCCAACGGCAACACCGGTGCGGTGTTCCAGTTCGAATCCTCGGGCATGCGCCGCCTGCTGAAGGACGCGCGCCCCGACCGCTTCGAAGACCTCATCGCGCTGGTGTCGCTGTACCGCCCCGGCCCGATGGACCTGATTCCCTCCTTCAACGCGCGTAAGCACGGCCAGGAAGAAATCATCTACCCCGATCCGCGTACCGAAGCGATCCTGAAAGACACCTACGGCATCATGGTGTACCAGGAGCAGGTGATGCAGATGGCGCAGATCGTCGGCGGTTACTCGCTCGGCGGCGCCGACCTGCTGCGCCGCGCGATGGGCAAGAAGGTGCCGGCCGAAATGGCCAAGCACCGCGAGATCTTCCGCGAGGGTGCGGCCAAGGGCGGCGTCGACGGCCCCAAGGCCGACGAAATCTTCGACTTGATGGAGAAGTTCGCCGGCTACGGCTTCAACAAGTCGCACGCCGCCGCCTACGCACTGGTCAGCTACCAGACCGCCTGGCTCAAGCGCCATTACCCGGCCGAGTTCATGGCGGCCACGCTCTCCTCGGACATGGACAACACCGACAAGGTGGTGGGCTTCCTGGCCGAAGTACGCAACCTCGGCCTGACCGTGCTGCCGCCGCGCGTGAACGAATCGGCGTACATGTTCGAAGCCTCCAGCGCCGACACCATCCAGTACGGCCTGGGCGCCATCAAGGGCGTGGGCCAGGGTGCCTGCGAAGCGGTGGTCGATGAGCGGCTGGCCAAGGGCCGCTACGCCTCGCTGCTGGATTTCTGCATGCGCATCGAATCGGGCAAGCTCAACCGGCGCACGCTTGAAGCCATGATCAACTGCGGCGCGCTCGATGGCCTGGGCAAGAACCGCGCCTCGCTGATGCTGCAGCTGCCTGAAGTGCTCAAGGCCACCGACCAGATGTCGCGCGAGAAGGCCTCCGGCCAGAACTCGCTGTTCGGCGCGCCCGACCCGGTCAGCACCGCGCTGCAGCTGGACCTGCCCGAAGCCAAGGAATGGGGGCTGGGCCAACTGCTGGACGGCGAACGCGAAACGCTGGGGTTCTACCTCAGTGGCCATCCGTTCGACCCGCATGCCGACGACGTCAAGGAACTGGTCGGCACCGACCTGGGCATGCTGGAAAAACTCATTCCCCCCGCCCGCCCCAGCAAGGATGGCGAGAAGCGCGCCTGGCGCCAGGAAACCCCGGTGATCCTGGCCGGCCTGGTGGTCGGCGTGCGCCGCAAGGGCGAAAGCCAGGTGTTCATGCAGCTCGAGGACGGCAAGGGCCGGGTCGAGTGCAGCGCGTTCACCGACGGCCTGGCCGAGTTCGGCCACCTGATGACCAAGGACCGCATCCTGGTGGTCAAGGGCGGCCTGCGCGAGGACGAGTTCAACGGCGGCTATGCCCTGCGCATCCGCCAGTGCTGGGACTTCGAGGAAATCTGCGCCAATTACGCCACCCGCCTGTCGTTGCGCCTGGACCTGCGCCAGGGCGACCCGGTGTGGGCGCGGGTGAACGGCCTGCTCGACCGCCATCGTCCCGGCCGCACCCCCCTGCGCCTGGACCTGCTGCTGGGCACCGAGCAGGGCCCGGTGGCCGGCATGCTGGACGTGGCCGGCGAGACCGCCGTGCGCGTGGACAGCCAGCTGGTGGACGCCCTGCGGGCCGACCCGGCAGTGCGTACACTGAAAGTCCGGTACAGCCCGCCATGGGCGAACTAGGCACCGACCAGACGACGGCGTACGGGGCATTTAGACGCATTCGGCTACACTTTCCCTCTTTTCTTCACGACGGCTTCCGATGAATCCGAACTACCTCGACTTCGAGCAACCCATCGCTGATCTGGAGGCAAAGATCCAGGAGCTGCGCAGCGCAAGCGCCGGCCCGGCGGTCAATGTCGAGGCCGAAGTGCGCACCCTGCAGGACAAGCTGCGGCTGCGTACCGCGCAGATCTTCCGCAACCTGACCTCGTGGCAGGTGCTGCAGCTGGCCCGCCATCCTTCGCGCCCGTACACCGCCGACTACATCCGCCTCTTCTGCGATGAATTCCAGGAGCTGGCCGGCGACCGCGCCTTCGCCGACGACAAGGCCATCATGGGTGGCCTGGCCCGCATCGGCGGCCGTTCGGTGATGCTGATCGGCCACCAGAAGGGCCGCGACACCAAGGAAAAGATCAAGCGCAACTTCGGCATGCCCAAGCCGGAGGGCTACCGCAAGGCGCTGCGCCTGATGAAGATGGCCGAACGCTTCGGCCTGCCGGTGCTGACCCTGATCGACACCGCCGGCGCCTGGCCGGGCATCGATGCCGAATCGCGCGGCCAGTCCGAAGCGATCGCGCGCAACCTGATGGAGATGGCCGAACTGAAGGTGCCGGTGATCTGCACCGTGATCGGCGAAGGCGGCTCCGGCGGCGCGCTGGCACTGGGCGTGGGCGACCGCACCGTGATGCTGGAATACAGCGTGTACTCGACCATCAGCCCGGAAGGCTGCGCCTCGATCCTGTGGAAGGATGCGGGCAAGGCCAAGGACGCCGCCGAACAGCTGGGCCTGACCGCGCCGCGCCTGAAGAGCCTGGGCCTGGTCGACAAGGTCGTGCGCGAGCCGACCGGTGGTGCGCACCGCAATCCGAACCAGATGGCCAAGCGCCTGAAGGCCGTGCTGCTCAACGAGCTGGACGCGCTGGAAAAGCTGTCCACCGAAGACCTGCTGCAGAAGCGTTACGAGCGCCTGCGTGGGTACGGCGCGTACGAAGTGGCCTGATCGGCGCACCCGTGGGTCACCACCAACGGTCGTGACCTACCGCCACA
>DGIP01000160.1:0-13096 GCA_002386405.1 Stenotrophomonas maltophilia
TGCGTGGCTGCGCGCGGTATCAGCCCCAGGCGATAAACCCAATCGCCACCACCGCCAACACCAACCCCGCGCGGTTCCACCGCGTGGTCGGCTCGCCAAACGCCAACACCCCCACCAACGCCCCCAACACCACCACGCCGATGTTCATCCCGGCAAACACCGTGGCCGGGCTGTCCGGCATCGCCTGGTGGGCGTGCACGTAAAACAGGATGTTGCCGCCATTGAGCAGCCCCAGCAGCGCCCCCGCGCCCACGTTGCGCGCGCGCAACCGGCTGCGCCCGCTGAAGTGCCGCCACAGCTGCATCCCCAGCATCAACACAAACGCAATGCTGAAACACGCCAGCAGCGCCGCCATCGACGGCGTCCCCGACAGCGCCACCTGCTTCAGCAGCACATCCACCAGCGCAAACCCCACCCACACTGCCAGCAGCCAGCGCCAGCTGCCCGCCTCACCGGCTACCGCCGGCCCACGCGGGCGCAGGCTGATGCCCAGCATCGCCACCAGCCCCAGACCCAACCCCAGCAGCTTCAAAGGCGTGGCCGTCTGCCCGAAGAACAGAAACGCAGCCAACAACGACAGCAACAGCGACAACCGCTGCGCCACATCCGTGCGCACGATCCCGGCCACCGCCACCGTGCGGCCCAGCACCAGGAACAGCGAAGGCAGCACCACCGCCAGCACCAGCAGCGCCGGCCACGGCGCATGGCCCGATTGCAGCGCCTCCAGCGGCGGCCGCAACACCCCCGCCGTAAGCCCGGCGGCCACCAGGTAATTCCAGGTCACCATCTGGGCGACATCCAGCTGGCGGCGCGCGGCCAGCTTCAGCAGCACCGACACCAACACGCTGCAGACCACGCTGAAAAGCAGATAGAACATGGGGTTCCAGGCAGGCGCGGCAGTGCAGCCCGCGGGGGAGCGGTATTATGACGCCATGCACAATCCCCCTTTCCCCAATGAAAGCACCACCCTGCAGCTGGCCGGCCCGGTCGGCGCGCTGGACGTGGCGGTCGACCTGCCCAAGGCCGACGTGCCCGCGCAGCCGGTGGTGGCGGTCATCTGCCACCCGCTGTCCACCGAGGGCGGCAGCCTGCACAACAAGGTGGTGACCATGGTCGGCACCACCCTGCGCGAGCTGGGCATTGCCACCGTGCGCTTCAACTTCCGCAGCGTCGGCACCTCGGCCGGTGAGTTCGACCACGGCGTGGGCGAGCAGGACGACCTCAAGGCCGTGGTGGCCTGGGTGCGCGAACAGCGCCCCGACGCCACCCTGTGGCTGGCCGGCTTCAGCTTCGGCGCCTTCGTCTCCCTGCGCGCGGCCGCCGAGCTGCAGCCGCAGGTGCTGGTCTCGATCGCCCCGCCCGCCGGGCGCTGGGACTTCGACGGCGTGCAGCCGCCGGCCAACTGGCTGGTCATCCAGGGTGAAGACGACGAAATCGTCGATCCGCAGGCCGTCTACAACTGGCTGGACAGCCTGGACGCCCCGCACGAGCTGGTGCGCATGCCCGAAACCAGCCACTTCTTCCACCGCAAGCTGATCGACCTGCGCGGCGCGGTGCTCCACGGCGTCAAGGGCTGGCTGCCGAACCCGGAAAGCGCCACCGCATGAGTGATACCGCACTGACCCCGTCGCAGCGCTACGCCGAAGGCGTGGCCCGGGGCGAATGGCAGAACGACCCGGCCCAGCACGCCGCCCTGGCCGAGCTGGACCGCATCCACCTGGCCTTGGTCGACAGCGTCCAGGACGGCTGGCTGGACCGCCTTTCGGCCTTCTGGAAGAAGCCGGACCCGGTCAAGGGCCTGTACTTCTGGGGCGGGGTAGGGCGCGGCAAGACCTTCCTGGTGGACCTGTTCTACGACGGGCTGCCGATCGAGCAGAAGTACCGCACCCACTTCCACCGTTTCATGCGCGGCATCCACGAGCGCCTGCGCGAACACCAGGGGCAGAGCGACCCGCTGGCCCGGATCGCTCAGGAATGGCGCGCCAAGCTACGCGTGCTGGTGCTGGACGAGTTCTTCGTCACCGACATCGGCGATGCCATGCTGCTGGCGCGCCTGCTTGAGCGCCTGTTCGCCGAAGGGGTCACCCTGGTCACCACCTCCAACACGGCGGTGGAGAACCTGTACCTGAATGGGCTGCAGCGCGACAGCTTCCTGCCTGCCATCGGCCTGCTGCAGACCTACTGCGTGGAGCTGTACGCCGAGGGCACCGAAGACTACCGGATGCGCGCGCTGACCCATTCGCCCGTCTACCAAGCCCCGCGCGACGAGCACAGCGATGCCTGGCTGGCCAGCCGCTGGGCCGCGCTGAGCGGCGGCCAGCCGCCCAAGCCGGGCAACATCGAGATCGAAGCGCGCAAGATCCCGGTGCGCGCCCGCGGCAAGAGCATCGTCTGGTTCGACTTCAAGGCCCTGTGCGAAGGCCCGCGCGGCCCCTCGGACTACATCGAGATCGCCCGCGAGTTCAACACCGTGCTGCTGGGCGACATTCCGCATTTCGACCGCATGAATGAAGATGCCGCCCGCCGCTTCGTGAACCTGATCGACGAGCTGTACGACCGCCACGTCAACCTGGTCTGCACCGCCACCGACGCCCCGGTAGCCCTCTACACCGGCACCCGCCTCCAGGGCGCCTTCGAGCGCACCGCCTCGCGCCTCATAGAGATGCAAAGCGCGGAGTATCTGGGCACCCCACACAGGGCGTAACCGAGGCACACCCCGTAGAGCCACGCCCTGCGTGGCTGCGGTCCCAAACCGCCCGCAATTGTTACGCCCGCGTGACGCCCATCGTTCCGTTTTTCGAACGCTTGAATCGCACGA
The DNA here is from genome assembly GCA_002386405.1 of Stenotrophomonas maltophilia. Lineage (GTDB taxonomy): Bacteria > Pseudomonadota > Gammaproteobacteria > Xanthomonadales > Xanthomonadaceae > Stenotrophomonas > Stenotrophomonas maltophilia_AD. The sequence goes on from DGIP01000160.1 coordinate 2,819, forward strand.
AAAGTCGCCCCCAACCCTTGACTGCGCACTCGCTTTCGACAGGTCGCGACCGTTCGTCGGACGCCCCGAACACCGAATCCTTGCGCCGCAAGGGATTGCCCTGATTCACTACATTTGGCGTTGACGGCCCCCTACACCCCCACTATCTTGTGGCTGTCGGTCCCGACGACCCCAAGTCGAAGGGCCAAACGGGCCCAACGCCCACCGACAACCGCATGCCGTACAGGGTGCGGCGCTGGTAGCGCCAGTCTCCGGGGGGAGATGACCGGTGAAGCAAGGGGAATCGTCCGCAGCGCCGTTGCGCCGGTCGCGTCCCATGCGACACCGATAGTCCACCCTGAGCGCTGAGCGCATCGGCCCCACGCCTGCCCCGCAGGTGACCCTGCACCACCCCAAATCACGCCAAGAGGAAAACGCCGTGAGCACCGAAACCAGCGCAGCCACCGACCAGGAAAGCGAATTCCTGTTGACTTCGCCGCCGACCAATACGGCGATGAGCGTCACCAAGCGCAATGGAACGACCGAGCTGGTGGATCTGAACAAGATCGTGCGCGCGGTGCAGCGTTCGGCGGAAGGCCTGCACGCGGTCGACCCGATGCGCGTGGCCACCCGCACCATTTCCGGCCTGTACAACGGCGCCACCACCCAGGAACTGGACGAGCTGTCCATCCGCACCGCCGCCCTGCTGATCGGTGAAGAGCCGGAGTACGGCCGCCTGGCCGCGCGCCTGCTGGCCAACTACATCGCCAAGGAAGTGTCGGGCCAGGAAATCCACGCCTTCTCGCAGTCGGTGGGCCGTGGCCACGAAGTGGGCCTGATCAACGACCGCCTGCTGAACTTCGTGCAGACCAACGCGCGCAAGCTCAACGATGCCATCGACATCGGGCTGGACCTCAACTTCGATTACTTCGGCCTGCGTACCCTGTACGACCGCTACCTGCTGCGCCACCCGCACACCCGCAAGGTGATCGAGACCCCGCAGCAGTTCTTCCTGCGCATCGCCAGCGCCCTGAGCGAAGACGTGGCCGAAACCCTGGCGCTGTACAAGCGCATGGGCAACTTGGATTACCTGCCGTCCAGCCCGACCCTGTTCAATTCCGGCACCACCCACGAGCAGCTGTCCTCGTGCTTCCTGCTCGATTCGCCGCAGGATTCGCTGGAATCGATCTACTCCAAGTACGGCGATATCGCCCAGCTGTCCAAGTTCTCCGGCGGCATCGGCGTGAGCTACACCCGCGTGCGTTCGCGCGGCTCGCTCATCAAGTCCACCAACGGCCATTCCAACGGCATCGTGCCGTGGCTGAAGACCATGGATTCGTCCGTGGCCGCCGTGAACCAGGGTGGCAAGCGCAAGGGCGCGGCCTGCGTGTACCTGGAAACCTGGCACGCCGACATCGAGGACTTCCTCGAACTGCGTGACAACACCGGTGACGAATCGCGCCGTGCGCACAACCTGAACCTGGCCAACTGGATCCCGGACCTGTTCATGAAGCGCGTCGAAGCCGACCAGGAATGGTCGCTGTTCGATCCGCGCGTGGTGCCCGAATTCACCGACCTGTTCGGTGAAGCCTTCGAGCAGGCGTACCTGCAGGCCGAAGCGCAGGGCAAGGCCAACCGCACCATCTCCGCGCGCAAGCTGTACTCGCGCATGATGCGTACCCTTGCCGAAACCGGCAACGGCTGGATGACCTTCAAGGACAAGTGCAACCGCGCCAGCAACCAGACCCTGCGCGCCGGCAACGTGATCCACCTGTCCAACCTGTGCACCGAAATCCTGGAAATCACCTCGGCCGAAGAAACCGCGGTGTGCAACCTGGGCTCGATCAACCTGGGCAACCATTTCGACGCCCACGGCGAGTTCGACTACGACAAGCTGGCCGACACCGTGCGCCTGGCCATCCGCCAGCTCGACCGCGTGATCGACCTGAACTTCTACCCGATCGAATCGGCACGCCGCGGCAACCTGCGCTGGCGCCCGGTTGGCCTGGGCTGCATGGGCCTGCAGGACGTGTTCTTCCGCAAGCGCCTGGCCTTCGACAGTGCCGAAGCCCGCGCGCTGTCGAAGAAGATTGCCGAAACCATCTACTTCCACGCCCTGGAAACCTCGGTCGAACTGGCCCAGGAACGCGGCAAGCACCCGTCGTTCGCCGACACCCGTGCCGCCAGCGGCGAGCTGCAGTTCGACGCCTGGAACGTGGTGCCCGAAGACACCGCACGTTGGGATGCCCTGCGTGAGCGCATCAAGGAACACGGCCTGCGCAACTCGCTGATGATCGCCATCGCCCCGACCGCGACCATCGCCTCCATCGCCGGCTGCTACGAGTGCGTGGAACCGCAGGTGTCCAACCTGTTCAAGCGCGAAACCCTCTCGGGCGACTTCCTGCAGGTCAACCGTTACCTGGTGAACGAGCTGAAGAAGCTGGGCCACTGGACCCCGGAAATGCGCGACGCCATCAAGCTGGCCGAAGGCTCCATCCAGGGCATCGCCCAGATTCCGGAAACCCTGCGCCACGTGTACCGCACCGCATGGGAACTGCCGATGCGTTCGCTGATCGACATGGCCGCCGAGCGTGGCGCGTTCATCGACCAGTCCGCCTCGCTCAACCTGTTCATGGAAAGCCCGAACATCGGCGCGATGTCCTCCATGTACATGTACGCCTGGAAGCAGGGCATCAAGACCACCTACTACCTGCGTTCGCGTCCGGCCACCAAGATCGCCAAGACCACCGTCAGCAGCTACACCCCGGTGGAAGCCGTGGTCTGCTCGCTGGAAAACCCGGAAGCCTGCGAGGCTTGCCAATAAAAGGCGTGCCGGCCCACCGGGCCGGCACCCGCCGGATGCACCGACCAACGGTCGGTGCCTACCCCGGAATGCCGGTTCTGCCGGGATAATCAAACATTCGGTAGGTACCGACCGTTGGTCGGTACCTCCAAGAAGGACGAAACACCATGGCCGACAAGCCCCGTCAAATGCTGCTCGATCCCGGTTTTGAACTGACCCTGCGCCCCATGCGCTACCCCCAGTTCTATGACATGTATCGCAACGCGATCAAGAACACCTGGACCGTGGAAGAAATCAACTTCCAGATCGACATCAGCGACCTGCATGGCAAGATGTCGCCGGGCGAGCGCCACCTGATCCACCGCCTGGTTGCGTTCTTCGCCACCGGCGATTCGATCGTGTCCAACAACCTGGTGCTGAACCTGTACCAGCACTTGAACGCGCCCGAAGCGCGCATGTACCTCTCGCGCCAGCTGTACGAAGAAGCGCTGCATGTGCAGTTCTACCTGACCCTGCTCGACAACTACCTGCCCGATCCGGACGAGCGCGCCAAGGCGTTCGACGCGGTGGAGAACATCGACTCGATCAAGCAGAAGGCCGACTTCTGCTTCAAGTGGATCGACTCGATCCAGAACCTCAAGCGCATCGAAACCCGTGCCGAGCGCCGCCAGTTCCTGCTCAACCAGATCTGCTTCGCCGCATGCATCGAAGGCCTGTTCTTCTTCGCCGCCTTCGCCTACGTGTACTACTTCCGTTCGCGCGGCCTGCTCAACGGCCTGGCCTCGGGCACCAACTGGGTGTTCCGCGACGAAAGCGCGCACATGGAGTTCGCGTTCGAATGCGTGGACGTCATCCGCGAAGAAGAGCCTGACCTGTTCGACGATGAGATGAAGCAGCAGGTCTATGACATGCTGGCCGAAGCCATCGAATGCGAAGTGAAGTTCGCCGAAGACGTGCTGTCCGGCGGCGTGGCCGGTATCTCCACCCGCGACATGCGCCACTACCTGCAGCACTGCGCCGACAACCATTTCCATCGCCTGGGCATGGAAAAGAAGTACAACGTGCGCAACCCGCTGAGCTTCATGGAACTGCAGGACGTGCAGGAGCTGACCAACTTCTTCGAGCGTCGCTCCTCGGCCTACCAGGTCGGCGTGAAGGGTGAAGTGTCCTTCGACATGTCGTTCTGATCCAAGCGCACCATGCAGACCCAGAAAGCCCCGGCACTGCCGGGGCTTTTTGTTTGCGGGCGCTGCCGTATCATCCTCGTCGACCCCACCGCACGGCCCACCGCCATGACCGCCACCCCTGACGTCGTCCCGCCCACTGAAGTGCGCATGGCCGAAATCGTCTTCCCCAACCACACCAACCACATGGGCACCCTGTTCGGTGGCCAGGCGCTGGCGTGGATGGACAAGGCCGCGTTCCTGGCCGCCGCGCGCTACTCGCGCCGCACGGTGGTCACCGCCCGCTCCGACCAGGTGGACTTCAAGCTGCCGATCAGCATCGGCCAGATGGTGGAAACCGTAGGCCGCATCGTCGAAGTGGGCCGCAGCTCGATGAAGGTGGAAGTGGAGCTCATCGCCGAAGACCTGCACACCGGCGAGCGCAAGCTGTGCACCCGCGGCCACTTCGTCATGATCGCCCTGGACGAGAACCACAAGCCCACCGCCGTGCCTGCGCTGCCGGCCGACATCGCCGGACCCTGAACGGGCAGGGGCGATTGCGAACCCTCCAATCGCCCCCATCTAGCTGGCATGTCTACCCCTCTGGCTGACTTCATCAATCGCGCCCGCCGCCTGTTCGTCCTCACCGGCGCCGGCTGCAGCACCGACTCGGGCATTCCCGATTACCGCGATGCCGACGGCCAGTGGAAGCGCACCCCGCCGGTGAACTACCAGGATTTCATGGGCGAAGTGGCCACCCGCCAGCGCTACTGGGCGCGCAGCCTGCTCGGCTGGCCGCGCTTCGGTCAAGCCCAGCCCAACGCCACCCACGCCGCCCTGGCCGCACTGGAAGCGCGCGGCACAGTAGAAGTGCTGCTCACCCAGAACGTGGACTGCCTGCACCAGCGCGCCGGCAGCGCCGCCGTGATCGACCTGCACGGCCGCCTGGACCAGGTGCGCTGCATGGGCTGCGAAACCCGCAGCAACCGCGAAGCGTTCCAGCACGCGCTGCTGGCCGCCAACCCCGGCTGGGACCGCCTCGACGCCGCCCAGGCCCCCGATGGCGACGCCGACCTTGAGGGCGTGGACTTCAGCACCTTCAACGTACCCGCGTGCCCCACCTGCGGCGGCATCCTCAAGCCAGACGTGGTGTTCTTCGGCGAAAACGTACCGCGCGCCCGCGTCGACGCCGTACACGCCCACCTGCAACAGGCCGACGCCGTCCTCGTGGTCGGCTCGTCCCTGATGGTCTATTCCGGCTACCGCTTCGTCCAGGCCGCCGCCAAGGCCGGCCTCCCCGTAGCCGCCCTCAACATTGGCCGCACCCGAGCAGACGACCTCCTGACCCTGAAGGTAGAGCAGTCCTGCGCAGAGGCCCTCTCGTTCCTGCTCCCAGACGCGCTCTCCGCGTAACCCGGCCTCACCGTTCCACACGGGCAATCACCTGCACGCGCCCCTGGTAGAGCGAGGCCCTGCCTCGCTGGCCGAAGCCGACCTGACCCGGACCTTCAGGAATCCCGCCGAAGACCTCTACACCGGCGGACAACCGACTGCAGAACAACTGCAGCAGGCCGCCACAGCAGGCATCACCACCGTGATCGACCTGCGCCAAACCAGCGAAGACCGCGGCTTCGACGAAACCGCCACGGCTGCGTCGCTCGGCCTGCGCTACGTGCGCATCCCGGTTGCCGGTGCCGCCGGCCTGACCCCCGCCAACGTGCAGGCTCTACAGACCGCACTTTCCCAGGCCAACGGCCCGGTGCTGCTGCACTGCGCCTCCGGCAACCGCGTCGGCGCGCTGCTGGCGCTGATGAAAGCGCAACAGGGCGCATCCAGCGAACAGGCCCTGCAGTTCGGCCGCGACGCCGGCATGACCTCGCTGGACGCCCAGACCCGCACCCTGCTCGAGCAGGACACCACGCGTTGAGCCTGCTGCCGCATCACCCCCTTTCCCCCTGCTCTACAGGAGCCTGCCCACCATGACCCGCTGGTGGTCGCGCCTGCGACCGGACAATTTCACCCTGGCCCTGCTCGGCACCGTGCTGCTGGCATCGTTCCTGCCCATGCACGGTGCTGCGGCCATGGTGCTGGACGATGTCACCGACGTGGCCATCGCCGCGCTGTTCTTCCTGCACGGTGCGCGCCTGCCGCGCGAATCGATCATGGGCGGGCTGCTGCACTGGCGCCTGCACCTGACCATCCTGGCCTGCACGTTCGTGCTGTTCCCGCTGTTCGGGCTGGCGTTCAAGCCACTGGATGGCTGGCTGCTCACCCCCGAGCTGTATATCGGCGTGCTGTTCCTGTGCGCGTTGCCGTCCACGGTGCAGTCCTCGATCGCGTTCACCTCGCTGGCGCGCGGCAACGTGCCGGCGGCAGTGGTCAGCGCTTCGCTGTCCAGCATCCTCGGCGTGTTTCTTACCCCGCTGCTGTTGGCCCTGTTGGCGGGTACCGCAGGCGGCATGCACAACCCCGGCCAGGCCATCCTGAGCATCATGCTGCAGCTGCTGGTGCCGTTCGTGGCCGGCCACCTGCTGCGCCCGTGGATCGCCCGCTGGGTGGAACGCCAGCGCGCGCTGCTGCGCTACACGGACCAGGGCACCATCCTGCTGGTGGTGTACTCGGCGTTTGGCGAAGCGGTGAACGAAGGCCTGTGGAGCAAGACGCCGCTGCTGTCGCTGCTCACCGTGGCGGTGGTGGCTGCGGTGCTGCTGGGCATCGCCATGCCGACGATTGCCTTCCTGTCACGGCGGCTGGGCTTCAACCGCGAAGACCGCATCACCATCCTGTTCTGCGGCTCCAAGAAGAGCCTGGCCACCGGAGTACCGATGGCCAAGGTGCTGTTTGCCGGCGGCAGCCTGGGCGCCATCGTGCTGCCGATCATGATCTACCACCAGATCCAGCTGATCGTCTGCGCGGTGATCGCACAGCGCTACGCACGCGACCCGGTAGCGAACCCAGCGCCATTGGAGTGAAGGCGCAGCACGCGGTACGCGGCGATGTTGGTAGGGTCGCTTCCCAAACGACCGCCGATAACGGTGATCAGCCGATGGTGGGCATGACAATCATCGGGACCGCTCTTTGCGACGTGGCGCCGGGCAAGGTCATGCAGCCACCGCGCTGATCATTGCTACGGGCGGTCGTTTGGGAAGCGACCCTACCCCGCGATCCCGCTGCCACCAGCGGGACCGCGAGCCCTCGCCGCTGCTTCAGTCCTTCACGCCTGCGGCAATCTGCCGCAATTGAGTCGCCATTCGCTCCACGTCGCCTTCCCCGATAGCGACCAGCGAGTAGGCCTTGTTTTCCCCTGCCCATTCCAACGTTGCGCGGCCGCGACCAAGATCATCCGAAACCTGCTCCAGCTGCGCAGGCACACCATTGACGTGGATGTTCTGAAACTCTGAAATCACCTCCACTTTGCTGCCCGGCGCACGAAAGTTGTGTTCATTGAACTCGACAACACCCACTCCATTCACGCGATAGAATCGCGTTAGACCGGTGGATTTGAGCCCATCAAGTGCGCCGCTCGGCTCCATCCCGATCAGCTGCGCTGCACCAAGAATTGTGCCTTGGAGATCGGATGGCGGCGAAGGCAATCGCCTACGCAGTTCTGCGTTGGAACGTACGGTTCTCGGAAGCGAAGCGATCAGCCGGCCCTGCGATGGGATCTCACCATTGGGAACCCGCTTCACGCCGGCTCGGCTGAGTGCTATCTCGGCGCGGAAGTGCTGTTTGACTTCTTCAGGAGCATCCAGCTCAGACAAGGAAATGACCTGATAGGTGCCTTCCTGCAATGAGCGGCGCGCGCCAGTACTGCTGTCTTCCCTTGCAGCACGCATGGTTCGCTCATTCAGCCATCTTCCTACTGCGTCCACCTGGCCTTGTGCGCTCATACTCGGGGGGCTGTACAGCAACGCAGCCATCAACAACGAAACGGTAAGGGATTTCATCAGAGTCACCATTCTGTAAGGTTGCAATTGACTGCGTACGTGTTATCGGTATAGACCTTTCCCCTGAAAATCCATGTGTGATAACCCTTCACGGTGATCCGCTCGTTATGAGACTGGTCCCCCGCGCGGAACCTCCACCAGAACGCCCCGTTGTTCGGTGCACCCAGAACGTGGCGAGGCCTGAGCTCGCCTTGTGCGTGGTGAGTGCTCGCAGCTGACCCCTGCAGTCTCCTGAAAAGAGGTCGGTCGTATGTGATCGATTCATTGACGGCGAGCAGGCAATTCGCACGACTTAGTGCCTTCATCGCTGCAGTTGCTTCAGCACTGGCGAGAAGCGCCGTTGCCGTTACCACCGCTCCCATGATGTCTTTGGAAAAGGCCATTCGAACTCCAGCAGATTGCGCGAGAAAATTCTCGCGTGGTCTGTTCTACGGAGCTGCTTCCAATGCAAATGCGCGCTGCGTCTAGTTACGAACCCTGGAAACTGGGACCACCCTTCATCGCGGAGGTTCCCTATAAGCGACCGTGCCTAATGCGCCAAGGCAGGACGATCCGTGCTCCGTTCGGATTCGGCATGGACAATCAAGACTGGATACAACATGTCACGAGCGGCAGATGGCGATTGCGGTTTCGACGGGGGCATGTCCGGCATTACTCCGTCACAGGTCATGCCGCCATCGCGCTGATCATTGCTACGGGCGGTCGTTTGGGAAGCGACCCTACCGAAGCCGTTCCCAGCCCACCGGGTGCCGCGGCGCCCAGCGTCAGCGGTCGGTCAACGTGCCTACGCTCAGCTCCGGCAGGTACACCCATACGTCGTACGAGCGGTCCGGGTCCGTGTCGGCAACTGGATCGCGTGCCGGCCGCTCGAGCAGCGGCATCGCGCGGCAGGGGCTCATGCAATGCCAGGTGTGCCCACGCAGTGCCTCCACGCGCACGCTGTACAGCGGCAGGTCCAGAAGGAAAGCCGCCATGGTGCGATGCTGCATTTCCGGGGGCGCATCTTCGAACGGGTGGCGCATCGCATGCACGTTGCCTGTCAGTACCAGCATCCGCGCCGCGCTGGGCAGGGCGTTGAACTGTTGGCGCACATGGGTGGCCATCTCCGCGTCGCGATCCACGTCGCTGTCGTACGCGCTGATTTCCATGTCGTAGCCCGCTACGCCGATATCGCGACCCTGCGCCCGCAGCACGCGCAGCGTTTCGATCAACGCCAGCATGTCGCGGCTACGGCGCCCGTCATGCTGGCCGTCTTTCACCCGCCAGAATGGCGAGGTACGCAGTGCCTCGCGCGCATCGGCATCCCCGTTGGAGCGGAGGTACCGCGCCAGTGCCGCGTTCTCGCTCATCGGCAGCTCCAACCCCAGCCGCACCGGTGCGTTGTCGCGGCTGTAGCGTTCCATCAGGTCGGCCACCAGCAGCGGCGTTTCGGCGGTACCGTGATATTCGCCCAGCACCACCAGACGGTGGTTGCCTGCCAGGGTCACTATCTGCGTTGCGGTGTCACCGACACCGCCTGCCGGCGCGGCAGCGGCCGGGCCGCACACCATCGAAGCCACCATCACAGCCATCCAGAGCCATCGCTTCATGCCGTCACGTCCTGTTGGGGTCATGAAAGCAATGGCGACGCCATGGCCGGTTTCAAGGGCGGCGCAGGAAGCTCACAGGAAGGGCAGCATCCAGTGGTCCACCATCAGGAACGCGAACAGCGCCATGAGGTAGACGATGGAGTAGCCGAACATCTTCATCGAGAACAGCTCATCCGGCGGGTTGAGCATGCGCCAGGCGTACCAGAGGAACACGGCGTTGAGCACCACCGCGCCGCCCAGGTAGAACATGCCGCTCATGCCCACCGCAGCGGGCAGGATGCTGACGATGGCCAGGGCGATGGAGTACGCCATGATCGACTTGCGGGTGTAGGCCACGCCGTGAGTCACCGGCAGCATCGGGATCTTGGCCTTGGCGTAATCCTCGCGACGGAAGATCGCCAGCGCCCAGAAGTGCGGCGGGGTCCAGATGAAGATGATCAGCACCAGCAGCGAGGCGTAGGCCCAGTCCATCGGGCCCTGCATGCCGGTGATGGCCGCCCAGCCCAGCAGGGGCGGGGTGGCGCCGGCGAGGCCGCCGATCACGATGTTCTGCGAGGTGGCGCGCTTGAGGTACACCGTGTAGATGACCGCGTAGCCGATCAGCGAGGCGAAGGTCAGCACGGCGGTGATGACGTTGACCCACACCACCAGGATGGTCATCGACAGCACGATCAGCGCGCTGGCAAACACCAGCACCTGCCACGGCTTCACCTTGCCCACCACCAGCGGCCGCCACGAGGTGCGCGCCATCTGCGCGTCGATCTGCGCGTCCAGCAGCTGGTTGATGGCGGCTGCGG
>DGIP01000160.1:13289-13648 GCA_002386405.1 Stenotrophomonas maltophilia
GCTGGTTGATGGCGGCTGCGGCGGAGGCTGCCAGCCAGATGCCGAGGAAGCCCAGCGCGCCGCGCACGACCTGCTCGGCGGTGGGCAACGCGGGAATTGCCAGGAACATGCCCACCAGCGCGGTGAACACGATCAGGGCCACGACCTTCGGCTTGGTCAGATCCCAATACTGCCGGACGCTCATGGTGTCGCTCCAGCGGCTTCATCCACCACGTCGGAAGGTGCGCGCAGGCGCGCCATCAGCGTGACCAGCACGAACAGCAGCGCGACCGCGCCGCCGCTGTGCGCCACCGCCACTTCCAGCGGCACCGCCAGCTTTACGTTCAGGATGCCCAGGGTGATCTGCAGCACCACCAGCA
>DGIP01000160.1:13899-14172 GCA_002386405.1 Stenotrophomonas maltophilia
GGTACACGGCCACCACGACGGCAAACATCCGGTGCGCCATCTGGATGGCGATACGCGAGGCGCCATCGAGCACGCCCCCTTCGTAATCCACGCCGATGCCGCGCCACAGGGTGAAGCCTTCCTTGAAGTCGTGCTGCGGCCACCACTGGCTCACGCAGCGCGGGAAGTTGTCCAGCGAGGCGCTGCCGCCGCCGCAGGCCAGCGCGGCGTAGTTGGCGCTCACCCAGCCGCCAAGCGCGATCTGCATCACCAGCACGGCCACGCCGATGCGCA
>DGIP01000219.1 GCA_002386405.1 Stenotrophomonas maltophilia
GAGGGTGTCCTTGGAAGCGTCGGTCATGGCGTCAATCATTTTCGGGTCGATACGGGTGAACAGCGGGCTGTACACGGCGATGGTGTGGGAAAGCAGCGGCGAGGCGATGTCGGTCCAGCGCAGCACCGGGGCGGCCAGGAACGCTTCGGCCTGCGCGGCGGTGGCCGGCAGCACCGGCTTCAGTGCGGTAACCAGCACGCGGAACAGGTTCAGCCCCTGGGTGCAGACCGACTGCAGCTGCGCATCGGCGCCCTCCTGCTTGGCGATCACCCACGGCTTCTGCTCGTCGATGTAGCGGTTGGCTTCGTCGGCCAGCGCCATGGTCAGGCGCAGCGCGGCGGCCGGATCATTGCGCTCATAGGCTTCACGCACTGGTGCCAGGCCGGCCACGAAGCGGTCGTACTGCGCGGCATCGGGCAGCGCATCGGCCAGGCGGCCATCGAAACGCTTGCTGATGAAGCCGGCGCAGCGGCTGGCCAGGTTGACGAACTTGCCGACCAGGTCGGCGTTCACGCGTGCGATGAAGTCGCCCAGGTTCAGGTCGAGATCGTCGACACCGCCCGAGGACTTGGCCGCGAAGTAGTAACGCAGGGCTTCCGGTTCCAGCCCCGCATCCAGGAAGGTGCGGGCCATCACGAAGGTGCCGCGCGACTTGGACATCTTCGCGCCATCCACGGTGAGGTAGCCGTTGACGTGCAGGCGGGTCGGCGCGCGGTGGCCGGTGCCATGCAGCACCGCCGGCCAGAACAGGCCGTGGAAGTTGACGATGTCCTTGCCGATGAAATGGTGCAGCTCGGTGCTGGTGCCGGCGCGCAGGTGCGCGTCGAAATCCTCGCCGTTCTTCGCGCACAGCGCCTGGAAGCTGGACAGGTAGCCGATCGGCGCATCCAGCCAGACGTAGAAATACTTGCCCGGGTGGCCCGGGATCTGGAAGCCGAAGTAGGGCGCGTCGCGGGAGATGTCCCACGCGCGCAGGCCGCCTTCGGCATTGAGCCACTCGCCCAGCTTGGCCTTCACCCCGGGCAGGGCCACGTCGCCGGCCAGCCACTCGCGCAGGAACGCCTCGAAACGGCCCACCTCGAAGAAGAAGTGCTCCGAATCGCGGATTTCCGGGGTGGCGCCGGAAATGACCGAGCGCGGGTCTTTCAGGTCGGTCGGCGAGTAGGTCGCACCGCACACCTCGCAGTTGTCGCCGTACTGGTCGGGCGTGCCACAGTTGGGGCAGATGCCCTTGATGTAGCGGTCGGGCAGGAACATGCCCTTGGCCGGGTCGTAGAACTGGGCCACCGAACGGCGCGTGATGTGCCCTTCCGCCTCAAGCTTGAGGTAGAACGCTTCGGTAAGTGCCTTGTTGCCGGCCGAATTGGTCGAATCGTAATGATCGAACGCGACCCCGAACGCGGCGAAATCACGCTCGTGGCTGGCCTGGATGTTGGCGATGAACGCTTCCGGGGTCACCCCGGCCTTCTCGGCCGCCAGCATGATCGGGGTGCCGTGGGTGTCGTCGGCGCACACGAACCAGGTCTTGCCGCCGCTCATTCGCCGCGCGCGCACCCAGATATCAGCCTGGATGTAGCCGACCAGGTGGCCCAGGTGCAGCGGGCCGTTGGCGTAGGGCAGTGCGGTGGTGACAAGAGCGGTGCGGGTCATGAGGCTGCGCGGGTGCGGGGGGAACGCGGGATTATCGCACGCTCCCCCCCAGCCAGCGGTTACTCGCGGATCCAGGTCTGGGCGCGGCAGATGAAGGCCACGCAGCCGGACATGTCCAGCTTCTTGCCGCCCTGGTGCAGTTCCACCTTGGACTTGTAGGTCTTGCCGTTGGCCGGGTCCAGCACGGTGCCGCCGGACCACTTGTGGTCACCGTCCGGCTTCAGGTTCCACAGGATGGTCATGCCCTTCACCGGCTTGCCCTTGTTGGCGCCGCTGCAGTCGTCGCAGACCGGGTTCGGGCCCTTGTCCGACTTCAGCACTTCCACCACCTTGCCGGTGAGGGTGCCATTGGCGGCCTGGGTGATCTCCACGATCGACTTCACCTGACCGGTCTTGTCGTCGATGGTCTTCCAGCGGCCCGCCGCGCTGTCGGCGGCCGAAGCGGACATTGCGGCCATCACCAACGGCAGCGCCAGCAGCAGGGTTTTGAAGGTTTTGCGCATGTTTCCCCTCCCAGGGATGTACGTGAATGCCGGCGCGCGGCCGGGACAGCTGGACTGTATACCCATTCGCTCTGGTACGGAACGGACCGGCAGCGGCCGCTGCAACGCATTCAGCTGACTTCGTAAAGCTCCAGCGGCAGCCCGTCCGGGTCGGCGAAGAAGGTGAAGCGCTGGCCGGTGTACTCGTCGACACGGATCGGCTCGCAGGGCACGCCTTCGGCCGCCAGGCGTTCGATCATCGGCTCCAGGGTGGCTACCCGGAACGCCAGGTGGCGCAGGCCCTGCGCTTCCGGGCGGCTGGGCCGGTGCGGCGGCGAAGGGAACGAGAACAGCTCCAGTTGGCCGCCGTCGGGCAGGGCCAGGTCGAGCTTCCACGAATCGCGCGCGGCGCGGTGGTGCTCGGCCTTGACCGTCAAGCCGAGCACGCGGACGTAGAAGTCGCGCGAACGGTCGTAATCGGCACAGATCAGGGCGACATGGTGGATGCCAAGCAGGGGTGTCATGGGATCGATTCCTGGTGGCGCATCCGCGCAACCGTCTGGGTGGGGGCGATACAAATACCGCAACTCGCGCTGGCTTTCTAACTTCTTGTAGAGCGTTGCCCCCCTGCCGTCTCCAACATGCAGCCCTCATCGAGCAGGGCCGCAGACCGCGTGCCGCCTCGGCAAACGCCTGAACGGGAGTGGTCGGATGCACGTCATCGTCAATGCAGGGCAGGGCCCTATCGACCTCACCGTCGGTGGGCGGGCCATCCCGCTCGCTCCCGGTGACCGCCTGCTGCTGGCCGGTGTGCCGCTGCCGCGCAACACCGGGCTGGACACCCTCACGCTGGCCGGCAGTGGCATGGCGCGGGCGCTGGCCCATTTCGACCACGCCAGCAACGTGCTGCGCCCGGCCGGTGAGCCGCAGCCGCTGTGCTGGGTGGTACCGGCCGCGCTGGAAGATCCGGATGTGGCGGCCGCGTGGCTGATCGACCAGCTGGCGCGCGGTGCCGGGCAGCCCGAGGACAGCCAAGCCGCCCAGCTGCTGCGGCACCTGGCGCGCAGCGAAAGCTACGGCCTGATGCGTTTCCTGCTGGACGAAGGCGGCGACAACACCGTGGCCGCGCTGGCCCAACGCTATGGCCTGTCCTCGGCGCAGTTCCACCGGCGGTGTCGGCAGGTGCTGGGCCGCCCACTCAAGCGCGAGCTGCGCATCCAGCGCGCCGCGCGCGCGCTGCTGGCCTATCCCGGCCGTGCGCGTTCGTTCACCTACCTCGCCGCCGACCACGGCTACGCGTCGCTGTCGCACTTCTGCACCGACGTGAAATCGCTGATCGGTTGTTCGCCCCTTTCCGTCTACCGGGCCGTCTCGACGCCCAACGAGTGATCCATGCGTTCCCTGTCGTTGTACCTGCTGTTGTTGACCGTTCCTTCCGTTGCACTCGCACAGACCCCGCTGGAAGGCACCGCGATCCAGGATCGCGCCGACCTGCCGCATGCCACCGGCTTCGTCTCCCGCGCCGACAACGCCAGTCACCTGCTCAACGCCATCGGCGCGCGTGCCCGACAGGCCGTAGTGCTCAGCCCCAAGGCGCAGAAAAAGAAGGTCAGCGGCAGTTTCGACCTGGCGCGGCCGTTGGACGTGCTGGCCAAGGTCTCGGCGGAACTGGGCCTGGTCTGGTACAGCGACGGCCAGTCGATCTACGTATATGACGCCGACGAGCAGAAGAACGCCGTCGGCCGCCTGCGGCATACCTCGATCGCCACGCTGTCGGACTTCCTGCGCAAGGCGCGCCTGTCCGACACGCGCTACCCGGTGCGCGGCGGCGGCGCCGATGGCACGTTCTACGTGGCCGGCCCGCCGGTGTACGTGGACATCGTGATGAACGCGGCGCGCTACCTGGATGACCTGTACGAAGGCGCCGACGCCAGCCCCCACCACGTGGAAGTGATCAAGCTGGAGCACAGCTTCGTCAACGGGCGCCGCTACGGCCTGCGCACCAACGAAGTGTCGTTGCCGGGCATCGCCGACGTGCTGGCCGGGGTGCTGCAGCTGGGCGACTTCGGTGCGGTGGTCAAGCAGCCGTCGATGCCGGTCGACCCGGCCACCATCACCGAAGAACTGCTGCCAGCGCAGCCGGCGGCGCAGGTGGCCACCCAGGTGCCGGTCGGGCCGACCCCCGCCGTGGTGATGGCCTACGCCGAAACCAACAGCCTGATCGTGCGCGGCACGCTGGCGCAGATCGAACAGGTCAAGCGGCTGGTGGGTGAAATGGACGTGCCCCGCAAACAGATCGAGATGTCGCTGTGGATCATCGACATCAAGAAGACCGAACTGGACCGCCTGGGCGTGAACTGGAGCGGCGGCATCAACATCGGCAACCGCCTGGCGATCGGCATCAACCAGTCGCCCTCGGTCAGCACGCTCGACGGCAGCCGCTTCCTGGCGTCGGTCCAGGCGATGGCAAGCAAGGGCGACGCACACATCATCTCGCGCCCGGTGCTGCTGACCCAGGAGAACATTCCGGCCTACTTCGACAGCAACCAGACCTTCTACACCCAGCTGGTGGGCGAGCGCGCCACCTCCCTGGAACAGGTCACCTACGGCACCCTGATCAGCGTGCGTCCGCGCATTTCCAGCGGCAACGACGTGGAAATGCAGCTGAAGATCGAAGACGGTGCCGCCGATGGCACCCGCTCGGTGGACGCGCTGCCGCTGGTCAACCGCACCGTGATCGACACCGTGGCGCGGGTGCCGCAGCAACTCAGCCTGCTGGTGGGTGGCTACACCCGCACCCAGTCCGATGACGGCTACAGCGGCATCCCCGGCCTGCGCCGCATTCCCGGCGTGGGCAAGCTGTTCGGGCAGGACAGCCGCTCGGCCGAGAGCCTGGTGCGGGTGTTCCTCATCCAGCCGCGCCTGTTGACCGGCAGCGACCCGGTGGATGGCTACCGCATGCCGGAGGTGTATGGCCCGGGTGTCGGCGACGCCGTGCGTGACCAGATCCGCGCGTTGCACCCGCATCTGAAGTCGGCGGAGGGCGCGCATGGCACTGCCGGCCATTAATCGACACGTCACCACGCCGCTGCCGGTGACGCCACGCCAGGCCAGCACGCAGGGCGACCGCGACGACACCGCCAAGGACCTGCTGTCCGGATCGGGCAAGCCGTCCAGGCCGGGCTCGCTGGCCACGGCCATGTCCATGCAGGATGACCTCGCGGCCCTGGTCGCCTCGCTGCGCAATCGCCGCGACGGCCAGCAGGCGGGCGCCAGCATGGAATCGCAGGCGTGGATCGACCACGTGCTGGACGATCAGGTGTACACCAAGGTCACCGACCTGCGCGCGCTGCTGGATGGCATGCGCAGCCCGGTGCAGCTGCTGGCGCTGCTCCGGCAGCTGTTCCCCGACCCCAGCGACATGCTGGCGGTGCTGCGCTCACTGATCGCCGATGACGAACTGCAGGAACTGCGCGAGCTGTTGCAGCAGTCGCTGGAGCAGCTGCTTGCCGACGAGGCCGCGCAGGGCAATGGCGCGGCTACGCGCGGTGGCCTGAACGTGGCGGTCAAGGCACGCCTGGCCGCCCGTGGCAGCCAGTTCTCCGCGCGCGCGCTGCGCCAGAGCTACCGCGACTTCATCGGCAACCACCAGGACTGCGTGGGCGAGTACGCCGGCTGGATTGCGCTGTACGGCTTCGAGCGGCGCGCGCAGGTGGTGGACTTCATGGAACAGGCAATCGGCGCGGATATGTACTCGCTCGACCCCAGTGCCTCGCACCTGGAGTTCGGCCGGCTGCTGCGCCAGGTGCGCAACCTGGCCGTGCTGCGCTCCACCGACCACCTGCTGGTACAGGAGGCCACCCGCGACCGGCTGCTGGCGCGGCTGTCCACCACCGCTGAAGCGGTGGTCGGCGGGCTGCTGGATGTGGTGCGCGGCCTGCAGGACTGGGCCGGCCTGTTCGCGGGCCCCCTGGCCGATGCGCGGGTGGCGCTGTCCGCCCCCGAACGTGCGCGGCTGGTGCAGGCGCTGCGCCGCGCGCTGGGTGGCCTGCCCGATGCGGTGTGGAGCGATGACCTGGCGCGCGAACGTGCGGCGCAGTCTCTGGAGGTGGTGGTGGTGGAAAGCATGAAACGCGAACGCTGGCACGCCGGCCACGCCGGTGGGGTGAGCGTATGAGCACCACGGCAAACACCGCCACGAGCGGCTGGGGCCAGCGCGCCCGCGGCATCCTGCGCCCGGAACTGGCATTGGTGGTGCTGATGGCGGTGATCGTGGCCATGCTGATCATCCCGCTGCCGACCTTCCTGGTCGACCTGCTGATCGGCCTGAACATGGCCGTGGCGATCGTCATCTTCCTCAGCTCGTTCTACGTCGAACGCATCCTCAATTTCTCCACCTTCCCCTCGGTACTGCTGTTCACCACGCTGATGCGGCTGGCGCTGTCGGTCAGCACCAGCCGGTTGATCCTGCTCGATGCCGACGCCGGTCACATCATCAGCGCCTTCGGCGACTTCGTGGTGGGCGACAACCTGGTGGTGGGCGCGGTGATCTTCGCCATCATCACCCTGGTCCAGTTCATCGTGATCACCAAGGGTTCCGAGCGTATCGGTGAAGTGGTCGCGCGCTTCTCGCTGGACGGCATGCCCGGCAAGCAGATGAGCATCGATGCGGACCTGCGCGCCGAGGCCATCACCTCGGAAGAGGCGCAGCGCCGCCGCCGTGATGTAGAGCGCGAAAGCCAGCTGTACGGTTCCTACGACGGCGCCATGAAGTTCGTGAAGGGCGATGCCATTGCCGGCATCGTCATTGTGTTCGTCAACCTGTTCGGCGGCATCGCCGTGGGCATGCTGCAGCATGGCATGGCGTTCTCGCAGGCGCTCAACACCTTCACCCTGCTGACCATCGGCGACGGCCTGGTCGCGCAGATTCCCGCATTGCTGATCTGCATCAGCGCCGGTTTCATCGTCACCCGGGTCAGCGGCGAGAGCAACAACCTGGGCGCCAACATCCTGGGCGAGTTGTTCAACAGCAACGTGGTGCTCGGCACCGGTGCGGTGCTGGTGCTGCTGCTGGGCCTGCTGCCAGGCTTCCCGCTCCCGGTGTTCGCCGGCCTGGCCGTCGGCCTGACGGCGATGCTGGTGTGGCGCCTGCGCCGCGCGAAGACCGCCGATGCCGGCGGCGCCCAGGGGGCGGGGCAGG
>DGIP01000233.1 GCA_002386405.1 Stenotrophomonas maltophilia
CAAGGGGCCGGACCGCCGCCCGGGCTTGGCCGGCCGGGCGCGTCCCGTTCACTGTCCGGCAGGGCATCCGGCCCGGCCGGTGGGCCGACAGCGACCCGATCCACCCCGTGATACCGCAGACGCTGCTCGATGGCGTGCATGGCGCGTGCTCCTTCCCGGCGGCTGAATGGCCGGGAGCCTGCGCCCTTCACGCGGCAGCACGGTGACCGTTTGACGGCAGGTTGATGACGCCGCCCCCCCCAAGGCACCGCCCGGTCGGCCGTGGTTGTCACGCTGGTGGAACACTGGGCCACGACGCTGGGACCCAATCACGCTCTGGCGGCCCCTGCCGATGGGCACGCCGGCTTAACCATGGGCAACCCCCGCTGGGCCACAATGCAATGGCGCGACTTGCCGTGTATCATTCGCGCCCATCTTTCCATCCGAATCAAAGGATATTACGCCTGATGTCCAGCTACCTGTTCACCTCCGAATCGGTCTCCGAAGGCCATCCGGACAAGATTGCCGACCAGATCTCCGATGCGGTGCTGGACGCGATCCTTGCCCAGGACCAGCGCGCCCGCGTGGCCTGCGAAACCATGGTCAAGACCGGTGTTGCGATCGTGGCCGGTGAAATCACCACCTCCGCCTGGATCGACCTGGAAGCGGTGACCCGCAAGGTGATCCTGGATATCGGCTATGACAGCTCCGACGTCGGCTTCGACGGCGCCACCTGTGGCGTGCTGAACCTGATCGGCAAGCAGTCGCCGCACATCGCCCAGGGCGTGGACCGCAAGAAGCCCGAAGAAATGGGCGCTGGCGACCAGGGCCTGATGTTCGGCTATGCCACCAACGAGACCGACAGCTACATGCCGGCCGCGATCCACCTGTCGCACCGCCTGGTCGAGCAGCAGGCCAAGATCCGCAAGAAGAAGAACTCGCCGCTGTCGTGGCTGCGCCCGGACGCCAAGAGCCAGGTCACCCTGCGCTATGAAAACGGCGCCGTGGCTGCCATCGACGCGGTGGTGCTGTCGACCCAGCATGCCCCGGGCATCAAGCAGAAGGACCTGATCGAGGCCGTCCGCGAAGAGATCATCAAGCCGGTGCTGCCGGCCAAGTGGCTGCACAAGGGCACCAAGTTCCACATCAACCCGACCGGCAAGTTCGAGATCGGCGGCCCGGTGGGCGACTGCGGCCTGACCGGCCGCAAGATCATCGTCGACACCTACGGCGGCTGGGCCCGTCACGGTGGTGGCGCGTTCTCGGGCAAGGATCCGTCCAAGGTCGACCGTTCGGCGGCTTACGCGGCCCGTTACGTGGCCAAGAACGTCGTAGCCGCCGGCCTCGCCGACCGTTGCGAAGTGCAGGTCTCCTACGCCATCGGCGTGGCCGAGCCGACCTCGATTTCGGTCACCACCTTCGGCACCGGCAAGATCAGCGATGACAAGATCGAAAAGCTGATCCGCAAGCACTTCGACCTGCGCCCGTACGGCATCATCAAGATGCTGGACCTGATCCACCCGATGTACCAGCAGACCGCAGCCTACGGTCACTTCGGCCGCAAGCCGAAGGACTTCAGCTACCTCAACGCTGCCGGTGAAACGGTCAACGCCACGGCCTTCTCCTGGGAGAAGACCGACCGCGCCGCCGCCCTGCGTGCGGATGCGAAGCTGAAGTAAGACACGACGTAGCACCGGGCCCTGCCCGGCGATGGTCGATACAGGAAGGGCCGCGCAAGCGGCCCTTCTTTTTGCCCGTTGCAAGCAACGGCCAACCCAAGCGAGCATGTCGGGATCGACCAGGGACGCTCGCATATGCTCTCCAACCTGTTGGACAGGTGGTTCAAGGACACCCCCGGCCACGACGCATTCGCCGAACGCTTCATCACCATCGCCCGCCGCAGCGGCGTCACCCAGCCGATGACCTACGACGCCGCGCTGTTCCGCGTGCAGGTCGGCCAGAGCAGCGACTACTTCAATCTGCACAATGCGCACCGGGCGTACGTGGATGCGCCGCGTGGCAAGCAGCTGCTGGCGCTGGACCCGTTCGTGCGCACCCTGCGCGCCAGCCTTGACCGCCAGCCCGGATGGGACGAACTGCGGCCCCTGCTGCGCCCGGTCATCCGCAGCCGCGGTCAGCTGGAGCATGTCCGGCTGCAGGGCATTGCGGACACGGGATGGGACACCCCCAACACCCTGCAGTATCGCCAGCTCAGCGAGGAGTGCGTGGAGCTGATCGCCGTCGATCATGCCGAACACATGGTCACCCATCAGGAGGGACCGGCGCCGGAATGGGGCGTTTCCCTGCACGAGGCGCTCCGCATCGCGCGCAGCAACCTGCGCGACATCGCGCCGGTCGACTTCGAGCCCATCGCGCCCGGCCTGTTCCGCGCCGCGTGGGCAGACTGCTACGACAGCAGCCGCGCCCTGCTGCCCGAGCTGGTGAACCGGGTACCGGTGGCCGGGCGTCCCGTGTTCCTGCTGGCCACACGCGACCTGATGATGGTGGCCGGGGAGACCGACGAGGCGGCACAAGGCCAGATGTTCGACATCGCGCTGGAAGAGATCAAGGCAGGACGGGCCATCTCCTCGGAACTGTTCTGCCATGACGACGACGGACAGATCACGATCCGTGAGCCGGCGACGGCCGAATTGCGCCAGAAGCAGCACCAGCTGCGCCTGTCGCTTCGCCAGGATGCCTATCAGGAGCAGAAGGCGCTTCTGCAGCGCATTCACGAAGCCCACGGCGTCGATGTGTTTGTGGCCACGTTCATGGTGTACCGCAATGACACCGACACCTTCTCGATCGCCAGCTGGGCCCAGGGCGTGGACACATCCCTGCCCCTCACCGACTACCTGGCCTTCGTGGTGCCTGACGACGACTCCCGCGTGATCCGCGCGCCCTGGAACACGGCGATGCCGATCATCGGTCACCTGCTGGAAGCCGACCCGCGCCATCTGTACCCGCCGCGCTTCCTGACCCGTGGCTTCCCCACCGCCACGCTGCTGGCGCGTCTGGAGGAGCGCTGAGCGGTAAACTCAGCCGATGCCTACCGAAATCAAATCCCACCAGCTGACCATGACCGTGCTGATGTCGCCGGAGATGGCCAATTTTTCCGGCAAGGTCCATGGCGGGGCGATCCTGCGGCTGCTCGACCAGGTCGCCTACGCCTGCGCCAGCCGCTATGCCGGCCGTTACGTGGTGACCCTGTCGGTGGACCAGGTGACCTTCCGCGAACCGATCGCGGTCGGTGAGCTGGTCACTTTCCTGGCCTCGGTGAACTACACCGGTACCTCGTCGATGGAAGTCGGGGTGAAAGTGGTGGCCGAGGACATCCTCAAGCGCAGCGTGCGCCACGCCAACAGCTGCTTCTTCACCATGGTGGCCGTCGATGACGACGGCAAGCCGACCCCGGTACCACCGTTGCAGCTGGAATCCAGCGACCAGCGCCGCCGCCAGGCCGCCGCGCTGCTGCGCCGGCAGCTGCGGGCGGAGATGGAACAGCGCCAGCGCGAGCTGCTGGCGTCGAATCCGCCTTCACCGGAATAAGCGTCACCCGGTGTTCTGTACGCCCTGGGATACGCCGTTCACGCATGCCACCAGGGCGCGCAGCACCTCGTCATCCTCGCCGCCGCTTTCGCGCCAGCGGCGCAGCAGGTCCACCTGCAGCACGCTGATCGGGTCGATGTAGGGATTGCGCAGGCGGATCGACAGCGCCAGCCGCTGGTCGTGCTGCAACAGCTCGTCCTGCCCGGTGATGTCCAGGATCAGTTTGCCGGTCAGCGCCAGCTCGCGCTGGATCTGCGGGAAGAACGTGGCGTGCAGCGGGCCGGCCAGCTGCGAGAACTGCTCGGCGATGGTGATGTCGCCCTTGGACAGCACCATCGCGATGTCGTCCAGGAACGTGCTGAAGAACGGCCAGTCGCGCGCCATCTCCTGCAGCGTGGCCTGGTGCCCGGCATCGATCGCCGCCTGCAGGCCGCTGCCCACCCCATACCAGCCGGGAATCACCGCGCGCGCCTGGCTCCAGGCGAACACCCACGGAATCGCGCGCAGGTTGGTCAGCGCCGCGTCCTGTCCGAGCCGCCGTGACGGCCGCGAGCCCAGCGTCATCCGTTCGATCACATCGATCGGCGTGGCCTGGCGGAAGTACTGCATGAAATCGCGCTGGCCGACGAACGCCCGATAGGCCTCCGCGCTCTTCCCGGCCACGAGGTCCATCACCGGGCGCCACTGTGCCTCGCGCGGCTCGGGCGCACGCGGGCGCAGGCTCGAGCGCAGCACCGCGCCGGTGGACTGCTCCAGCGAGCGCAGCGCCAGCGCGCGGATGCCGTACTTGCGGTGGATCACCTCGCCCTGCTCGGTCACGCGCAGGCGGCCATCGATGCTGCCGCGTGGCGAGGCGTCCACCGCATCAGTGGTCTTGCCGCCACCGCGGCTGATCGAGCCGCCGCGGCCGTGGAAGAAGGTCAATCGGATGCCGCTTTCGGCGGCCACTTCCAGCAGCTCCACCTGGGCGCGCTGCAGGCCCCAGCGTGATGCGGCGATGCCACCATCCTTGCCGCTGTCCGAATAGCCCAGCATCACCATCTGCACGTCATCGCGCGCGGCCAGGTGCGCGCGGTACACGGGGTCGGCCAGCAGGTCGCGCAACGTATCGGTGCCGCGCTGCAGGTCGTCCACGGTTTCAAACAGCGGGGCGATATCCAGCGGCACCGCGCCGGCCTCGTCCACCAGTCCGCCACGCCGTGCCAGCGCCAGCACCGCGAGTACATCGCTGCGGTCGTGGGCCATGGAAATGATGTAGCTGCCCAGGGCATCGGCGCCGTGGCGGCGGCGGGCATCGGCCAGCGCGGCGAACACCGCATCGAGGCGTTGGCCGCCGGCCTCCGTGCTGGCGGGTAGTGCCTGCTCACCGCTGGCGAAGG
>DGIP01000121.1 GCA_002386405.1 Stenotrophomonas maltophilia
GCTCTTCCGATCTGCTGGCGCTCAGCGGCGGGTCGGCCGTGTCGCCCGGCACGGCCAGCCGCTCCAGCCACTCGCGCAGCCGCCGGCAGGCGACCTCGTGGCTGTCGTGCACCGCCAGCAGGAATTCATCCCCGCCCCAGCGCCCGATCCAGTCGCCGGGCTGCAGCCACTTCCGCGCCGACAGCACCAGCCGCACCAGCACCTGGTCGCCGGCCAGGTGGCCGTGCGCGTCGTTGATGGGCTTGAGGTTGTCCAGGTCGACCACGAACAGGGTCAGCGGCTGCCGCCGCGCCTGCGCCTGGCGGGCCGAATCGGCCAGTGCCTGTTCGCAGCCCCGCCGGTTCAGGCCTGGGTGAGCGGGTCCATCAACACGCTGCGGCGCAGGTCGCGCAGGCCGGCATCCACCCCGTGCAGGCTGCGGTTGATCCCGCGCAGCAGGCGCCCGATTTCATCGTGGCCCAGATCCGGCAGGTGCGGCAGGCGCTGTTCGTCGTAATACGCCTCCAGCGCCTCGGCGGCCTGGCGCAGCGGCGCCATCAGCCGGTACAGCGCCATCATCGCCATGCCGGTGCCGACCAGGGTGGCGCCCAATACCACGCCCACCACGGCCCACATGGTCTCCTGCTGGTAGCGGCCACTGAAGGCCATCCACAGCAGCAGCACCAGCAGCGGCACATGCACGCCGATGAACACGACCGTCACCAGCTTGGCGCTGAACGAACGGGGAAACACGCGGGCCAGGCCGCGGTAGAGACGCATGGCAGGCCCTCTCTGACAGCCTGCCTGCAGTGTGGCCGAGCTCCCTCAGCGGGAACCGGACCGGTGTCTCAAACCTTGTAGCCGGAGTGGATCGAGACGATGCCGCCGGTCAGGTTCTTGTAATGGCAGCGCGCGAAACCGGCCTCGCCCATCATGGTCTTGAGCTGCTCCTGCGGCGGGTGCTTGCGGATGCTCTCGGCCAGGTACTGGTAGCTGTCGCCGTCACGGGCGAACAGCTGGCCCAGCTTGGGCAGGATCTTGAACGAGTGGAAATCGTAGATCGGCTTGAACCAGTCGGCGGTGACTTCAGAGAACTCCAGCACCCGTGCCTGGCCGCCCACCTTGAGCACGCGGTACATCTCGCGCAGGGCGGCGTCCTTGTCGGTCACGTTGCGCAGGCCGAAGGCGATGGTCACCAGGTCGAAGCTGGCATCCGGGAACGGCAGCGCCTCGGCGTTGCACTGGACGAAATCCAGGCCGGCCACCAGGCCGCGGTTGGTCAGGCGGTCGCGGCCCACGGTGAGCATGCCGGCATTGATGTCGCCGACCACCACCTGGCCGTCGTCGCCCACGCGCTCCTTGAGCAGCGCGGCGATGTCGCCGGTGCCGCCGGCCAGGTCGAGCACGCTGTCACCCGGCTTCACCTGCGCGGTGGCTACGTAGTAGCGCTTCCACGCCCGGTGGATGCCCAGGCTCATCAGGTCGTTCATCAGGTCGTAGTTGCGCGCGACCGAGGTGAACACTTCGCCCACCAGCTTCTGCTTGTCCTTGGCGGCGACATCGCGGAAGCCGAAATGGGTGGTGCCAGTCTTGTAGGGGGATTCGCTCATGGCCCCGATTATCGCACCGCTGGCCGGCCGGCGGCACCTTATGATGGCCCCTTCAGTTGAACGGACCGCCCATGATCACCACCCCCGACTACGCCGCCCTGCTTGAAACCGCCATCGCCGAAGCCCGCCAGGGCCTGGCCGAGGGCGGCATCCCCATTGGCGCGGCGCTGTACCACAACGACGGCCGCCTGCTCGGCTGCGGCCACAACCGCCGGGTCCAGGAAGGCGACCCGTCCGTGCACGGTGAGACCGATGCGTTCCGCAAGGCCGGCCGCCAGCGCCGCTACCAGGACACCATCATGGTCACCACCCTGGCCCCCTGCTGGTACTGCAGCGGGCTGGTGCGCCAGTTCAACATCGGCACGGTGGTGGTGGGTGAATCGGTCACCTTCCAGGGCGGCATCGACTGGCTGCGCGAAAACGGCGTGCAGGTGATCGACATGCAGAGCCAGGAATGCATCGACCTGCTGGGCGGATTCATCTCGGCCCATCCCGAGGTCTGGAACGAAGACATCGGCGAGTAAGCGCCGGTTCCGGCGCAGCCACGCAGCAGAACAGGCTAAATGCGCCGCACCGTCCGCGGGCGGCGCAGCGCGGTCATGAATGCTTCAGTTCAGTCGGGCCGCGCGCACGCCCACTGCACATCGCCGTGACGCGGCATGCACCGGGTTTTACGCACTATCAGGTTGCCTTTCCATTCCTTCCTTTCGAATCGAAGCAACCATGTCTTCCGTCCCGCTTTCCATCCCGGCCGTGATCAATGTCGAGGCCGAGGTTAACCACTGGCGCCAGAAGCATCAGGACGGCGATCTGCCATCAGCGTCGTTCGGGCACTACATCCCTTGGATCAAGTTCGCCTGCGATTCGCTGATCACCCACCCCAAGGCAACCGACGAAGAGCGCGAGCAGGCCTTCCAGACCCACTATGCGGGCCAGATCATGGCGAAGCTGAGTCCGGACGAAGCACGGACGTTCGTCGAACAGGTGTGGGAACACGTCTACCTGATGAGCCAGCATGACGAGAATGCACGTCCCCGCCTGAGCGCCCGCGCCTGAGCGACGGCTGCACGGCGCCTACACGGGGCGCCTGCCATTGATGGGTCCCGTTCCCGTGTTCCGCTTCCCATGAAACTTCGCAGCGTGTTCAACCTCGTCGCCAAGAAGGCGTCCTATGCGGCGGGTACGCCGTGGACCTTCCTCGGTGCGGTCAGCATCGTGCTGATCTGGGCCCTGAGCGGGCCCGTATTCAAGTTCAACGATACCTGGCAGCTGGTGATCAACACCGGCACCACCATCATCACCTTCCTGATGGTGTTCCTGATCCAGCACAGCCAGAACGCCGACACCGCCGCCATCCAGATCAAGCTCGACGAGCTGATCCGGGTGACGGCGGAGGCCAACAACGAGCTGCTGGACCTGGAAGAGCTGGACGAGGAGCGGCTGGAGGAGATCCGCCGCACCTACGAGCAGATGGCGCGCGATGCGACAAAAGCCTTGGACAAAGTACGGTCGGAAAAGCCGAACGGGTAAGCACCGCGAAGCCACGCAGGGCGTGGCTCTACGATGCATCATCCGCGTAGAGCCACGCCCTGCGTGGCTGCCTCGGAATCCCTTACCGCGCGGCAACGTCCCCGCGTTCATACCACCCACCACCCAGCACCTTGTACAGGGCCACCTGGTTGGACAACCGGTTCAACTGCGTGGTCACCAGCGACTGCCGTGCGGTGTACGCCGTGCGCCGCGCGTCCAGCAGGGTCAGGAAGCTGTCCAGCCCCGCGTCATAACGCGCCTGCGACAGAGTGCGTGCCTGCTCGGCCGCGGCCACCAGCGCCTGCTGCGAAGACAGCTGCGCATCCAGGCTGTCGTTGAGCGCCAGTGCATCGGCGGCCTCGCGGAAGCCGGACTGGATTGCCTTCTCGTACTGCGCCAGCGCGATATCGCGGTTGGCATTGGCCACGCCCAGCCCGGCGCGCAGCTTGCCTCCCTGGAAGATCGGCAGGTTCAGCGTGGGCATGAAGCTCCACGCGCGGGTGCCCGAGTCGAACAACCCCGACAGTTCCGACGAGGTGGACCCGACGCTGCCGGTGAGGCTGATCGACGGGAAGAACGCCGCGCGCGCCGCACCGATGTTGGCGTTGGCCGCCAGCAGCGTGTGCTCGGCCGCCATCACGTCCGGGCGGCGCAGCAACACCTCACCCGGCACACCCGCCGGCACCGCACGCACGGCGGCCACGTCGGTGGCTTCGCTGTCGGGCAGCAAGGCCTCGTCGATCGGGCCACCGGCCAGCAGCGCCAGCGCGTTGCGGTCCTGTGCGACCTGGCCCTGGTAGCGGGCCACGTCGGTGCGCGCGGTTTCCACCAGCGTACGGGTCTGGCTCAGCTCCAGCGCCGAGGCGCCACCAAGCTGGTGCCGCGACTCGCTCAGGCGCAGCGAATCCTCGTAGGTGGCCAGGGTGGCCTCGGCGATCTTCAGCTGCTCGCTGTCGGCACCCAGGGTCAACCACGCATTGGCCACTTCGGCCACCAGCGACAGCTGCGCGTTGCGGCGGTTGGCCGCCTCGGCGAAGTACTGCTGCAGCGCCGCCTGGCTGAGGTTGCGCACGCGGCCGAACAGGTCCAGCTCGAACTCGACCACGCCGAGGTTGGCACTGAGCTGCTCGGTGACCGGCACATCGCCGCCGCTGCGGGTCATCTGCCCCTGCACGCCGACGGCGGGAACCCGGTCGGCGCGCTGGATGCGGTACTGCGCACGCGCCTTGTCCACGTTGAGGATGGCCACGCGCAGGTCGCGGTTGTTGTCCAGCGACTGGGCGATGAGCGACTGCAGGCGCTCGTCGACGAAGTAGTCGCGCCAGCCGATGTCGGCCACCTCCACCGCCGCAGCGGTGGAGGTGGTGGCCGGCCACTGCGCCGGGATCGCCGGGGCGACCTCGGTGCTGCGCGGCTCGAGCATGGCGCAGCCGGAGAGGGCGGCGGCCATGGCCAGGGCAAGCAGAGCCTTATTCATGGGTATCACCTTCATTGGAGTTCGTCCCGGCCAACGGTCGGGACCCACCGTTTTTGGCGCCGCGGTTGAACAGCTTCTGCACAACGACGAAGAACAGCGGGATGAAGAACAGGCCCAGCACGGTGCCGACGATCATGCCGCCCAGCACGCCGGTCCCGATCGCGCGCTGCGCACCCGAACCGGCGCCCGAGGCGATGGCCAGCGGCAGCACGCCCAGGCCGAATGCCAGCGAGGTCATGATGATCGGCCGCAGGCGGTCGCGTACCGCGTGCAGGGTGGCTTCCAGCACGCCCACGCCCTTCTCCATGTTTTCCTTGGCGAACTCCACGATCAGGATGGCGTTCTTGCTGGTCAGGCCCACCGTGGTCAGCATCGCCACCTGGAAGTAGATGTCGCGTTCCATGCCGCGCATGGTGTTGGCCAGCACCGCACCCAGGATGCCCAGCGGCGCCACCAGCAGCACCGAGGTCGGCACGCTCCAGCTCTCATACAGCGCGGCCAGGCACAGGAACACGATCAGCAGCGACAGCGTGTACAGCAGCGGGGTCTGCGAACCGGCCTGGCGTTCCTGGTAGGACAGCGCGGTCCATTCGA
Organism: Stenotrophomonas maltophilia; assembly: GCA_002386405.1. Classification (GTDB taxonomy): domain Bacteria; phylum Pseudomonadota; class Gammaproteobacteria; order Xanthomonadales; family Xanthomonadaceae; genus Stenotrophomonas; species Stenotrophomonas maltophilia_AD. The sequence goes on from DGIP01000121.1 coordinate 5,191, forward strand.
TCTCGAAGCCCGGCGGCAGGTCCTTGGCGATGCGTTCGATCTCGGCCATGGCGTCACCCGAGGCCACGCCCGGTGCGGGCTCGCCCTGGATCTCCATCGCCGACACGCCGTTGTAGCGCTCCAGGCGCGGCGAACCGTAGTCCCAGCGCTTGGAGGCGAAGGCACTGAACGGCACCATCTCACCGGCGTTGTTCTTCACCGACCACAGGTTGAAGTCGTCCGGGTTCATGCGGAACTGCGCATCGGACTGCACGTAGACGCGCTTGACCCGGCCCCGGTCGATGAAGTCATCGATGTAGCTGCTGCCCCACGCGGCCGCCAGGGTGCTGTTGATCGAGCTGGTCGACAGGCCCAGCGCATTGGCCTTTTCCACGTCGACGTCGATGCGCAGCTGCGGGGTGTCTTCCTGGCCGTTCGGGCGCACGTTGGCCAGCAGCTTGCTCTGCCCGGCGCCGCCGAGCAGCTGGTTGCGCGCGTTGAGCAGGGCCTCGTGGCCCTGGCCGCTGTTGTCCTTCAGGAAGAAGGTGTAGCCCGAGCCGATGCCCAGCTCCGGCATGGCCGGCGGCGGGAAGGCGAAGATGAAGGCATCCTTGATCTGGCCCAGTGCGGCCATCGCGCGCCCGGTGATCGGGCCCACGCCCTGGTCGGCATCGCGCTCCTTCCAGTCCTTGAGCTTGATGAAGGACATGCCCGCGTTCTGGCCCATGCCGGCGAAGCTGAAGCCCTGCACCGAGAACACCGATTCGACCGCTTCGGTTTCGTTCTTCAGGAAGTGGTCTTCCAGCTTGTACATCGCCTCCAACGTGCGTTCCTGGGTGGCGCCGACCGGGGTCTGCACCAGCGCCATCAGGATGCCCTGGTCTTCATTGGGCAGGAACGAGCTGGGCAGGCGCGCGAACAGCACGCCCATGGCCACGGCCAGCGCCACGAAGATGGCCATGAAGCGCCACGGGCGGGCCAGGATGCCCTTGACCCCGCGCTGGTAGGTTTCGCTGGAACGGTCGAAGCCGCGGTTGAAGCCGCCGAAGAAGCGGCCGGCCAGGCCCTTGTGCGCCACGTGGTGCTCGCCCTTCTTCAGCGGCTTGAGCATGGTGGCGCACAGCGCCGGGGTGAGCACGATGGCGACCAGTACCGACAACGCCATCGCGGACACGATCGTGGCCGAGAACTGCCGGTAGATGACGCCGGTGGAGCCGCTCATGAAGGCCATCGGCACGAACACCGCCGACAGCACCAGGCCGATGCCGACCAGCGCGCCGGTGATCTGGCTCATCGACTTGCGGGTAGCCTCCAGCGGCGACAACCCTTCTTCGGACATGATGCGTTCGACGTTCTCCACCACCACGATGGCATCGTCCACCAGCAGGCCGATCGCCAGCACCATGGCGAACATGGTGAGCATGTTGATCGAGAAGCCCAGCGCGGCCAGGATGCCGAACGTGCCCAGCAGCACCACCGGTACGGCGATGGTGGGGATCAGGGTGGCGCGGAAGTTCTGCAGGAACAGGTACATCACCACGAACACCAGCACGATGGCTTCGATCAGGGTCTTGATGACGCCCTTGATCGAGACCTGCACGAACGGGGTGGTGTCATACGGCACCACCGATTCCAGCCCGGCCGGGAAGTTTTCCTTCAGGTCGTCCAGCGCGGCACGCACGCCGTTGGCGGTATCCAGCGCGTTGGCGCCGGTGGCCAGGGTGATGGCGATACCGGTGGAGGGCTTGCCGTTGTAGCGGGTCACGAAGTCGTAGGTTTCCGCGCCGAGTTCGACCCGGGCGACATCGCCCAGGCGCAGCTCGCTGCCATCGGTACCGCCGCGGACCAGGATGTTGCGGAACTGTTCCGGGGTCTGCAGGCGGTCCTGGGCGTTGATGGTGGCGTTGAGCTGCTGGCCCTTCACCGACGGCGCGCCGCCGAGCTGGCCGATGGCCACCTGGGCGTTCTGTGCGGTGATCGCCGCGGTCACTTCCTCCACCGACAGCTTGTAGGTGTGCAGCTTGTTGGGGTCCAGCCAGATACGCATGGCGTACTTGCCGCCGAACACCTGGATGTTGCCCACGCCCGGCACGCGGCTGAGCGGGTCGACGACATTGGAGCCGACGTAGTCGGAAATGTCGTTGGCATCCATGCTCGAATCATTCGAGACGAAGCCGATCACCTGCAGGAAGCCGCTGCTGGACTTGGCGACGTTGATGCCCTGGCGCTGCACTTCCTGCGGCAGCAGCGGCATGGCCAGCTGCAGCTTGTTCTGCACCTGGACCTGGGCGATGTCCGGGTCGGTGCCGCTCTCGAAGGTCAGGGTGATGGTGGCCTGGCCGTTGGCCGAGCTGTTGGAGGAGAAGTAGATCAGGCCATCGATGCCCTTCATGTTCTGCTCGATGATCTGGGTCACCGAGTCCTCGACCACCTTGGCCGATGCACCCGGGTAGGTGGCGCTGATCTCGACGGCGGGCGGTGCCACTTCCGGGTACATCGACACCGGCAGCTTGAGCACCGCCAGCGCACCGGCGAGCATGATGATGATCGCAATCACCCACGCGAAGATGGGGCGATCAATGAAATAACGAGCCATGGAATTCTCCGCTTACTGCTTGGCGGCCGCGGCCGCCGGCGCTGCCGGCTTGGCCGGCGCGGCGCCCATCTCGGTGGCCTGCACGGGCATGCCCGGCTGGATCTTCTGCAGGCCTTCAACGATGACCTTGTCGCCGGGCTTCAGGCCGTCTTCGACCAGCCACTTGCTGCCGAGGGCGCGGCTGACCTTGACCGGACGCACTTCGACCTTGTTGTCCTTGCCGACCACCATGGCGCTGGTGTCGCCCTTGGCGTCGCGGGCGATGCCCTGCATGGGCACCAGCAGCGCGTTGTCACGCACGCCACTGCCCACGACCGCACGCACGTACATGCCGGGCATCAGGACCAGGTCGGGGTTGGCGACCTTGACCCGCAGCGCGTAGCTGCCGGTGGTGGGGTCGACGCTGACTTCGGAGAATTCCAGGGTGCCCTTGTGGTCGAACTCGGTACCGTCGTCGAGCAGCACGGTCACCGGCAGGCTCTGGTTGTCCTGCAGGCGGCCGCTGGCCAGTTCGCGGCGCAGCTGCAGCAGTTCGCTGGCCGACTGGGTCAGGTCGACGTAGATCGGGTCGAGCTGCTGCACGGTGGCCAGTGCGTCGGCCTGGCCGGCGCTGACCAGCGCGCCCTGGGTGACGCTGGACTTGCCGATGCGGCCGCTGATCGGTGCGGTGATGCGGGCAAAGCCCAAGGTGACGTTGGCGGCGTCCAAGGCGGCCTTGGCGGCGCCGACATCGGCTTCGGCCTGCTTCTGCGCGGCGACGGCGTTTTCCAGGTCCTGCTGGCTGACCGCATCGACCTTGGCCAGCTCGGTGATGCGCTTGGCGCTGAGGCGGGCGGCGTTGGCGGTGGCTTCGGCGCGGGCCAGCTGGGCGCGGGCGCTGTTGGCCTCGGCGCGGTAGCTGGCGTCATCCACCTGGTACAGCGGCTGGCCGGCGTTGACCAGGCCGCCTTCGGTGAACAGCCGCTTGGCGACGATGCCACTCACCTGCGGGCGCACTTCGGCGACCAGGAAAGCATTGGTACGGCCGGGCAGCTCGCGGGTGAGGCCGACCTGTTCGGCCTTCAGGGTGGCCACGGTGACCTGCCCCGGCCCGCCCTGCGGACCCTCCTCACCTCCCCCGCCACATGCGGACACGGTCAGGGCGATCGCGAGGGACAGCGCGAGAAGACGGTACGGGGTACGGGACATGGGGAGGCTCGCAGCAAGAACGGGAAAGGGGCGGCCGGGCCCGCGCGGGTACGCGCACGCCTCACCGGATAGCAGTGGGGCGTAAATATACATACATGCATGTTTGTTTGTAAACGGGTACAATTCAGGCCGGTTTCATCCAGCACGTGCACACAGCGCCATGGCCAGAAAAACCAAAGAAGCGGCGCAGGCCACCCGGGAAGGCATCCTGGATGCGGCCCAGAGCTGTTTCCACGAATTCGGGGTCGCCAACACCAGCCTGGCGATGATCGGCGAGCGCGCGGGCTATACCCGCGGCGCGGTGTATTGGCATTTCAAGAACAAGACCGAAGTGCTGACGGCGATGATCGATCGCGAGCGGGTACCGTTCATCGAGCGGTTGCGGCGGACGACTTCGTCACGGCGCAACACGCCGGTGCTGGACCTGCGCTCGGCGTTGCTGGTCTCGTTCCAGGAACTGGCCACGGACGAGCGGCTGCGCAACATGATGGAGATCATGCTGCGCAACGATCTTTCGGTGGAGAGCCAGGCCATGCAGCAGCTGCAGCTGGAGGCGTCGCGTGAGGAGCTGGGCGTTTTCGCAGCGGCTTTCCAGCGTGCGGCCTCGCTGGGCCAGCTGCGCCCGGGGGTGGACGTGGACACGGTGGCACGCATCGTCAGCACCAGTCTGACCGGCGTGCTGTACAGCGCGATGCTGGAACCGGAATTGTTCGAGCTCCAGCGCGATGGCCAGCAGACGCTGGACGCGATCTTCGGTGCGTTCGTGATGCCGGGTGTGTTCACCCCGGGTGCGCCGCCTACTGCGTTGCCGACTGACGACGAGGTTTGATTCGGCGGCGCGGCTTGAAAGCAGCGTCTCAGTTGATCCGTGCTGGGGAGGCCGACGGGCAGCCCCCTACGGGACACGCCGTAAATACATCCATGTAGGCTTGGCAAAAACTTGCGCGTGTACGCAATCCTGCGTACACGGCAAGGCCGGGGTTGGGCGTCCTGCCCAACCCGTCCGGCGCATGCGCCGGACCCATGTTTTTGACAGTCCCTCCAGGGGCTGCCCGCCGGCCTCCCCTCTCGTGCATCGCGAGCGCGGATACGAAAGAAAAGCAAAGCAAAGCAGCGACGCAGGGCGTCGCTCTACGTCGTTGATTCTCTCAATGCATTACCGATACATCGCGCGCGCATCGTAGAGCGACGCCATGCGTCGTTGCTCTTTCATCCGCACAGCGCGATGCATGACGGGGTCGGGCGGCGGGTAGCCCCCGTAGGGACTGTCAAAAACATGGATGTTTTTGACAAGCCTCCATGGATGGATTCACGGCGTGTCCCGGAGGGGGCTGCCCGACGCCCGGCCCCAACCCGTATCAACTGAAACGCTGCAGTTGCCGTCAATCAAGCCGCGAAAATATTCCCCGGCCCGTTCGACGGCGGAACCGGCGGCGGGGCGGCGCGGCCGCGGTGGGCGAACATCTGGTTCCAGGCGGCGTACACCGCGCCGACGTACAGCGGCATGATCACCGCGGTGTTGGTCAGCTGCATCACGAACGCGGCCGCACCGGCGCCGCCGGCCATCAGCGCCAGCTGCATCACGATGATCATCACGAAGTAGATGCACATCGCCGCGATCAGGCCCAGCAGCATGAACACCGCCATCGCGCCGAAATTGCGGATGCAGCCCTGCAGGCTCATGCGCAGCGCGTGCATGCCGCTCTGGTGGTCGAACACCACCAGCGCCGGCTGGGTGAACATCGCCATGCTCAGCGCCACGAACGTGCCGAAGGCGATCAACAGCCACAGCAGGATCCGCATCACCGGCACGCCGGTCATCAGCGCCATGGTCTGCTCATTGCTCGGCGTGGCGCCGGACTGCTGCAGCTCCTGCATTTTGCGGAACATCTCGGCCGTGGCAGTCAGACCGTCGGGGCCCATCATCACGTACAGCAGCGTACCCAGCGCGATCACCGCGATCAGCTGGATCGCCAGCGGCACCAGCAGGTGGCTCACCCGGCGGTCGCGGATCGGCTGCAGCAGGTGCACCGGCGACGCGCGATGGCCCTGGGCCACTTCGCTCACCGCCACCAGCATGCCGCCGAACACCAGCGGACCCACCGCCACGGAGACCAGCTGGACCAGGATGCCCAGCCAGCTCGGCAACGCCTGCGCCAGCACCAGGATCAGGGAACTGACCAGCATGCCGATCACGCCAAGGACCGCCAGTTGCAGCGGCGCGCGGCGGTACAGGGTGAACGCGTCCAGCAGCCATTGGGCGCCCGCCGAGGCGGGCAGCTTGCGAATTTCGCTCATACCATTCCGGAACAGGGGGAAGGGCGCGAGCGCCCCGAATCCCAACGATTATCCCTGTTTTCCGTGCCCATCACCTGAAGGAAAGGACGCTTCCGGCGGTCTTTCAGTTGTTGCGTGCCTGGCGCACGAACCGGCGCAGCAGCTGGCGGGCCAGCGGGGCCGCACTGACACCGCGCGCCACGCTGCGCGCGCAGCCGCCGTGGCGGCCGATGCACTCGGCACGCGCCCGCACGTAGCCGCGCATGTGGTGGGTGGCGAACTCCGGGTGGAACTGCACGCCCCAGGCCTGCTGGCCCCAGCGGAAGGCGTGGCAGTTGTCCTGCGCCGAGCGGGCCAGGATGGCCGCGCCCTCCGGTGCGCGCAGCACCGTCTGCAGGTGGGTGGCGTGGGCCGGGAAGCGCGCCGGCAGGCCCGCGAACAGCGGGTCGTCCACCGCCGAGGGCTCCAGCGCCAGCTCGATCGTGCCCGACTCGCGCCCGGCCGGGTTGTAGGCCACCTCGCCGCCCAGCGCGTGCGCCAGCAACTGGTGGCCGTAGCAGATGCCGAACACCGGGCGGTTTTCATGCGCGGCCGTGCGCAGCCACTGCGCGCTGCGCTCGCTCCAGTCGGCGCGGTCGGTCACGTAGGCGGCCGAGCCGCTGATGATCACCCCGGCGAAATCGCGGTGGTCGGGCAGCTCGCCGCCGTGCTCCACGTCCACCACCACCGTCTCGTCCGCATCCAGCCCCGCCGCGACCCGGATCCAGTGCGGAAAACGGCCGTACCGGCGCAGCGAGGCGACCGGTTGGCCGGTTTCAAGAATCAGGAAAGGCGAGCGGTTCATCGGGGGGAGGCAGCACGCTGAGGACTTCCTCGATTGTAGTCAGCCCTGCCGCCACCTTTTCAAGCCCCGCGCGGCGCAGGGTTCGTACTCCTTCAGCACGCGCGGCCCGGTTGAAACCGGCCAGGTCCATGTCCGCCCGGATCAGCCCGCGCAGCCGCGAACTCAATGGCAGCAACTCATACAGGCCTACCCGGCCCATGTAGCCGGTGCGCCGGCAGTCCAGGCAACCGGCCGGCGCATATGGCGTGGGCGACTCTGGTAATGCCTCATCGGCATCAGCCAGCACCGCCCATTGGGCCGCGCTGAGCGGCTTGGGCACCTTGCAGTGCGGGCACAGCGTGCGGACCAGGCGCTGGGCCAGGACCCCGTTGATGGTGCTGGCCAGCAGGTAATGCGGCACGCCCAGGTCGAGCAGGCGGGTGATCGCCGAGGGCGCGTCGTTGGTGTGCAGCGTGGACAGCACCAGGTGCCCGGTCAGCGAGGCCTGCACGGCCATCTGCGCCGTTTCCAGGTCGCGGATTTCGCCGATCATGATGATGTCCGGGTCCTGCCGCAGCAGGGTGCGGACGCCGGCGGCGAAGTCCAGGTCGATGTTGGTCTGCACCTGCATCTGGTTGAACTCCGGCGCGATCATCTCGATCGGGTCTTCCACCGTGCAGACGTTCACGTCCGGCGTGGCCAGCCGCTTCAGCGTGGAATACAGGGTGGTGGTCTTGCCCGAACCGGTCGGGCCGGTGACCAGCACGATGCCGTGCGGGCGCTCCACCAGCGCCGTCCAGCCGGCCGCTTCCTGCGGGCTGAAACCGAGCTGGTCGATGCTCTTGAACGCCGCATCCGGGTCGAAGATGCGCATCACGCACTTCTCGCCGAAGGCGGTGGGCATGGTCGACAGGCGCATTTCCACCTCGCGCCCACCCGGCGAGCGGGTCTTGATGCGGCCATCCTGCGGCCGCCGGCGCTCGGCCAGGTCCATGCGGCCCAGCACCTTGATCCGGCTGACCATCGCGGTCATCACCGGTGGCGGCACCTCGAACACCTTGTGCAGCACCCCGTCGATGCGGAAACGCATGCGCCCCATGTCGCGCCGCGGTTCCAGGTGGATGTCCGAGGCGCGCTGCTCGAAGGCGTACTGCAGCAGCCAGTCCACGATGTGCACCACGTGCTGGTCATCGGCGTTCACGTCGCCGGAGCGGCCCAGCTCCACCAGCTGTTCGAAGCTGGGCAGGATGCCGCTGGCTTCGCTGCGCACGTCGCCGCGCGCCCCGCGCACCGACCGGGTCACCCCGTAGAACTCCATCGTGTAGCGGTGCAGGTCCAGCGGGTTGACCATGGCCAGCTCGATCCGGCGCCGGGCCAGGTGCTGCAGGTCGAGCAGCCATTCCTGGGCCAACGGCTCGCTGGTGGCCACCAGCAGCCGCTCGCTGTCCACCGCCAGCGGCAGGAAGCGGTGGCGGCGGGCATAGGCATGCGAGACCAGCGCGGTCACGGCCGCCACATCCACCCGGGTCGGATCGATGCGCAGGTAACGGGTGCCGGTGCGGGTGGCCAGCCATTCGGTCAGCCGTTCCAGGCCCAGCTCACCGCCCGAGGCCGCCGCCAGCTTGAGGTTGGCCAGCAGCACCAGCGGGTGCACTTCACTGGCGTTGCGGGCGCCCTGGCCGGAAAAGCGGATGCGCTCGACATCGCTGGCCGCGACCAGTCCGTCGGCCACCATGGCCGCCGCCAGCTGGTCGAAATCCAGGCGGCCCGGCGGCAGGGGCCCCGGAGCAGGAACGGGGGCGAGCGTTGCCGGTGAGCGGTGTTCCATGGCGCCAGAATCCTCGGAGCGGGGGCCTGCACGGCGTGATGGCAGCTTGCCTGGAATGCCGGCGGGCGGTCCGTCGCTATACTAGCGCACCCCCTGAGCAGGCAAGACTCCGCCGCATGTCCGCGACCCAGAACGTTCCGATCACTTTCCAGGGCCTGATCCAGACCCTCAACCAGTATTGGGCGCAGCAGGGCTGCGTGCTGATCCAGCCGCTGGACCTGGAGGTCGGTGCCGGCACCTTCCACCCGGCGACCTTCCTGCGCTCGATCGGCCCGGAAAGCTGGAATGCCGCGTACGTGCAGCCTTCGCGCCGCCCCACCGACGGCCGCTACGGCGAGAACCCCAACCGCCTGCAGCGCTACTACCAGTACCAGGTGGCGATGAAGCCGAGCCCGGACAACATCCAGCAGCTGTACCTGGATTCGCTGAAGGCACTGGGCATCGACCCACTGGTGCACGACCTGCGTTTTGTCGAGGACAACTGGGAATCGCCCACCCTGGGCGCCTGGGGCCTGGGCTGGGAAGTCTGGCTCAACGGCATGGAAGTGACCCAGTTCACCTACTTCCAGCAGGCCGGTGGCCTGGAGTGCAAGCCGGTGCTGGGCGAGATCACCTACGGTCTTGAACGCCTGTGCATGTACCTGCAGAACTGCGACAACGTGTATGACCTGGTCTGGACCTACGGGCCGGACGGCACGCCGGTGACCTACGGCGATGTGTACCTGCAGAACGAAGTGGAGCAGAGCACCTACAACTTCGAATACGCCGACGTGGAAGAACTGTTCCACCGTTTCGATGCGTGCGAGAAGGAAGCCCAGAAGCTGGTCGAAGTGGGCCTGCCGCTGCCGGCCTACGAGCAGGTGTGCAAGGCCAGCCATTCGTTCAACCTGCTGGATGCGCGCCGCGCGATCAGCGTGACCGAGCGCCAGCGCTACATCCTGCGCGTGCGCGCGCTGGCCCAGGCGGTGGCGAAACTGTATGAAGCCAAGCGCCTCGAAGCGGTGGCCGCCAAGGAGGTGCAGGCATGAGCACGATGCTGCCGTTGCTGATTGAACTGGGTACCGAAGAACTGCCCGTGAAGGCGCTGCCGGGCCTGGCCCAGGCGTTCTTCGATGGCGTGGTGGACGGCCTGACCAAGCGTGGCGTGGCCGTGGAACGCGGCGACGCCAAGCCGCTGTCCACCCCGCGCCGGTTGGCGGTGCTGCTGCCCGGCGTGGCCGTGGAGCAGCCGGAACAGCGCGGTGAAGTGCTGGGCCCGTACCTGAACATCGCGCTGGACGCCGACGGCCAGCCGACCAAGGCGCTGCAGGGTTTCGCGGCCAAGGCCGGGATCGACTGGACCGCGCTGGAGCGCACCAGCGATGCCAAGGGCGAGCGTTTCGTGCACCGTTCGGTCACCCCGGGCGCTCGCACCGCTGCGCTGCTGCCGGAGATCCTGGCCGAGGCGATTGCCGCCATGCCCATTCCCAAGCCGATGCGCTGGGGCAGCCACAGCTACGGCTTCGCCCGCCCGGTGCATTGGCTGGTGCTGCTGCACGGCAAGGACGTGATCGAAGCCGAGGTGCTGGGCCTGAAATCCGACCGCATGAGCCGCGGCCATCGCTTCATGCACGACAAGACCGTGTGGCTGTCCTCGCCGGACGACTACGTGAGCTCGCTGCAGGCTGCGTATGTACTGGTGGACGCCGATGCGCGCCGCAGCCGCATCGTGGACGCGGTCAACGCCGAAGCCGCCGCTGCCGGTGGCCAGGCGCGCATCACCGATGACAACCTGGAACAGGTGGTCAACCTGGTCGAATGGCCGGCGCCGGTGCTGTGCAGTTTCGAACGCGAATTCCTGGCGGTGCCGCAGGAAGCGCTGATCGAGACGATGGAAATCAACCAGAAGTTCTTCCCGGTGCTCGATACCAGCGGCAAGCTGACCGAGAAGTTCATTGGCATCGCCAACATCGAATCGAAGAACGTGGCCGAAGTGTCCAAGGGCTACGAGCGGGTGATCCGCCCGCGCTTCGCCGACGCCAAGTTCTTCTTCGATGAAGACCTCAAGCAGGGCCTGGAAGCGATGGGCGAGGGTCTGAAGACCGTCACCTACCAGGCCAAGCTGGGCTCGGTGGCCGACAAGGTGCAGCGCGTGGTGGCGCTGGCCGGGCTGATCGCACCGCAGGTGGGCGCCGATCCGGTGCTGGCCAAGCGCGCGGCCGTGCTGGCCAAGAACGACCTGCAGTCGCGCATGGTCAATGAATTCCCGGAGCTGCAGGGCATCGCCGGCCGCCATTACGCGGTGACCGGTGGCGAATCGCCCGAGGTGGCGCTGGCGATCGACGAGGCCTACCAGCCGCGCTTCGGTGGCGACGATATCGCGCTGTCGGACCTGGGCAAGGTGCTGGCCATCGCCGAGCGTGCCGACACGCTGGCCGGTGGTTTCGCCGCAGGCCTGAAGCCGACCGGCAACAAGGATCCGTTCGCACTGCGCCGCAATGCGCTGGGCCTGGCCCGCACGATCATCGAATCGGGCTTCGAGCTGGACCTGCGCGCGCTGCTGGAAACGGCGTTCGCCGGCCTGCCCGCGTCCGTCCAGCCCAGTGCCGAGCGCAAGACCGACGCGCTGCCACAGGAACTGTACGACTTCATCATCGACCGCCTGCGCGGCTACTACGCCGACAAGGGCGTGCCGGCCACGCACTTCAATGCGGTGGCTGAACTGAAGCCGGCCTCGCTGTACGACTTCGACCGCCGCATCGATGCCATCGGCATCTTCGCCGCGCTGCCGGAAGCCGAAGCGCTGGCCGCAGCCAACAAGCGCATCCGCAACATCCTGCGCAAGGCCGAGGGTGCGATTCCGGGCATGGTCGATCCGGCGCTGCTGGCCGAACCGGCGGAAAGCGAACTGGCCGAAGCCGTCGAAGCGGCGATTGACGACAGCAATGCCAGCCTGCACCAGAAGGATTACGTCAGCGTGCTGGCGCGCTTGGCCCGCCTGCGCCCGCAGGTGGATGCGTTCTTCGACGCGGTGATGGTCAACGCCGAAGATCCTGCGCTGCGTGGCAACCGTCTGGCGCTGCTGAAGCGCCTGGGCGACCGCCTGGGCAGCGTGGCGGCGATCGAGCATCTGTCCAGCTGACGGCAACAGCCTGATCGCGTGTCATCCCTGAAAGCGCCCGACTGGTTCGGGCGCTTTCTTTTTGTGCGCAGCGGTTCGAATGCGACGAAAACTGCAATTAGTCTGAATCTTGATTGAGCGTATCAACCGTAACAGCGGTAAACGATAAATTCGTGCAATCGGTATTCCCCCACGGCGCGTGATCATCCCGCGCCGCTCGTCCCTGCGGCAACGACCTGCCGCGCGCCTTCCGCGCCGGCCCGCCCCCGCTTCGCACGGAAGTACCGCCCCATGCCCCCGTTCCCGCCGCCCGTTGCAACCCTCCAGCACCTCACGCCCCATCGCGTGCCGCCCAACGGCAGCGCGGCGCAGGACCCTGCCAGCCATCACGCGCCCCGCCACGTCGGCAACGCAGCGTCGCCGTGCGTACCGGCCACCAGCGCCCTGGATATGGCGCTGAGTCCACATGAGGCGGCGGTGCATGACGCACTCCTGGCCACGGGTGCACCCGAAAGCACGGCGCTGGCGTGGACGATGAAGAAGTACCTTGCGTCGGCCGCCTCGCCGGAGGAGCGCGCGGCGATCATCCAGTGCATGGAACAGGCGCTGGCCGCGCGCGGACACGACGTGGCCGTGCTGCGCAACCTGGGCATCCATGCGCTGGACAGCGTGCTGAGCCGGGCCGCGTGGACCACGCTCATGGCCGAACTGCCCGGCTGGGCCGGCAGTGCGCTCAGCGCAGGGCAGCTGGCGCGCAGCGTGTTCACCGGCACGTGGAGCAGCGTGGCAACCGTGCTGCCCTCGTTGGCGGCGGCACTGCCCACGCTGCGGACCCACGCCGACTTCGACGCGCTGGTGCAGTCGCTGCCCGAGTCGGTCCGGAACGGTCTATGGGCCCTGCATGAGAGCGTGACGCAGGCCGATGCGCAGCTGCGCCCCAACCTCGGCGGCGGCCACCTGTTGTCGGCGTTGGCGGTGGCGGCGCTGCTGTGGCAGCTGCGGCAACAGCTGCCCACGCCTTCGGGCGCGGTGCAGGGCATCGGATCATTCATCGCCGATCTGCCGAAGCACTGGCAGCAGCTCGCCGTGCTCAATGGTGTGGGTGGCGCGTTGTTCAAGCCCGTGGAAGCGACCCACGGTGCCGACCTTGCGGCGCCGAAGGTCAAGCTCACCGAAGAACAGAAGCAGGCGCGCATCCTGCACCAGCACGCGGTGGATCGCGGCAGCGCCGTGATACCGACGTGGGATACCAGCGTGGATGAAGTGGAACTGGCGCGTGCACCGTGCACCCTCGCGGAAGGCGGTGCCATCGCCGCGCCGCCTTCCGCAGCGGCTGAAGCGCCCACAGATGCCACCACCTCACCCGCCAGCCGCCAGCGGGGTGGTTGGCTCGCCTGGCTGGGTGCCGGCGTCGCTGCACTCGGCCAGGCCGCGCGCGGCGGCTTCCACGCCGTGCCCGAGGCAATGCCTGCGGTGGAAATGACGTTGATGGGACCCTCAACACTCAACGAGGTCACCTCGACCACGCCGCTGGTGCCCGTGGCGTCGGCGGCAGACACGGCGTCCACCGCGCGCCTGTTCCCCAATCTGCGGCAGTCCCTGCTTGCCCAGGCCACGGTGAAAACCGTTGCAGCCCTGAGCGCCGCAGGCGCGGCGCTGATGGTCGCCAAGCGCTACTTCTGGCTTGGCACGCCGCCGGCAACGCCTGCCGAGCTGGCCGAACGCCTGGCCGGGGATGTGGTGGAGCTGCCCAGTGGACACTGGGGAACCGGCCTGGACCTGGTGTTGGGCGAACTGGACACAACGTCGCGCGGCCCGCGCATGCGCCGCGCCGCAGTGCAGGCCACCGCTGCACCGGTGACCCATGTTGGCACTGCCGGGGCACAACTGCACGGCAACCCAGGCACGCTGCTGGACGTGCTGAAGTCCGACACCGCCCTGCTCGACCGGGTGCAGTCCATGCGCCTGTGGTCAGTCGCGGTCGCCCGCGACGTCATTGCCAGCCAGCCCGGCTGGCAATGGGTGGCAGCGCTGCCCGCATCGGAACAGGAACTGCTGGTGAGCCAATGGCAGGTGGTGCGTGAGCTCGCCCCCGCGCTGGCCGAAGTGGACGCCGCCACCGAGGCGGCGATGACGTCCGCCTTGCTGAAGACCGGTTGGCGCGGCCCCTGGCAGGACATCGAAGTAAAGCTGCCCACCACGCAGGTGGCCGGCATCGCCGTCGACGACCGCCTGCCCCTGTTGCAGTACTGCCTGACGCGCGACGTGGGGGACAGGCACGCCTTCCTTCGCGCAGGCACCGGGGTGACCGCTGACGAACGTGCACAGCTTGCCGCCTTCGTCGGCAGTGCCGATGCGCGCCTTCTGCGTGGGGCCATCAACGCCCGCATGGAACAGGTGCGCCCGGCGCTGAGCCGGACGGTACAGGCGCGGCTGGTGATCGATGCGCTCAAGGCCAAGGCGCAGGGCGTACTGGGCAGCGGCAACGCGCACCGGCGTGGCGCCGACATCGTGCTGGGCTTCCTGCAGGGCACCGGCGCGGTGGAGCGCGCGGAGCTGACCTACGCCGACGGCCCCAACGTGAAGATCGTGGTGCCCAACTACCTGGTACTGCGCAGCGTGGAGCAGGGCACCGAGGGCCAGGTGGTGCTGTACCGGTCGGACCTGTCCAGCTTCCAGACCTTTGGCGATGAAACCGCGTTCCGCCAGTACCTCGATACACGCCGCGCCCGTATCGGCGCCTTCGTCGCCAGCGGCAACATCGACGTGACCCTGGGCGATGACATCGTGCAGGCGGCGCTGCCGGCCCAGCGTGCCGAGGTGCGCGGGCTGGTGCAGTCGTGGGAGGCGCGCTTCGCGCGCTACCAGAGCGGCCAGCGCGGGCCACAGGCCTGGAACCCGGGCGAAAGTTTCCAGCTGGCGTTCGCGCGCGTGGACCAGCCGGAGGGTGCGCGGCAACAGTGGGCCGACGCGCTGATCGCGCACGGCGAGGTGCTGGGGCAGGAGCGGCTGCAGCGCAACCGGCTGCGCTGGAGCCCGCTGGGCATCGCCAACATCGCCGCCGAAACCGCATACGGGCAGCAGCAGGACCGGGTGCTGCAGACCTTGCACAGCCACGCGCACGCCGACGTGACCGCGGCGATGGTCCGCGCGCTGCGCACGGCCGGGTTCGCGGGCCCGCTGGAGGGTTTCGATCCGGACCTGGTCCGGCTGCGCGTGGGCGGGCGCGAAATGGACCTGGTCGACTGGGCCACCCATGGCTGGCAGGGCCAGGGCCTGCGCCGCCCGGCCATGCCGGCCAACCTGCCGGACTGGTCGCCGGATGCCGGTGGCCTGCCGAGCGCGCGCCTGGAACCGGTGGCGTGGCTGGACGACGACACCCTCGATGCGATGCAGCTGGTGGCCTACCGGCGCGACCCGGAGGGCGCCCTGCGCGAAGACGCGGCCATGAGCGGGCAGCTGCACGACGCCTCCCTGCGCCGCGCGATCTGCACCGAGCTGGAGGATTTCGCCGAAAGCAACCGCCTGGCCGACGCCTACATCGACCATCTGAAAGCGCTGCCGCACAGCGCGCAGGGCCCGGTGCTTGCCGGCGCGCTGGGCGACCAGATCCGCGCGCGCACCGCTTGGATGATCGAAACCGCCCGGCAGGACGGCACGCTCAACGAGGCCCGCTACCGCGCGCTGCAGGCCGCGCATGCCCAGTTGGACCCGCAACGCACCCGCCCGTCGTCGCTGCAGGGGGTGACCATCAACGGCCATGCCATTGTCGGGCTGTGGGCCATCCGCAGCAGCGCGGGGCGCCACGTGTTCCTGCCCGACACCGGGCACGGCGACCGCCTGCTGGACGAACGCGCGTTTGCGGCGTGGCTGCGCCGCCCCGAGGCAGAAGGCTACATCCGCGCGCGCGCGCGGATGGACCACCACGAAAGCCTGGCGAAGGCGTTCGAACACACCTCGAGCAGCCACGGCATCCCGTTCGGTTTCACCCAGACCCGCGGACCCAAGGCGGCCGCCGCCGCACTGATCGATGCGCGGATGAGCGACGTGGACCGGATGACGGTGAGCCAGCTGGAGCGGCTGGGTGAGCGGCTGAAAATGATCGGCGCGATCAGTGTCGGCGCGGCATGCTCGATGGCCACCGGCTTTGCCGGAACGGCATTGTGCGTGACCGGCACGCTTGGACTGCTCGCTGACAGCATCCAGCGAGGCGTGACGGAATTTGAGAATGGCAACGTCAATGACGGCCTCATCGAACTCGGCGGCGGGCTGTACGACCTGCTGGACATTGCACAGATCGGCGCGATCCCCAGCCTGCTGTACCAGGTGGGCAAGCGTGGCCTGGAGACCCTGTCAGAGGCTCGGTCGGCAGTGCGCAACATGCGGCTGCAGTTGCGTGGCTTCACCGCCGACGGCCGGGTGAATGAAGGTTTCGCGGTGTCCCGGCAATCGCTGGCCAGCGTCGGTCTGCCGATCCTCAAGCAGACCGGGCCCGATGGCGCCACCGTCTATCGACAGGGCGAACGCACCTTCATCGAGCAGGGTGGGCGCTTCATCGAAGCAGGGCCGGACGAGGACAACGTGCTGCGACTGCGCATGCCGGATGCGGCCGATGCGATGGGGCCGCCCGTGCAGCAAACCGACAACGGCTGGCGGCGCAGGCAGCAGCAACCGGCGCCGCGCCGCGGCACCACCACGGTGTCGCCGTTGGTCACGCGCAAATGGATGAGCAAGCTGCCCGAGGCGAAGAATCTTCCCGCGGAGAAGCTGGACGAACTCGAAGCGATCTTCGGCGTGCTGGAGCTGGGCGGGAAGCCCACTGCCGACGTCATGAACGTGGTCCAGGACTGGGCGATGGCCGAGCGCCTCCAGGAAGTCGTGGCCAACCCCGCGACCCTCGGGCGGCCGGGCGAAGGCGCGTTCATCCTGCGTGCCTGGGCCGACAGCCCGCGGCTGGGCAACGGCCGCAGCGTGGAAACGTTCTTCTACGAAATCGGCGACTGGATGCGTGCGGCACGCTTCGGCACCGGCCCGGTGGGACTGCACGTCGAGGTGCCGAACGCGCGGACCCTGCCGGATCTGGAGGCCCTCGTCGACGCGGCCGGCCTGCACGAGGTGGCCGCGAAGCTGGGGCTGCCGCCGGAGGCGGCGCGCGATGAGGTGCTGCTGGGCGTCCGCCGCGAGCTGGCCGGGGTCATCGGCGAGAAGCCGGCCCAGAGCCAGCAGACCTGGCAACGCTGGCAGGCGATGCAGCACCGCCTGCCCACGGCTGCCGACAACCTGGTCAAGCACTACCCGGAACTGACCCGCGCAGAAGCGCAGGAACTGGTGACGGCCGATCCGTTACTGGCCCGCGATGCCGAATCGTGGCTGTTCCCGACCAGGACCGCCGCACAGGTCGCCGATGTGCTGGCAAACCGCAAGCTGCGTGAGCAGCGCCAGTCCGTAGTTGGCGGCCGGATCCGTTCGCTGTCGGAAGTACAGGTGCTGCAGCGCCACCTGCAGAACGTGGTGCCCGGCCGCGACTGGAGCACCCGTTCCGATCCGTCAGGCAACGGCATCATGCTGGCCTTTGCTGCCTCCGGCGAGGGCGCACCGGCCGGTCACGTCACCTTCGGCGCGGGCGACACGATTCCCGCGCCGGGCACTGTCGAGGCAATACCCCCCAGCTGGCAGCACCGCGTTTTCGAGCAGTTGACCGCGGCCGAACGCCAGGCGGTCGGCGACCCGGAACGGCTGCGCAAAGCGGTGATCGACCGCATGAAGCAGAGCCACGGGGCAGCCGAATGCGCGTTGCCGCGTCGCAGCGGCGGGCGCATGGCACGTGCGGCGGAAGACTGCAGCCCGCTGACGCGGATCTCGCTGGAGCCTGAAGACGTCGAAGCGTACGAGGCGCTGGACGAGGGCCTGCTGAAGCTGCACGAGAAGATGGACGCCCGGTACGCAGAGCGCATGGTGATGGAGCGCGAATACAAAGCGCTGCTGGTGAAAATGGGCGAACTGAAGAAGCAGAAACTGGCGCTCGACCCCGTCGACGCCAAGCGCCTGAGCGAGCTCGGCAGGTTCGACTACGGGCTGTTGCGGGGCTTCGACATGATGAACTTCGCCAATTACCAGGTGAGCGGGTTGACCTACAAGGGCAAACCGGTCGATCTGGCCGCGGGGTTCCCGACCGCCGCTGCCGCCGCCAGCGGCGATCCGCGCGGGTGGATGGGCACCGAGGACTTCGTGACGCCCAACTACATCCGCCGGGTGCTGTTGCCCGAATCGGTGGCGGGCGGAAAGCTCACCCAGACCGGGATGTTCCGCGAGGACTACGCCATGGGGGCTGATCTTTCGCCGATGGTTGGAAAACTGGCCGCCCCCGGCCAACCATCGGTGCAGATCACGCTGGTAGACGACGACCTGCTGGTCAAGGCGCCCGGGACCAAGGGCCGGGCCCGGACCGTTCTACTGCGCGACCTGGGCGACGCCGAGATCGAAGCGCTCGGGGGCAACGACGTCTCCGCCACGATGCGCCTGGTGCTGGGCGACGCGCGGTTGCTGCCCAGCAATGCACGCTCGCTGGTTGCCGGCGAGCACTACCGGATGTACTCGGCCCGATCCTGCAGCGAGGACAAAATCCTGAACGGCCTGTTCGGCAGCTTGGCCGGGTCTGTGAACGAGATCGCGGGTCCGTTGAAGGGAAGCAGCCGTGCACCGGTCCGTGACCTGTCGGGCAGCTTCTACATGCTCACCGACATGCACCTGTGCGTGACCAGCTGTGAACGGAGACTGCGTGAGCTGGTGTCCTTCATGCCTGACATGAACATTCGTGTGTTCTATCGCTTCGACGACAACAAGCACCGCCACGAATGGTGGGCCGGCCAGAAGATCCAGCGTGTCATCCAGCGCAACCAGCAGGCGTGGGAAGCGAAGGGATATACCGATGCGCAGATGCAGGCCGAGGCGGTGTTGCAGCTGAAGGACAAGCAGGTTGCAGACTGGGTGGATGCCGAGCTGCTTCGCCATCCACCGGTGCAGCCCAAGCCGCGGCTGTGGGACCCGCGCGAAGAACAGGCCTTCTGAGTCATGTTCGCTGGTGCCACCTCCACGGGGGTGGCACCATCCCTGCGTGTGTTTGTGAAGAGGTCGAGATGATCATCAACGGTAGGGGCGTGCCCCCGCTCAGGACGCCCGGCGTGCCTGGTGACGCCGCGCCATCACTGGGCGAGAGGTACGAGCAGGCGCTGGGCGTGCGTGAAGGGCCTTTCCTGCACTTTTACGGCGCTGCGATGCCGTTCGTCCGTGACGAGTACCGCAGCCACCTCGCGCACGCGCTGGCCGAGTACCTTGAGCAGGGCTTCCTCGAAGGCGACGACAGCGAAGGGCCCGTGCAGCGGCAACAGGCATCGGCCGATCATGCGGACGGCGTCGTGCAGGGGGCCGTGAACCTGGTGTTGCGCGACGGGGTGCTGGTGTTCGGCTTCCTCGACAACCAGGGCGTGGGCGACTGCTACTTTGCGCGTGCGCCAACGGCCTTGGGGCAGGCCTTCTTCTGCATCTGCATCGAGTCGGGCATGGCCTCGGGCGGCCCCTATGAAATCTTCGTGTCGCCTGCCATGGGCTGGGAGGAATTCCTGCGCCAGCTGCCACCTGCGTGAATATGGCGTGATGTCCGGCATGGCTGATGGGTGGGATACAGGCTTCGTTTTTGGCCCGATCCCGTTATCCTGTCCGCCATGCAGCTATTGAAATACGCCCTGCCATTCCTGTTCCTGTCGCTGGCGGCCGCCTCGACCGCGCATGCGCGCGGCACCATCGAGAAGGTGGACATCACCGGCCTGGACAAGGGCGACGATGCCGAGATGATCGAGAACATCGAGGTCTCGCTGTCGCTGTACGACACCATCGGCAAGGAGCAGGGCGAGTCGCGGCTGGAATACCTGCTGTCCCAGGCCGAGCGCCAGACCCGGCGCGCGCTGGAGCCGTTCGGCTTCTACAACCCGGTGATCACGGTGGAAAGCCCGCGCGAAGGCGACAACCTGCGCGTGGTGATCCATGTCGACCGTGGCCCGCCGACCCTGGTGCGCCGCGAGAACATCGACATCACCGGCCCGGCGCAGCTGGACCAGTACCTGCAGGAAGACCTGGAGAATTTCCGGCCGCGCAAGGGCCAGCGCTTCGAGCACACGCTCTACGACGCCAGCCGCGTGACCATCACCCGGCGCCTGGCCGAACGTGGCTACTTCGATGCCGATTTCACCCAGCGCCGGGTGGAGATCACCCGCGCCGAGAATGCCGCCGACATCGACCTCACCTGGGACAGCGGCCGCCGCTACAACATGGGCGACATCCGCTTCCACCAGGACTACTTCGTGGAGCGCCTGTTCGACCCGCTGGTGTACTGGGAAAAAGGCAGCTACTTCCACGAAGGCAAGCTGGACCGCCTGCGCGAATCGCTGACCAAGCTCGATTACTTCAGCGTGATCGACATCCAGCCGCAGCCGGACCAGGCCGACGAGAACGGCAACGTGCCGGTGGATGTCACCCTCACTCGTGCCAAGCGCAGCATCTACACCGCCGGTATCAGCTACGGCAGCGAAAGCGGCGCGGGTGTGCGCGGCGGCCTGGAGCGGCGCTTCCTCAACAGCCGCGGCCACAAGATGAACACCCAGCTGGACTATGCGCAGAAGCGCAAGAGCCTGGTCAGCACCTACCGCGTGCCGGCGTTCAAGTGGCTGGATGGCTGGTACGGGCTTACCGCCAGCGTCTATGACGAGCAGACCGACTACATCGACCTGCGCAACTTCAAGCTGATCGGCAGCCGCAGCGGCGAGATCAACGAGAACTGGACCGCGATCGCCTCGATCAATGCCCTGCGCGAGCGCTGGCGCTATGCCTCGGGCACCGAGTTCACCAACGCGATCTACAACACCTCCACGCTGGTGTACCCGCAGCTGGTGGCCGACTACGTGAACGTGGACGACCGCCTCGCCCCGCGCAAGGGCATCAGTGGCAGCGCCACCCTGCGTGGCGGCATCGAAGGCGCAGGTTCGGATACCAGCTTCGTGCAGGCCAGCGTGATGCTGCGCTGGTTCATCCCGGTCGGCGATGCCGACCGCCTGATCCTGCGCGGCGAAGGTGGCACAACCTGGACCAGCGACCTGGTGGCGATGCCGCCCAGCCTGCGCTTCTTCGCCGGTGGCGACCGCAGCATCCGCGGCTATGCGTTCCGTGAAGTGGGGCCGCGCACGCCTCCGCCGGATAAATTCGCACTGGGCGCCAAGAACCTGGTGACCGCCTCGGCCGAGTACGAGCACTACTTCAAGGGCGGCCCGTGGGGCGGCGCGGTGTTCGTCGATACCGGCAGCGCGTTCGACAACACCATCGACCTGCATACCGGCGTGGGCTTCGGCGTGCGCTGGAAATCGCCGGTGGGTCCGGTGCGCGTGGACATCGCGCACGGCCTGAACCACCCGGATTCGAAGTTCCAGCTGTACCTGAGCGTGGGAGCGGACCTGTGAGCACGCCGACCCCGACCACGCCAACCCCGCCGCCGCGCGTGCGCTTCTACCGCAAGCGCCGCTTCTGGGCGTGGTCCGGCTTCACCGTGCTGGGCCTGGTGCTGCTGGCACTGCTGCTGGTGTACTGGCTGCTGCAGACCGTGGCCGGGCGCGATGTGCTGCTGGCCCAGGTGGTGGCGCGGCTTCCCGCCGGCGCCACGCTGACCTGGAGCAAGGTGGACGGCCCGGTGGCCGGGCCGCTGGTGCTGCACAACCTGGATTTCCGCTACGACGACATCCACTTCACCGCCGAGCGCGCGTACCTGGATCCGGATATCCGCCCGCTGCTGGGCCGCAAGCTGCAGTTGGATGCGCTGCAGATCAAGAACGCCACGTTGAACCTGGCGAAGAGCGATGAACCGTTCGAAATGCCATCGTGGCCCGGCTCGCTGCCGCAGATCGAGATGCCGCTGGCGATCCAGGCCGACACCATCATCATCGATGGCTTCCGCATCACCCAGGCGCAGGAACCGGTGATCGACATCACCAAGCTGCGCGGTGGCCTGGAAATCGCCAACGGCGAATTCCGCGCACGCCAGCTCAAGGTCGACAGCGACCTGGGCGACTTCCGCGTGGATGGCCGTTACGTGCCGCGCAACGACTATTCCACCGACATCACCATCGGCGCGGCGCTGCCGGCCCCGCGCGGGCGCACCCCGGCGCGGCTGGGCCTGGTGGCCCGTGGCAACCTGGACCGCATGGAAATCGCCCTGGCCGGGCATGCACCCGCGCCACTGCAGGCCAGCCTGATTTTCGATGGCCGCGACGAACCGGTGTGGAAGGCCAGTGCGCGCAGCAAGGAACTGGACCTGGCACTGCTGGTGCCGGGCATGGATGCCAGCACCAGCACGCCGCTGTCGCTGGATTTCCAGGCCACCGGCAAGGGCGGGCAGGCCAACCTGCAGGGCCGCATCCAGCAGGGCGACCTGGCAGTGGAGCTGGCACCGTCCAACGTCGGCCTGGCCGACCAGGTGCTGACCGTCTCGCCGCTGGTGGTGAAGGGCTTCGGTGGCCAGGCACGGCTGCAGGGCACCGCCGATTTCCGTGACCGCGAAAACGCCAGCCTGCGCTTCGCGATCGTCGCCAACGACCTGACCTTCGTGCCCGAAGCCGACCCCACCACGCCGGGCGCCGCCAAGCCGGTGCCGGTGACGCTCAACGAAGCGCGCATGGGCCTGGCCGGCACGCTCAAGAACTGGGCTGCGGTAGGCACCGCCTCGGTGGAGCGCGAACAGCAAACGGCGGACCTGACCTTCGATGTGCGCGGCAGCGACACCGCCGCCCGCATCAAGCAGCTGCAGGCCAAGACCCCCGGCGGCGCGCTGGATGTGACCGGCCAGGTGGCGTGGGCACCGCAGCTGGATTGGGACGTGGCCGCCAAGCTGGCCGCATTCGATCCCGGCTACTTCGTGCCCGGCTGGGACGGCCGCCTGTCCGGCAACGTGGCCTCCAAGGGCCGCCAGCTGCCGCCGCCGGCAGGCAGCCCGGCCGGCACCGCCGGCATCTACGAGGCCACCGTGGACGTGCCCGGCATCAACGGCATGCTGCGCAACCGCCGCGTGGATGCGCAGGGCCGCTTCGCGCTGCGCGGGCAGCAGGGCGAAGGCAACCTGCGCCTGGCGGTGGGCAACAGCCGCCTGACCGCACGCGGAAGCGTCGGCGACCGCCTCGATGTGCAGGCCCAGCTGGAACCGGTGCAGCTGGATGACCTGATGCCCGGCAGCACCGGCACGCTGCGTGGCCAGGTGCAGGTACGCGGGCCGCGCACCGCGCCGGACATCACCGCCGACCTGGTCGGCAGCGGGCTGCGCTATGCCGATTACAGCGCCGAAGCGCTGAGCATCCGTGGCCGCCTGCCGTGGCAGGGCAGCAACGGCACGCTGGCGCTGCAGGGCACCAACGTGCAGGCCGGCATGCTGCTGGACACGATCACCGTGGATGCACGCGGCAGCGTGTCCAACCTGCGGCTGGATGCGCAGGCGAAGAACGAACTGGGCGCGGTGGCGCTGGAGGGTGGGGTACGCCAGCAGGGCACTGCATGGCGCGGCGATATCGCCGCACTGCGGATCGCACCGATCAAGGGCGATGCGTGGGCACTGCGCGCGCCGGCCACGTTCGGCATCCAGGGCAGCACCTTCACCCTGACCGACACCTGCCTGGGCGCGGCCACCGGCGGCGCGTTGTGCGCCAGCGCCAACTGGCCGCGCGATGGGTTGAAGGTGCGTGGCGACGCGTTGCCGCTGGCATTGGTGCAGCCATGGCTGCCCCCGCAATCCGGGCGCCGCTTGCACCTGCGCGGCGAGATCACCCTGGATGGACAGATCCGCCCGCGCGGCAATGCCTGGGAGGGCAGCGCGAAGATCGCCTCGCTGGAAGGCGGCATCCGCCTGGGCGACAACGCACGTGGCGAGCTGGTGCGCTATGACCAGTTCTCGGCGACGCTGGAAATGACCCCGGCGCAGATCAACGCCAAGCTCGGTGTCGGCTTCCAGGGCAACGGCTTCGTCGACGCCAAGGTGCAGACCGGCTGGGACGCCAACGCGCCGCTCAACGGCGAGCTGTACCTCAACATGTCGCGGCTGTACTGGATCGAGCTGTTCTCGCCGGACATCGTGCGCCCCACCGGCCTGATCGAAGGCCACGTCAGCCTGCGCGGTACGCGCGGCACGCCGTCGCTGGGCGGCGAAGCCAAGCTGAGCAACTTCAAGGGCGAGTTCCCGGCGCTGGGCCTGACCTTCGACCAGGGCAGCGGCAGCTTCACCGCGCAGCCGGATGGTTCGGCCAAGATCACCGCGCAGGCGAACTCGGGCAAGGGCACGTTGTATGTCGATGGCGGGCTGTCGTGGTTCGGCGATGCGCAGCCGCTGCAGCTGCACATCCACGGCGAGAACGTGCTGCTGTCCAACACGCCGGAACTGCGCATCGTTGCCAACCCCAACCTCGATTTCACCCTGGCCAAGGCCGCCATGCAGCTGCGCGGCACCGTGCACGTGCCCGAGGCCGACCTGGACCTGGAGCGCCTGGATCGCGGCACGTCGGTCTCCGAAGACGTGGTGGTGCTGGACCCGGCCGACCCCGAAGAGGGCCCGAGCCTGCCGCTGGACATGGACCTCACCGTGAGCCTGGGCGACAAGGTGCGCATGGCCGGCTTCGGCCTGAAGGGCGGGCTGGGCGGCAAGATGCAGGTGTGGTCGCGCCCGGGCCGCGAGATGACCGCCAACGGCGCGCTGGAAGTGAGCGGGCGTTACAAGGCCTATGGCCAGGACCTGACCATTACCCGCGGCAACCTCAACTGGAACTTCAACGCGGTGTCCGACCCGCGCATCAACATCCGCGCCGAGCGCCGGGTGGGCGATGTCACGGCGGGCATCGACGTGACCGGCCGCGCGCAATCGCCGCGCGTGGATGTGTGGTCGGACCCGTCGATGTCGCAGTCCGAAGCGCTGGCCTTCCTGGTGCTGGGGCGCAGCCTCACCGGCGCCAGCAGCGACCAGACCCAGCAGGTCAACGCGGCCTCGGCGGCGCTGTCGGCCGGCAGCGGCCTGCTGGCCTCGCAGCTGGGCGCCAAGCTCGGCCTGGACGACGCCGGCGTCAGCCAGTCGCGCGCGCTGGGCGGCTCGGTGATCGGCGTGGGCAAGTACATCTCGCCCAAGCTGTACGTCGGCTACGGCGTCTCGCTGGTCGGCAGTGGCTCGGTGCTCACGCTGAAGTACCTGCTGCGCCGTGGCTTCGACATCGAAATCGAATCCAGCACGGTAGAAAACCGTGGCTCGCTCAACTGGCGAAAAGAAAAGTAGCGCCAGGCCCTGCCTGGCTGCTGACAATGATCGGCGCGACCGCCCCACAGGGCGCGCGATCCGACATCGGTAGGGTCGCATCCCGATCGACCGCCGACGCGGCGTCAGCGCCCGGTGATGGCATTGCAGTGATCGGCATCGTGTCTCCGCAAGCCATGCGATTGCACAGGTCCATGCGTTAATGAAATCGCGACCATGGTCGGCAGTCGTTTGGGAACCGACCCTACCGCGCGGTGCATGCCGAATGCGGCATGGAAATTCTGGTGTTTCACGCTGCGCAGAGCGGACAGAAAGACAGTTCGCCTACCGCATCACACTTCGCAATGTGCTTGCACCGCAATGGATGCAGGGCACTCGCAGTCCATTTCCGACACAGTGTTAGGCACTGCCTACCGGTTCGGCCAAATCAACAGATAAAACCGAATTCCGATATCGTCATCGCGTCCGCATGGTAGGTCCTGAGTCTAAAAGCTCAGCAATTCAGCAAGCTTGATGTACTGCGTCGGGAGGGTGGCGGAATACAACACCCTCGTGGAAATACGTCGCACCGTTTCTTGCTAACGGCTTTTAGCCTCCCGACTCCCTCGCCATCCCGGCGAGGGATGCATCCAGGAGAGGCCTACCATGCACGACAACAAAGATGATTCCCGCGCCGACGCCCGATCCCGCGTCACCTACCACTGGCGGATGCCCCGCACCGTACTTATCGGCGCAGACCGCCAGGACGACGACGAACCCAAGCCGGGCGAAGTGTTGATCCCCTCACTGCACCTGCGCGGCATGTGGATGACCACCGCCGGCATGGAAACAGGCTCGCGCGTGAGCCTGCACATCGCGCCGGGCTGCCTGTTGCTGCGGATGGTCAACCCGGTAGTACGCGTCGCCTGCCGCCCAGGCTGGTACCAGGCCGCACAGGATTCCACCCGCCGCTGGTAGGGTCGCATCCCAATCGACCGCCGATACGTCATCCGGGCCCGGTGACGGCATTGCAATGATCGGCATCGCGCCTCCGCCAGCCGTGCAACTGCACAGGTCCATGCGCCAAAGAGATCGCGACCATGGTCGGCAGTCGCTTGGAAACCGACTCTACCGGCGGCGCGGGGCGTGCGCCGTCGATACGTGATTCACCGCATCGGTGGCCCACAGCAGGAGCGCGGCGGCTACGGCAATTTCACCCACGGCCAATACCACGAGGCTGTGTTTGAGCAGAGGAACCACGACAAAGAGCAGCCCGATCATCCATGGACTGAAGGCCATGCGGAAGGGCCCGCGTGCCAACAGCCGTACCAGCGCCAGCGCAGCCATCAGCCAGGCAAGGATGACGCCGCCAGGCCGTGCATCGGTCTTCTGCATGATCCACAGCGCGGCGAGGGCCAGCAAAGGAATCACCAGCAGCCGGACAACCCAGGCCCGATGGCGCGGATGCTCGGGCCCAACCTGCCATTGGACGAAACCACAAAGCGGCAGGATCAATGATCCACCGAGCAACAAGGTCAGCCCGCCCACCAGCGCGAGACCCTTAAAGCCCCAATAGCCCGAGTGGCCGTCGGCCACCCCATCCGCCAGCCCCAGCATCAGCATGAACGCGGCAAACCCCGCCCCCAGCAGTACGCTGCGGAACAATGCGAGCTGCATCTTCGGTCCATTGACCTTATTGGGTGTGGCGAGTGCCCGCCAGAACGCGAGCTGGCGCGGCTGCAAGGGACGGCTGCCCTCTGTCACCCGCAGGTGCTTCATCAATTCGCCCATGTCGTGTGCACGGCCAGGAAGCGAGGCCGACAGCAGTGCGCGAAGAAGATTCCAGGGCCGCCGCAGGCGGGTGAGCCGCGGGTCATCATCGGCCGGCGGCACGTACGCCAAAGCGGGTTGCCGAAAGACAGTGTGATCAGTGGCGTCCTCGTTATGGAACAGCCACAGCTCATGCAGTCCTGATCGAAGGTCAGACACAGCGAAGGGATCGATTCCGCTGCCCAGATCGATCCAGCCGAAGAAGGCAGCCAGAACGTCGAACGTGTCTTCATGCACCGGTGGCTTGAGCCAGTGCAGACGCTGCAGTACCGCGTCGCCAATACGGGGCTTGTCGCTCAGTGACCACAACACCGGATGGTCGCGAAGCCAATCCGACATGGCGCCGGGCTGGGATCTGGCCGCTGTATCGACCACCACGCTTGCGAACCCCTCGGTGTCCACCGTCTGTTCCTGCGGTGGCTCAGGGGCCGCCGCTGGAACATGGAGCGGCGGCGGCTCATGCGCTGGGTCAGCTTCCGTTGACGCGTAGGTATCATGCGTCGGCAGGATCCATGCCTGAAATGCCGATGCCGGGTTGTCAGCCGACACTACGTGCGCGCCATCAGGATCCGTCGCGCTACCTGTAGCATCCCGCTGCGCCCGGTAGCGGGCCAAACCCAGCGCCGCCTGGTAGGCGTCATGCAGCTCCTGGAACGCGGCCGCATCTTCATCCGGCCGGATCACCTTCAACGCCTTTGCATAGGCACGCTTGATCGCACGCTCGTCCGACTCAGCGCCAAGGCGCTGCAGCTCGCCAACAACGTCATCCAGGGTTTCAGTCATGGCGCACCGCGTTCGTCCAGCGCAGCACCTTGCGATGGCGGTACAGGTCCATTGCCCAGTAGCCCAGGGCACCAATCCAGGCC
Source organism: Stenotrophomonas maltophilia (assembly GCA_002386405.1). GTDB lineage: Bacteria > Pseudomonadota > Gammaproteobacteria > Xanthomonadales > Xanthomonadaceae > Stenotrophomonas > Stenotrophomonas maltophilia_AD. The sequence continues at coordinate 32,978 of DGIP01000121.1, forward strand.
GGCACCAGCAGCAGGGTGGGCACCAGCATCAGGAACAACGCGCCTCCGCTGATCTCCAGGGACTTGCCCTGTCGGTAGCGGCTGCGGACCTGTGCCAGTCGCAGTACCTTCCACGCCAGCGGCCAGCCGAGTACGAACATCAGCCCGGCCTTCCACGCCAACAGCGGCCAGCACGCCGCTGCCAGCGCAACCAGCAGCGGAATGGTCAGCAACCGCAACCACGGGCGCCGCGTCGTCGCTGTCTCGGGCGCCATCTGATATCGGTACACAGCATCCTGCGCGATGCTGAGCAGTATCCAGACCGGCGGCAACAGCAGGGCGGCCAGCAACCAGAGGCCCGCCGTGGGCGTCAGCTGTGGATGCGCCGGGTCCTTGGTGCGTTCAACAATGTACAGACCCACCATCATCAACCCAACGCCAATGATCGTGGCCCGGATCACCGCCAGAAGTATCGCGGTGCGATGCAGGGGGCTGCCAGCGGAGGCCCAGAAGTTCGCTTGGCCGGCATTGATGCCCACCGGCAAAGGTACGCCTGGGTGGCAACCCAGTGCTGCCAGCAGCGCATGCATCTGGCCCGGAGTACGGGGATGCAGCGCGGCAAGCAGGTTGTCCACGTACGAACGGGATCGCTGCAGCCGGTCAAGCCAGTTGGCGACCTCGCGCTGGGTCATGCGTCGATCGCGCTGCCTGGGCATCAGCGCCGCCAACTCGCCGTGATTGGCCGGCAACTGCAGCCATGCGCCGTGGGCGCGGTTCGACAACCACTGCAGCTCGTGCATGTCTGCACCGCTGGCCACGTCATCCCAGCCGAAGAAACGGTAGATCACGTGCAGGTTGGCACTGCACATCACCACATCGCCTTCGCGCAATGCCGAAATCAGGCGGGCGCTGACCGCATCGCGGGTATCCAGCGACCACTCGCGGGTCTCCGCCTGCAGTCGGGCCGGAAACGCCTCACGCGCGGTTTCCGCGCCGCGGCGCAGCAGCAGCCTGCAGGCATGCTCCGGCGTGGGCTGGGGCGGCAGGTCCAGGTCAACCGGCGACAGTACAGGCGCATCGGCCTCACTGGCTCTTCGTGGCGCTGCGGCGCGTGGCGGTGTCAGTGCGTCCGGGGCGGCCACGGCCACCACCGCGTCGATCTCTCCCCACCGTGCCGCGCCGGGGCGGTCCTGCTCCTGCTGATGCTCCTGCTCCTGCACTGCGCGGCACCGCGCCAAGGCGTGCTGGTACAGGTCATGCAGGCGTTGAAAGCCGGCCGGGTCTTCGTCTGGCCGGGTCTGCTTGAGCAGACGCGCATAGGCCCGCTTCAGGCCACGCTCGTCGCCGACGGTGGCAAGGTCCAGCAGCTCACCGGCCCCGCTCACGCCAGTTCATCCAGCGCAGCATTGAACTGGCGGCGGTCCTGTTCGATCAATGCCGGGTCCTGCGACTCAAGCGTGTTGCGGAAGCGTGCAATCCACTCCTGCAGGGTGGGGCGCATATCGACCAGTTCTTCGTAGATGCGTTCGGCACGGGTAATCAGCGCCAGGTTCTGCTGTTGCTCGCGTGGGTGGACCTTGAGCTGCTGCAACCGGGCCAGGCGTTCACGGATCTCGGCGGCATCCAGCAGGCCCGGGTTCTGTTCGATGACGAGTTCGTGCCGCTGCCCGGTGGCTGCCTCGGTCACTTCGACCTGCAGCAGCCCGTTGATGTCATAGGTGAAGCGCACCAGCACGCCCTCGGTGCCCTTGCCGGGGGTGAGCGGCACATTGATCTCGCCCAGCTTGATGTTCTTCTCCACCATCGGGCTTTCACCCTGGTAGATATCCACCAGCAGCTGCTTCTGCCCCTCGTGTAGCGGGAACAGCTGGTCCTCACGGCTGATGGGCACCACGCTGTTGCGGGGGATGATCGGATGGAAGTAGCCGGTCTGCACCTGGTTGCCCACGCGGTGCGCGATCTGGGTGCCCAGGGTGTAGGGGCATACATCGGTCAGCACCACTTCTTCCAGCGACTGCGCACGGTCCTTCAGGCCTGCGGCAACCGTCGCACCCAGCGCAATGGCCTGGTCGGGGTGGATGTGGCGCAGCGGCAGGCGGTTGAACATGCGCGTGACCAGCCGGGCCACCATCGGCATGCGCACCGCACCACCGACCAGCACGATGTCATCCAGATCGGCCGGCTTGAGCTTGGCATCGCGCATGGCGCGTTCGATCGGCGCACGCATGCGCTGCAGCAGCGGCTCAGACAGTTGTGCGAAGCCGGGTTCGTCCAGCTCCCACTCCAGGTCATGGCTTTCCAGCCGCAACTGCACGCGCGCTTCGCGGGCATCGGTGAGCTCGCGCTTGAACTGCTCCAGGCGAAGACGCAGCACGGCGGTGTCGTGCGGGGTGAGCCGGCGCGGGTCGATCCTGTGGCGCGCACAGAATGCCTTGACCAGAAGTTCGAGGAAGTCCTCACCGCCGAGGAAGTTGTCACCGGCCGTGGCGTGCACTTCCACCACGCCATCGAACAGCTCCAGGATCGACACGTCGAAGGTGCCGCCGCCGAGGTCCAGGACCAGCACCCGGCCTTCGCCGGCGCGATCGCGCAGGCCGTAGGCAAGCGCCGCCGCAGTGGGCTCATTGATCAGTCGCTCGACCTTGATTCCCGCCAGTTCCCCGGCGCTGCGCGTGGCCTTGCGCTGGGCGTCGGTGAAATAGGCCGGCACGCTGATCACCGCCTCGGTCACTTTCTCACCCAGCGCCGCCTCGGCGTCGGCCAGCAGCGAGCGCAGGACCAGCGCGGACAGCTCCTCGGCGCGGAAGCGGCGCTCGCCCAGCCGGGTTTCATGCGGCGTGCCCATCAATCGCTTGAAGGTGGCCACGCTCAGCCTCGGCTGGGTCACCAGGCGGTCCTGCGCCGGCTTGCCGACCAGCACGGTGTCGCCATCCAGGCTGACCACCGAGGGCGTCAGCAGGTCGCCATGCGCGTTCCGGAACAGTTCCCCGCCCTCGGGCCGGTGCACGCCGATAAGTGAATGCGTCGTGCCCAGATCAATCCCTACGATCATCCCTGCCATCTCCCCCTGAGAAGCGCCGATTCTAGCCAGCCCGGCCCACCCCTGACCATCGGGCGTTGCCCCACCGGCCCCCAGTGGCTAAGGTGCCCGCTCGTTCCGCCGTACTGGATGCACCCATGCCCGCACGCAAGCCCCTCAGCGCCGCCCTGGCCCTTGGCCTCACCCTCGCCGCCGGCGCCCACGCCGACGAAGGCATGTGGATGCCGACCCAGCTGCCGGACCTGGCCAAGCCGCTGAAGGCCGCCGGCTTCAAGGGCAACCCGGCCGACCTGGCCAACGTGACCGCCGCGCCGCTGAGCGCCGTGGTGCGTGCCGGTGGCGGCACCGGCTCGTTCGTGTCCGAAGACGGCCTGCTGCTGACCAACCACCATGTCGCCATGGGCGTGATCCAGTACAACACCACCGCCGAGCACAACCTGATCGACGGTGGCTTCATCGCCCAGGGCCGTAGCGATGAGCGCCCGTCCAACCCGGATTTCCGCGTGCTGGTCACCACCGGCTTCGACAAGGTCACCGATGAAGTGCTGCGCGATGCGCGCGGCAAGACCGGCCGCGCGTATTTCGATGCGGTGGACCGCGCCAGCAAGCAGCTGGTGGCCGAATGCGAGCAGGAAGGCAACGTGCGCTGCAGCGTGGCCGACATGTACTACGGCACCGATTTCTACCGCATCCGCCAGCTGGAACTGAGCGATGTGCGGCTGGTGTACGCGCCGCCGCGCGCGATCGGCAACTACGGCGATGAGATCGACAACTTCATGTGGCCGCGCCACACCGGCGATTTCACCCTGCTGCGCGCCTACGTGGGCAAGGACGGCAAGCCGGCCGCCTACAGCCCGGACAACGTGCCCTACCACCCGCCGGCGCACCTGAAGATGGCCATCGATGGGCCGAAGACCGGTGATTTCGCCATGCTGGCCGGCTACCCGGGCATCACCTACCGACACCGCACGGCGGCCGAGTTCGCCGGCCAGATCGACGCGGTACTGCCGCGCCGGGTAGCGGTGTTCCAGCAGATGATCGACACCATCGAGGCGGCCACCGCCAAGGATGCGCAGGCGCGTACCCGCTATGCGGCGCAGCTGCAGTCGCTGAAGAACAACCGCAAGCGCGCCGCCGGTGAGCTGGAAGGCCTGCTGCGCAGCGATGCCAAGACCCAGCGCGCCACCGATGAAGCGGCGATGCTGAAGGCCACTGATGCGGCCTGGCAGCCGGACATCCAGGCGCTGCTCGGTTCGTTGTCGCAGGGGGCGGCGATGGGCGAGCGCGATTTCGTGCTGGAGCAGGCCGCTGCGCAGAGCCAGCTGCTGCGTTCGGCGCTGCTGCTGGAGCGCCTGCGCATTGAATCGGCCAAGCCCGATGCCGAGCGCGAAAGCGGCTACCAGCAGCGCGACCAGGCGCTGATCGAAGGCACCCTGAAGCAGGTCCAGCGCCGTTACGCGCCGGCCGTGGAGAAGGCGCTGCTGACCGACCTGCTGACCCGCTACCAGCAGCTGCCCGATGCGCAGCGCGTGCCCGAGTTCGACGCCGCGTTCGGGCGTACCCCGGCCGCGCTGGCCAAGGCGCTGGACGCGCTGTACAGCGGCACCAAGCTGGGCGACGAAGCCGAACGCCTGGGCCGCTTCGCCGCTGCGAAGGAAGGCAAGGCATTGGCGCATGACCCGCTGATCGACCTGGCCGGCCCGCTGGTGGCCGCGCAGCTGCGCCTGGAAGACCAGCGCAAGGAACGCGAAGGCGAGCAGCTGCGCCTGCGCCCGGCCTACATGCAGGCGCTGTTTGCGTGGCGGGCCAAGCAGGGCCGGGCGGTGTACCCGGACGCCAACCGCACCCTGCGCATCAGCTACGGCAAGGTGGAAGCGCTGTCGCCGCGCGATGCGGTGCATTTCGATCCGGTCACCACCGTGGCCGGCATCGTGGAGAAGAACACCAACGCGTTCCCGTTCGATGCGCCCAAGCCGCTGCTGTCGGCGATCGCCAAGGGTGATTTCGGCAGCACCGCCGATCCGGTGCTGAAGACCCAGACGGTCAACTTCCTGACCAATCTGGACACCACCGGCGGCAACTCCGGTTCGCCGGTGCTCAATGCACGCGGCGAACTGATCGGCCTGAACTTCGACAGCAACTGGGAATCGGTCAGCGCCAGCTGGTGGTTCGACCCGCGCTTCAAGCGCGCGGTGCACGTGGACATGCGCTACCTGCGCTGGCTGCTGGCCAAGGTCTACCCGGCACCGGCACTGCTGAAGGAAATGGGCGTGCCGGCCGAATAAGGGCGGCTGCTCACTCCGGCTACCGAGGCATCAGTCCGGACCACTGCATGACCACCGGTGCACGCAGCAGGTCCGGCGCCTCATCGCTGCTGTCCAACGGGTTGGACGGGTCCCATGTATTGGGCCCGGACGTCGCGTACGGCAGCGGCGGTGGCGGCGCTGCCGCGTTCCACGCGGCGAGCAACACCACCACCGGCACTGTTGGGGCTCTTTTGGGCCATGGCAGTTCGCGGGCGCTGACGACGCGGACTTCGGTGGGCTGCACGCCCTTCTTTGATGACGCTTCCACCAGCCCTGCTGCGGCGTCGTTGACGGCCCGTTCCCGCCATTGGTAGGTCTCTGGAAAGCCCAGCAGGCCAAATTCGCGTCGCAGCTCGTACAACAGGTGCGCATGCACGTGGCTCTGCGGGAGCGGCGCGTCGCTGGCTGCATCGGGCATTGCCAGCGGCGGCGCCCGGTCCACTTCGTCAAGGTAATGGATCATCCGCACGGTCCACTCCTCGCCCACGGAGAACGGACCTTCCGGGGTGCCGGCCACCGGGGTGACCAGTCGCCGATAGAGCTGCGCCATCACGCCGCGGTTGGCCGGATCGGCCGGCGGCGGGCCGTGCGGGATGGGGGTGACATTGCGGACCGAATGCAGCAGGCCGCCGAGCGCTTCAACCGTGGCCGCCTGCTCCTGCAGGGGCAGTGATCGTTCCAGCCGCTGGCGCAGCATCGGGCTCAGCATGTCGCGGCTGGCGTTGGGTACAGGCATGGCAGACGCTACCGGGAGGGGGGCCTTCACGCTGCCCGCCGCGCCACGCGGCGACAAGCGGCAACCCCGACGCCGGTTTGTCGCATGCGCCCCTCCGGGCCGAGGTGATGCTTTCGTAGCATTTGGCGCTCCCGCGCCCCACGGCTAGACTGCAGGCTGATTCGGGGATGCGACATCACGTGACGGCAGCACAGGACGACAGGCACGGCAGCGTGCCGACGACCGCAACGCGGCAACTGGAAGGACTGCATGTCTGGGTGGTCGAAGACGACCCGGAGCTGCTGGCGCTGCTGCTGGACGATCTGGCCTGGCGGGGTGCGACGGTACGCGGGCTGGGCAGTGCCGAGGCGCTGTACCGCGCGCTGCTGAGCGGCCGCTGCGAAATCCTGGTGCTGGATGTGGGCCTGCCCGGCGAGGATGGGTATGCGGTGGCGAGCCACCTGCGTGCGTCGGCCTCGATCGGCATCGTGATGCTGACCGGGCGCGGCGACGCCCGCGACATGGCGCGGGGCCTTACCCAGGGCGCAGACCTCTACCTGGTCAAACCCCCCGAGATGGACGTGCTGGCCGCCGGCCTGCTCAGCCTGCGCCGCCGCCTGCCGCTCGCATCGGCCGCGCCGGCGGCGGGCAATGACGTTCCGCGCTGGCGGGTCTCGGCCGATGGCTGGACCCTGCATGCGCCTTCGGCGGCCACGCTCGAGCTCACGGTCATGGAGCGCGGCGTGCTGCAGCTGCTGTTCGAGGCCGCCGGTGCGGCGGTCACCCGTGAAGCGCTGATCGCGCATATCACCGATACCCCGTGGGATTTCGACCCGCACCGCCTGGATGTACTGGTCCACCGCCTGCGCGCCCGCGTGCGCAGCGCCACCGGCGTGGAGCTGCCGCTGCGCGCGCTGCGCGGCCAGGGTTACCTGCTGAGCCTCTGATCCGCCGCCCGGCAGCACCGCCTTGTGGAAGTGCGGTTCGACGTCACGCGTTGACGAGGCACCGGCGGTAGAGCCACGCCCTGCGTGGCTGCGCGGTCAAGGCGTCCAATGGATCGCCCGGCTGCCACTGAGGGTCACCCACCCAGCTTCCATCGCATCCATGGGATTGCCCAGCACCGCATGCAGATGCGGTGCATCGCCCCCACGTTCGCCCCAGATTCCTGCCCACGCATTGCGCCCGCTCTGCCGCGCACCCTGCAACGCACGGTCGGCCGCGCGCAGGCTGTCATCCAGCACGGGCGGTGCATCGGCGAACAGCGGAAGCGGTGCCACGCCCACGCTGGCGGTGAGGGTCAGGTGCTGGCCGGGCTCGACATCCACCACCAGCCGTTCGATCGCCAACCGAAGATGGCCGGCCAGCGCCTGCGCCGCTTCCGCGCTGGTGTCATGGCGGGCCACCAGGAAGGCCGCACCGCCCCAGCGCGCCAGCAGGTCGTGGCGGTCGCAGGCCTCGCGCAGGCAGTCGGCCACGCTGCGCAGCACGCTGTCGCCGGCCGCCTGGCCGTGGCGGTCGTTCAACGCCTTGAAGTCATCCAGTTCCAGCAGCAGCAATACGCTGCGTTCCGACGTACCGCTGCGCGCGGCGCGTTCCTCCAGCCGCCGTTCGGCCTCGCGCCGGTTGAGCAGCCCGGTCACGCCGTCGGTGCGGCTGAGCAGGGTGAGCTGGCGGCGCTGGTGGCGCAGCCGCAGCACCACCACCGTGGCGATCACCCACACCGCCAGCAGCGCGATCACGGCGGTGTTGCGCAGCACCCGCACGCGGCCGAGGTCCTGCTCCGCATTGACCTGCGCCGGGGCGATGCTGCGCTCGGCCGAGGCCTGCAGCCGGGCCAGCTGGTCCAGGGTTTCGCCCTTGCTGCGGGCCTGGTCCAGCGCACGCCCCTGGCGCACGTACTGCAGCGCCTGTTCGCGGTGGCCGAGCAGGGTGTGGATGTCGCCCAGCAGGTCCAGCCCGTTGCGGATTTCTTCGACGAAACGCCCGCGTTCGGCCAGGCCCTGCGCCTGCGTGGCCAGCGGCAGCGCGGCATCGGGCTGGCGGCGGTCCAGCGCCAGCCGCGCCAGGCGCTGCAGGGTCACCACCTGGCCCTGCGGATCCTGCGCGGCCTGCCACGCCAGCACGCCGCGCAGGCCGGTTTCGGCGGTATCCAGCTGCCCGGCGAGGCGGCGGAGCTCGGCGCGGTGGCTGGCGATGCG
>DGIP01000301.1:0-4147 GCA_002386405.1 Stenotrophomonas maltophilia
GTCTTCCATCATGTAGGTCAGCAGTTCGCGGAACAGCGCGGTGTACTGCGCATCCAGGCGGGCATCGTCCTCGCGCAGCGCCAGCGCGGCGGCGGCGTCGTTGTCGCGGTAGGCCTCGATGGCACGGCGCACCTGCTGTGCGGCCAGCCGGCCCAGCGAGCGCAGGCCCTGGATCTGCGGCAGCGGCGGCACCTTGCTCAGCGCGATGGAACGCTTGGCCACGTTGGCCGCATAGTCGCCGATCCGTTCGATGTCGGCCGGAATGCGCAGGCCGGCCAGGATCTCGCGCAGGTCGCGCGCCATCGGGCCGCGCAGCGCCAGGCGCATCACGTCATGGCTGATCTGCTGCTCCAGGCTGTCGATGGCTTCATCGTTGGCGATGATGCGCTGGGCGGCGTTGTCGTCGCGGCGCTCGATCACGTCCAGCGCCGCTTCCAGCTGCGCCACGGACATTTCGCCCATGCGCACGATTTCGGCCACCAGCCGCTGCTGTTCTTCGTCGTAGCTCTTGACGATGTGGTCGTTCGGAATGTTCATTGTGATGTGCTCGATTGTCTGGTTGGTGGCATCGTCGCGCAAACGGTCCGGCTCAGCCGAACCGCCCGGTGATGTAATCCTCGGTCTGCTGCTTGTTCGGCTGCGAGAAGATCACTTCGGTGCGGTCGTGTTCGATCAGGTCGCCCAGGTACATGAAGGCGGTGTAGTCGGACACGCGCGCGGCCTGCTGCATGTTGTGGGTCACGATCACGATGGTGTAGTCGTGCTTGAGCTCTTCCACCAGCTGCTCGATGCGGCTGGTGGAGATCGGGTCCAGCGCCGAGGTCGGCTCGTCGAGCAGCAGCACGTCCGGGCGCAGGGCCACGGCGCGGGCGATGCACAGGCGCTGCTGCTGGCCACCGGACAGGCCCAGCGCGCTCTGGCCAAGCTTGTCCTTCACTTCGTCCCACAGCGCACCCTGGCGCAGAGCATGCTCGACGCGGTCGTTCATGTCCGCCTTGGACAGCTTTTCGTGGTGGCGGATGCCGTAGGCGACGTTCTCGAAGATGGTCATCGGGAACGGCACCGGCTTCTGGAACACCATGCCGACCTTGCTGCGCAGGCGGTTCATCGGGTACTTCGGCGAGAGGATGTTCTCACCATCGAGCAGCACCTCGCCGCGCGCTTCCAGCTTCGGGTACAGCGCGTAGATGCGGTTGAAGATGCGCAGCAGGGTGGACTTGCCGCAGCCGGAGGGCCCGATCAGCGCGGTGACGCGCTTTTCCGGTACTTCCAGGCTGATGTTCTTCAGCGCATGGAACTTGTCGTAGTAGAAGTCCAGGCCACGGGCGGCCAGCTTGATCGGTGCCGGGTTGCCCAGCGATTCATGCGAGGCCGGCACCGCGATGCGCTGCATCGGCACGGCATTGGTGAGGTCGTTCATGGCGGTGTCCGTGGAAAGGTCAGTCATGGGAGATACGGTTGCGCAGCAGGATGCCGCGCGCCGAAAGGCTTACCAGCAGCACGAACAGGGTCAGCACCAGGGCGCCTGCCCAGGCCAGCGTCTGCCAGGATTCGTAGGGGCTGCCGGCGAACTGGTTCATCACCACCGGCACGCTCGCCATCGGCTGGAACACGTTGCTGTTCCAGTACTGGTTGCCGAAGGCGGTGAACAGCAGCGGCGCGGTTTCGCCGGAGATGCGGGCCAGGGCCAGCAGGATGCCGGTGACGATGCCGGCGGCGGCGCTGCGGTACAGCACCTGCACCGTGACCTTCCATTGCGGGATACCCAGCGAGAGGGCCGCTTCGCGCATCTGCGAGGGCACCAGCCGCAGCATTTCATCGGTGGTGCGTACCACCACCGGCAGCACGATGAAGGACAGCGACAGCGCACCCGCGAAGGCCGAGAACTGGCCGCCGGTCTGCATCACGTACAGGGTGTAGACGAACAGGCCCAGCACGATCGACGGTGCCGACAGCAGGATGTCGTTGACGAAACGCACCACGGTGCCGGCCTTGCGGAAGTTGCCGTACTCGGCCAGCCAGGTGCCGGCCAGCACGCCCAGCGGCGTGCCGATGGCGATGGCCAGCGCGCACATCACCGCGCTGCCGAAGAAGGCATTGGCCAAGCCGCCTTCCTGCATGGGCGGCGGCGTCATCTTGGTGAACAGGTCCAGGTTGATCCCGGCCAGGCCCTTGGAGGCCAGGGTGAACAGGATCCAGCCCAGGAAGAACAGGCCGAACAGTGCGGTCAGGCACGACAGCAGCAGTGCGACGATGTTGACGATGCGGCGGCGCAGGTACAGCGGCTGCGGGTTGTTGGCGACGGCGATGGACATCAGTTGCCCTCCTTGCGGGACAGGCGCATCAGCATCAGGCGGGCGATTGCCAGCACCACGAAGGTCACGATGAACAGCACGAAGCCGAGCAGCAGCAGCGCCGAACGGTAGGTCTCAGTGGCCTCGCCGAAATCGTTGGCGATCAGCGCGGCGATGGTGGTGCCCGGTTCCAGCAGCGACGGCGACAGGCGCACGCTGTTGCCGATCACGAAGGCCACGGCCATGGTTTCACCCAGCGCACGGCCCAGGCCGAGGAAGATGCCGCCGATCACCGCCGAGCGGGTGTAGGGCAGCACGATGTCCCAGCTCACTTCCCACTTGGTGGAACCCAGCGCGTAGGCCGATTCCTTCAGGCGGGTCGGCACGGTCAGGAACACTTCGCGCATCACCGAGGAGATGAACGGAATGACCATGATCGCCAGCACGAAGCCGGCGGTGAGCACGCCGATGCCCAGCGGCGGGCCCTGGAACAGCGGGCCGATGATCGGCCATTCGCCCAGGGTCTCATTGAGGGTGGGGGTGACGTACTCGGTCATCACCGGCACCAGCACGAACAGGCCCCACATGCCGTAGATGATCGAGGGGATGCCGGCCAGCAGTTCGATGGCGGTACCGACCGGGCCGCGCATCCAGCGCGGCGCCACTTCGGTGAGGAAGAAGGCGATGCCGAAGCTCACCGGCACTGCGATCAGCATTGCGATCAGGGCGGTGACCAGGGTGCCGTAGATCGGCGCAAGCGCACCGAACTTGTTCTCCACTGGATTCCAGTCGGAGGAGTAGAAGAAGCTCAGGCCCTGCTCCTGCAGGGCGTGGCGGCCGCCCCACAGCATCGAGAGCGCGGCGCAGGCCAGGGCGACCAGCACCAGGAACACGGTGGCGATCAGCACCCACCGGAACAGTTTGTCGTTGCGGGCATCACGCAGGTCGCGGAGGGACGGTGCGGGTGCAGGCTGGGCAATGGCATTCATGGGAAAGGCTGGGGCCCGTGAGGTGTGATGCGATGTGATGGTGAATTGCCGGGCATGGCCCGGCACTACGACCGGTCAGGCCCGCGCATGGCGCGGGCCTGGCCTTCTCATTCGCTCTTCCGATCTCAGTAGGCTTCGATCTGCTTCACCAGTTCTGCCGGCAGCGGCACGTAGTGCAGTTCGCTGGCCTGGGCCTGGCCGTCCTGGAAGGCCCAGGTGAAGAACGCCAGGGTGTCCTTGCTGCGCTTGGCATCCTTGGGCTGCTTGTGCATCAGCATGAAATTGGTGGCGGTGATCGGCCACGCCTGGTCGCCCGGGGCGTTGGTGATGACCAGGTTGAAGTCCTTGGCGCTGGCCCAGTCGGCGCTGGCCGCGGCCGCAGCGAAGGTTTCCGCGGTCGGCTGCACCCAGTTGCCCGCCGCGTTCTGCATCGAGGCGTACGGCATGCCGTTCTGCAGCGCGTAGGCCAGCTCGACGTAGCCGATCGAACCCTTGATCTGCTTCACGTACGAGGCCACGCCTTCATTGCCCTTGCCACCCACGCCGTCCGGCCACTGCACCGAGGTTCCTTCGCCGACCTTGCTCTTCCAGTCCGGGCTGACCTTGGACAGGTAGTTGGAGAAATTGAAGGTGGTGCCCGAACCGTCCGAACGGTGGACCAGGGTGATCTTGCCGTCGGGCAGCTTCACGCCCGGGTTGGCGGCCACGATGGCCGGGTCGTTCCAGGTCTTGACCTTGCCCAGGAAGATGTCGGCCAGCAGCGGGCCGCTCAGGCGCAGCTTGCCGGCTTCCAGGCCGTCGATGTTCACCACCGGGACCACGCCGCCGATGGCGGACGGGAACTGGCCCAGGCCGGCCTGGGCC
>DGIP01000301.1:4328-4785 GCA_002386405.1 Stenotrophomonas maltophilia
CCAGGCCGGCCTGGGCCAGCTCTTCGCTGGACAGCGGCTTGTCGGAGGAACCGAAATCAACCGTGCCGGCCTTGATCTGGGCGATACCGCCGCCCGAACCGATCGACTGGTAGTTGACCTTGGCGCCGGTGGCGGCGTTGTAGTCGGCGGACCACTTGGACACCAGCGGGAAGATGAAGGAGGCGCCGGCGCCGGAAATCTCGGCGGTCAGCTTGTCGCCGGCGGCCGGGGCAGCGGCGGGCGCGCCTTCTGCCGGGGCGGTAGCCTGGCCTTCGGCGGCCGGCTTGCAGGCGGACAGGCCCAGCGCGATGGCCAGGGAAAGGGCGGCAAAGCTGGCCGAATGCAGTTTCATGCGTCACTCCGTAGCGGGATAGGGGGCCGGTCTCGCCGGCTGACGCTGCTATGAAATGATGTTTTTGTTACAGCTTGATGACGCCGTGACCGGGGGCACGTTGCA
>DGIP01000183.1 GCA_002386405.1 Stenotrophomonas maltophilia
GCAGGGCGTGGCTCTACCGGGTTGCGATGTACAGTGGGATTTTTACGCATGGCAGGAGCGGCAGCAGCATGGGCAAGATCCGGGTTGGCATCATTTTCGGTGGCCGTTCGGCCGAACACGAGGTCTCGCTGCAGTCGGCGAAGAACATCCTGGACGCGCTGGACAAGGAGCGCTTCGAAGTCACCCTGATCGGCATCGACAAGGAAGGCCAGTGGCATGTGAGCGACCCGGATGGGTTCCTGCTGAACGCCGCCGACCCGTCGCGGATCGCGCTGAACCGTTCCGGCCAGGGCGTGGCGGTGCTGCCCGGCGCCGAACGACAGCAACTGGTGCCGGCCACCCCGGCCGCCGCACTGGCCCAGATCGACGTGGTGTTCCCGATCGTGCACGGCACGCTGGGCGAGGACGGCTCGCTGCAGGGGCTGCTGCGCATGGCCAACCTGCCCTTCGTGGGCTCGGGCGTGCTGGGCTCGGCGGTGGCGATGGACAAGGACGTGGCCAAGCGCCTGCTGCGCGATGCCGGGCTGGCCGTGGCCCCGTTCGCCTGCTTCACCCGGAGCACCGCAGGCGCAGCCGACTACACCGCGTTGACCGCGCAACTGGGCAGCCCGCTGTTCGTCAAACCCGCCAACCAAGGTTCGTCGGTGGGCGTGAGCAAGGTGCGCACGGCGCAGGAATTCCAGGACGCGCTGGCACTGGCCCTGGATTACGACCACAAGGCACTGGTGGAAGCGGCCATCGACGGCCGCGAGATCGAGTGCGCGGTGCTGGGCAACGCCTCGCCCGAGGCGAGCGTGTGCGGCGAGGTGGTGGTGCACGACGAGTTCTATTCGTACGACACCAAGTACATCAGCGAAAGCGGCGCCGACGTGGTGGTGCCGGCCGACATCAGCGCAACCGACCAGCAGCGCATCCGCGACATCGCGGTGCGGGCCTACCAGGCGCTGGACTGCGCCGGGCTGGCGCGGGTGGATGTGTTCCTCACCCGCGATGGCGAGGTGGTCATCAACGAGATCAACACCCTGCCCGGCTTCACCCGGATCAGCATGTATCCCAAGCTGTGGGCGGCCAGCGGGCTGGATTACACCGCGCTGATCACCCGGCTGCTGGAGCTGGCGCTGGAACGGCACGCCAGCGAGCGCGCCCTGCGCAGTTCGATCACCGGCGCCTGATGCAACGACGGCCCGGCGCTCTTGCGAGCGCCAGGCCGTCGGAGACTGCGCTGGATCCTGGTTGCCCGGAGAGAGGGGGGCGCGCAGGATCCTGCGCTACTACCCTCGCTTACGGAACATCGAAATGATCGCCAGGATCAGGAACACCACAAACAGGATCCAGGCAATGTTGCTGGCAGCGCCGGCGATGCCGGAGAAGCCGAGCACCGCCGCAATGATGGCGATGACAAAAAAGATTACGGCGTAGTGCAGCATGTCGATCCTCGCGTCGTGCGTGCCGGATTGGCGTGCTGCCATCTTCACCAACCCCCGGTGTTCAGGAAGTGATGGATTCCTCGCCGCGCGATGAAGCCTTCAGCCTCGTGAGCCCTTCGTCAATGCTCACCTGCGGCACGTAGCCGAAGTCGCGCCGCGCCGGTTCCATGCTGTACCAGTGCGGCGTGCACAGCTGCTCGGCAAGGAAGCGGGTCATCGGCGGCTCGCCGCGCAGGCGCAGCAGCGGCCACAGGCGTTCGGCCACCGCGCCGATGCGGTAGGCAGTCTTGAAGCTGATCGACTTCTCCACCGGCGGCGCGCCGACGGCGGCCATCAGCTTGTTGAGCAGCTCGCGCATCGGCAGCGGTTCGCCGTTGGAAATGAAGTAGGCCTTGCCGGCGCACGCCGCGCCCGGGGCCAGGTGTTCGAAGGCCAGGAAGTGGGCCAGCGCGGCGTTGTCGATGTAGGTGGTGTCGACCAGGTTGGTGCCATCGCCGACGAAGCGCAGGCGGCCTGCGCGCGCGCGTTCGGCCAGGCGCGGCACCAGCTGCTGGTCGCCCGGGCCCCAGATCAGGCGCGGGCGCAGTGCGACAGTGGCCAGGGTGGCGTCGTTGGCGGCCAGCACGCGCTGCTCGGCGAGGGTCTTGGTGGCCGCGTACGGGGCCTGGAAGTTCTCGCCGTAGGGCACTTCATCGGCGCCCAGGCCTTCCACCGGGTGGGTCGCGCGGTGGGTGACGCTGGGCGTGGAGGTATACACCAGCGTGCGCACGCCGTGGGTGCGGCAGGCGGCGATGACGTTGTCGGTGCCGACCACGTTGGCCAGGTGGTAGCTCTCGTAGCTGCCCCACGCGCCGGCCTTGGCGCCGTTGTGGAATACCGCATCCACCCCGGCCACTGCGTGGCGCACGGCGTCGGCGTCGGCCAGGTCGCCGCGGATCTGGCCCACGCCCAGCGCGGCCAGCTGCGGGTAATCGCCGCGGTTGAAACTGAGCACCTCATGGCCGCGCGCGACCAGGCCACGGCACAGCGCCTGGCCGAGGAAACCACCACCACCGGTGACAAGGATCTTCATGCGGGTTGTTCCATTCGGGTTGCGGCCCAGACCGCGAGCTTCTCGCGGCCGATCTTGGCGTTGTGGCGGATATCGACCGGGAAGCCAGGGTGCAGCAGGAAGCGTTCGATGCGCAGCGTGCCGGCATGCGCGGCCGCTTCATCGCGCAGCCGCTGCTGCAGGGCCGGCGAATCGGCGATGCCCGGCTGCAGTTCATAGCAGAGCACCGGCAGCTGCCTGCCGGCCGCACCTACGCCGACCAGCGCGGTGCGCGCGATGCCGTCCAGCGCGTTGAATACGGGCTCCACCTGTTCGGTGTACAGCGGGCCGTGCGCCGTTTCCAGGCGCTGAGTCTTGCGCCCGCAGAACCACAGGCGGCCATCGGCATCGAAGTAGCCGACATCGCCCATGCGGTGCACCACGCGGGTGCTGCCGTCGGCGCGGGTTTCGCTGATCTTGGCGGCGGCGGTGGCCTGCGGGCGGTTGAAGTAGCTGTCGGTGGCGGTCGGGCCGGCCACGGTGATTTCACCCACCACGCCCTGCGAGACCTCGCGCGCCTGCGACCAGTGCGGCAGCGGGGCGTCGTCGATGGCGATGATGCGCACTTCGTTGGGCGCCACCACGCGGCCCACGCAGGTACCGGCGCCGGCTTCGGTGGCCTGGCGGGTGCTTTCCAGCTCACGGCCTTCGATGACCGCCACCGGCAGGCATTCGGTAGCGCCATAGGGGGTCCAGAACTGGGCATCGTCGGGCAGCAGGCGGCGGATGCGGGCAACCACGTC
>DGIP01000271.1 GCA_002386405.1 Stenotrophomonas maltophilia
AGCTGCGCGCGTACTTCGGCCTGCAGCCGCACCAGCGCCTCGCGCCCACGTGCCGGCGCCTGCGCGCAGTCCAACTGGGCCAGCGCGGTCCGTGCCAGCCAGCGCAGGTGGATGCTGCGCGGATCCATCGCCTCGCCCTCGGTCAGCGGCTGCAGCGCGCGCTGGGCCTCCACCGGCTGGTCCATGCGGATCAGATTGCGCCCCCACGCCAGCTGCACCGCCTGCAGCTGCAGCCGGGCCTCCGGCCCACCACGCGCGGACTGCCGCATCAGTTTCGTCAAACGCTCGCCGGCCTGCCAGGGGTCGACATGCTCGCCGATGATCTCGGCCATGCGGCGGTCGCCACGCTGCACCTCCGGGTCGTCGTCGCCGCGCTGCGCGGCCTGCCACTGGCGGCCTTCGTGGAACGCGGCCAGCGCATCCTGCCAGCGGCCCACTTCGGCCAGCGCGTTGCCGTAGTCGTACAGGCCCTGCGGCAGCAGCCCGATGCAGTCCGGCTGGCGCCAGATCGCCACCGCGCGGCCGAACGCCTCCACCGCCGCCGCGGTGTCGCCGCGTTCCAGCGCCGAGCGGCCGAGCGCATGCCAGGTCTGCCCGGTGTCGCGGTGCTGCTCGCCCAGCGCCTGGCGGGTGAGCCGGTGCACCTGCTGCAGGGCGGCCTCGGCTTCGGCGAGGTCACCGCGCTGCAGCGCCAGGGTCGCGCGCAGGCGGCGGATGGTCAGCGTTTCGGGATGGTCATTGCCGTACAGGCTGACCGCGTCGGTCCATGCCGCGCGCAGGCTGCGGTCGGCACCGTCCAGGTCGCCCTGCGCGGCCATCATTTCGCCCAGGTGGCCGCGCAGCGTGACCAGCTGCGGGTGGCGGTCGGTGGTGCGGGCCTGCAGCAGCTGCAGGGCCTGCCGGTAACCGGCCAGCGCGGCCTGCGCATTGCCATCGTCATTCTCCAGCGCGGCCAGGTCGGACAGGCTTTCGGCCATGCCGGTGGCGTCGTGGGTGATGTCGCGGCGCAGTGCCAGCGCACGCTCGAACCCTTCGCGCGCCTCATCGCGGTAGCCCAGCAGCTGCTGGCAGCGGCCCAGCTGGGCATGGAACTCGGCCACCACCGACGGCAATGCCTGGCGTTGTTCGGCGGCCAGCGCCTGCATCGGCGTCATGTGCGCCACGCATTCGCGCGAGCGGCCCAGCATGCGCAGCGCGCGGCCGCGCTGGGTGACCGCTTCCAGCTGCAGCCCGGGCGGCACCTGCTTGACCTGCTCCAGCAGCGCGCGCTGCCGGTCCAGGGTTTCCAGCGCCAGCGCGTAATCGCCCATGCCGATCCGCAGGCGGCCGATCACCCCTTCCAGGTCGGCCAGCGGCAGCGGCTGGTCGGCCAGCTCCGCCTCGCCGCGCTGCTGCCCGGTGGCCAGCAGCTGGCGCACATCGAAGCTGCCGTGGCGCACGCTGGCGGCGCGGTCGAACAGGCCGATGGTGAAATCCTGCATGGCCTGCGCGCGCGCGATCTCACGCCGCGCCTGCTGCATCTGCCACACCGCCAGCGCCGCCAATATCGCCAGCGCAAGGATCGCCACCGCAGCCAGCGCCACGCCCCAGCGGTGCCGGCCCAGGTACTTGCGCAGGCGGTACAGCGAACGCTGCGGGCGCGCGTGGATGGGCCGGCCTTCCAGGAAGCGCTGCAGGTCCTGCGCCAGCGCTTCCACCGAGGCGTAGCGTTGCGCCGGTTCCTTCTGCAGTGCCTTGAGCAGGATCGTGTCCAGGTCACCGCGCAGGCGCCGGGCCAGCCGCCGCGCAGCCGGGGTGGCGGCTGCATCGGTGATATCCCCGCGCAGCAGCACGCTGGAGGCGCGTGGGGCATCCACTTCCAGGATCGAGCGTTCCCATTCGGCATCGCTGTGCCGGCGCAGGCGGTACGGCTTGCGCCCGGTGATCACCTCGAACAGCACCACGCCCAGCGAATACACGTCGGTCAACGTGGTCACCGGTTCGCCGCGGACCTGTTCGGGCGCGGCGTAGTGCAGGGTGAAGGCACGCGCTTCGGTGGGCGGGTGCGCGGCGTTGGTGCGCGCCTGCTCATCGTCGAGCAGTTTGGCGATGCCGAAATCGAGCAGCTTCACCTCACCGTTGGCGGTGACCAGGATGTTGGAGGGCTTCAGGTCGCGGTGCACGATCAGGTTCGCGTGTGCGTGGCTGACCACCGCGCATACCTGCAGCATCAGCTGCAGGCGGCGCTCCAGCGGCAGTTCCAGGCGCTGGCAGTAATCGGTGATCGGCTCGCCTTCCACGTACGCCAGCGCCAGGTACGGCTGGCCCTGCAGGTCCACGCCCGCATCGAGCAGCTGCGCCAGGTGCGGGTGCTGCAGCCGCGCCAGGATCTCGCGTTCGCGGCTGAAGCGCTGGCGCAGGCCGGGGTCGGCGTAGCCGCTGCGCAGCAGCTTCAGCGCCACCTGGCGCTGGTACAGCCCATCGGCGCGCTCGGCCAGCCAGACTTCGCCCATGCCGCCTTCGCCCAGCTGCCGCAGCAACCGGTACGGACCGATATGGGTACCGGCGCGGCTGTCTTCGGGTGCGGCGGTCCACAGCGGCTGGGCCAGGAATTCCTGGCTCTCCTGCTCGTGCTCCAGCAACCGCTCCAGGTCGTCGGCCAGCGTGGCATCGGCCGCACGCAGCTGCGCCAGGCGCGCGCTGCGCTGGGCGTGCGGCATTTCCAGCAACTGATCCAGCAGCGTGGAAAGCTGCCGCCAGCGCACTGCGTCCATCGTCCTTTCCCCGGGGCGCTGCGTGATCCCTGCCCTTCCGCCCGCGCCACGGCGCGGGGCCCTGACTGCCGTTGCGCTCAGTCCTCGCGGACCGACGCCAGCAGGAACATCCGTGCCTTCTGCCAGTCGCGCCGGATGCTGCGCTCCGAGCGCTGGCACAGGTCGGCGATTTCCTGCTCGGACAACCCCGCGAAGTAGCGCAGTTCCACCACCTTGGCCAGGTGGTTGTCCACGGCCTGCAGCCGCGCCAGCGCCACGTCCAGCGCCAGCAGGTCCTCATCCAGGCGCACGCCGCTGCTGCTGTTCTCGGGTATTTCCGCCACGCGCTTCAGATCGCCGCCGCGCTTGCGCGCCAGCCGGTTGCGCGCGTAATCCACCACCACGCTGCGCATGGCCGAGGCGGCGTAGGCAAAGAAGTGCGCGCGGTCCTCGAACCGGGCCGCGCCGCGTGCGCCCAGCAGCTTGAGGTAGGACTCATGGACCAGGGAAGTGGCATCCAGCGTGCGGCCCTGCTGCCCGGCCAGCTGGCGCCGGGCCATGCTGTGCAGTTCCTGGTAGAGCAGGGTCAGCACCCGGTCCAGCGAGGCGCGGTCGCCCGCGCGGGCCGAATCGAGCCATACGGTGATATCCGGGCTTTCGTCCATCGCACACCCCCGCCGGTGACGTTTGCCCGACTATAGCGCCGCTTCCTGCAGATGCGTAGGACAGTTCAGCGCTGGCAGTGACCGCACCAGACGCTGGCACGCTGGCCGATGGTGGCGTGGCGCAGGGCCCGACCGCACTGCCGGCAGGGCTCGCCTTCACGCCCGTAGACCAGCAGTTCCTGCTCGAAATAGCCCGGGGCGCCGTCCGGATTGATGAAATCACGCAGGGTGGTGCCGCCGCGGGTGATGGCGTGGCCCAGGATCTGTTTCACTGCCGTGGCCAGCCGCTGGTAGCGTTCGCGCGAGATCTTCCCGGCCTCGCGCAGGGGATTGATGCCGGCCATGAACAGGCTTTCAGCGGCGTAGATGTTGCCCACCCCGACCACGATGGCCTGGTCCATCAGGAAGGTCTTCACCGAGGCGCTGCGGCCACGGCTGCGCTGGAACAGGTAGTCGCCGTCGAACGTATCGTCCAGCGGCTCCGGGCCCAGCCCGGCCAGCAGCGGGTGGGTGTCCCCGGCCGGCTGCCAGAGCAGGCTGCCGAACCGGCGCGGGTCGTTGAAGCGCAGCAGGCGGCCGTTGTCCAGGCTGATATCGACATGGTCGTGCGCGCGGACCGGGGTGTCCCCCGGTAGTACACGGAGGCTGCCGGACATGCCCAGGTGCAGTACCGCGCTGCCGATGGCGGTATCCAGCAGCAGGTATTTGGCGCGGCGGCGCACGCCTTCAATCGCCTGGCCGGGCAGCAGCGCGCTGATTTCGTCGGGAATCGGCCAACGCAGGTCCGGCCGGCGCAGGATCACGCCATGCACGCGGCGGCCTTCCAGGTGCGGGGCCAGGCCGCGGCGGGTGGTTTCTACTTCGGGAAGTTCGGGCATGGGGGTTATCGCGGTGGGGCGGACAATTCCTTCGCGCTCAGGAAGCCGTCGCCGTTGGCGTCCTGCTTGTGGAAGCGTTCAATGATCGTCTGCCGCTGTTGTTCGCGGGTGATCGGCCTGCCCTTGCCGCCGGGCAGTTCATCGGCGCTGAGCACGCCGTCGGCGTTGCGGTCCATGCGGTCGAAGGCGTACATCATCCACTGCACGTATTCCTCGACGCTGACCTTGCCGTCACCGTCGGCATCCATGCGCTGCAGGTAGCTGCCGGTATCGGTGACCTGGGCCTGCGCGGAGGCGGCAAGCAGCAGCAGGGACGCGCAGGAAAAACGCCGCACTGGTCAGTGCGCCGTCAGCGCGTAGCCTTTCAGGCGCGCGGCGTAGTTCTGCAGCGCGGCGATGCCGCTGGCCTCGGCTTCATGGCACCAGGCCTGGAGCAGCTTCAGGCGTTCGGCGGCATCGTTGCCACGGGCTTCCAGCAGGGCAGCCAGGCGCGCGCGGTGTTCAACCAGCACGCGGATGCGTGGGCGCTGTTCGACCCAGCTGCTGAGCTCGGCGCGGCAATCGGGCTTGAGCCAGCGGCCATCGTTGACCAGGCCCCGGCGCATGCGGCGCGGCAGCAGCTTGCGCAGCTTGGCACCGGCAAACGCGGCTTCTTCGCGCAGCGCCGGCACGAACACGTTGCGCTGGTAATCGGTCATGGCCTGGAAGCGGTGCGAGAGCAGCGCCTTCAGGGTTTCGGCATCGGGCACGGCGATGTTCGGGCGCACATCCATGCTGGGCGCCACGCGCAGGACCTTGGCCAGGCCCACGGCCTGCAGGCCACGGATCGCCGCCCAGCCGATATCGAACTCCCAGCGGCGCATCGAGAAGCGGGCCGAGCTGGGGAAGGCATGATGGTTGTTGTGCAGCTCTTCGCCGCCGATCCAGAACGCCCACGGGGTGAGGTTGGTGGAGGTATCGGCCGATTCGAAGTTGCGGTAGCCCCACCAGTGGCCCAGGCCGTTGACGACGCCGGCGGCCCAGAACGGGATCCACGCCATCTGGATCGCCCACAGGGCCACGCCGGGCAGGCCGAACAGCAGCAGGTTCACCGCGAACAGGGCCACCGGGCCCAGGTTGGCGTGCGGGGTGTACAGGTGGCGCTCGATCCAGTCTTCCGGGGCGCCGCGGCCGTACTGTTCGATGTCCGCGCGCATGCCACGGGCTTCGCGGTACAGCTCCACGCCGCGCCAGAACACCGTGCCGATGCCCTTGGTGACCGGGCTGTGCGGGTCTTCCTCGGTTTCCACCTTGGCGTGGTGCTTGCGGTGGATGGCCACCCACTCCTTGGTGATCATGGAGGTGGTGAGCCAGGTCCAGAAGCGGAAGAAGTGCGCGATGACCGGGTGGAAATCCACGCCGCGGTGCGCCTGGCTGCGATGCAGGTAGAGCGTGACGGCAAAGATGGTCAGCTGGGTGAACACCAGCAGCACCAGGCCCATGCCCCACCAGCCGAGGCCGACGACACCGCCGGTCAGGAAGTTGATGAGGGTATCGAGCATCGCAGGACTCCGGGCCGTGATGGCCAGCAGGGAAACGGGTACAGGTAGAGCCATGATGGGGCCAGACGTTGCAAACTTCATCCGTCTGATGCGATTTTTGCGCAGTCATTCAGTTGTTTTCCCCCTTCGTGAGCATTGCCCCCGCATTCATGACCGTTTCCACCCCACCGCCGGCCGCTGCCGCCGCCGCGCCCCTGATCGAACTCGACCGCGCCTGTGTCATCCGTGGCCAGGTCCGCGTGCTGCATGACCTGAGCCTGCGCATCGCCCAGGGCCAGCACACCGCGCTGCTGGGCCCCAACGGCTGCGGCAAATCCTCCTTCATCAAGCTCATCACCCGTGAGCTGTACCCGCTGGCCCATGCCGACGGCACCGTAGCGGTGCGCGTGCTCGGGCAGAACCGCTGGCAGGTGGACCGGCTGCGCTCGCAGCTGGGCATCGTCACCGGCGACCTGAGCAGCAACCTGGCCGACATGCCCGGGCTGACCGTGGAGGAAGCGGTGCTGTCGGGCTTCTTCGCCAGCTTCGTGGTGCCCGCGTTCCGCGAGGTCACCGACGACATGCGCGCTCGGGTGCGCGAGACGCTGGCGCTGACCGGCGCGCTGCCGCTGCTGCACCGGGGTTATGCCGAACTTTCCGCCGGTGAAACCCGGCGCGTGCTGATCGCGCGGGCGCTGGTGAACCGGCCGCAGGCGCTGCTGCTGGATGAGCCCTCCACGGGGCTGGACCTGGTGGCGCGCCAGCACCTGATCGCCACCATGCGCGCGCTGGCCGCGCAGGGCATCACGCTGGTGCTGGTGACCCACCACATCGAAGAGGTGATTCCGGAAATCGAACGCGTGGTGCTGCTGCGCGGCGGCCGGATCGCGGCCGATGGCACCCGGGCGGAATTGCTGCGGGATGGGCCGTTGTCGGAGGTGTTCGGCGGGCCGATCCAGGTGATCGAGCATGACGGACGCCTGACCGCGTTCGCAGGGTGACAACCGGGGGCGGCGCGACCGCCCCCGGCGTGTTTCAGAACCGCACCGCGACCGCGCGGCTTTCGATCGGGGCCATCCGGCCCTGGTCCTGCAACTGCAGGTCACGCAGTTCGAACGGGGCGCTGTAGCCACCCGGCAGCGCCACGGTATCGAACGCCAGCAGCAGTTCGCCGGCACCGGCCGCATCGAACCACGCCGCACTGTGCGCCTGCGCCACCGGGTGCAGCTTGCCGTCCGGCCCTGTGGCATGCAGGGTGCCGCGCGCCTCATAACGGCCCGGCGCGCCGATCTGCAGCGGCAGCCGCACCTGGCGCCGGGCGGCATCCACCTCGACCTGGCCACTGAAGCGCGCCGTCGGCCGGGCCACCGCGAACGCCACCTTGGCATCCCGCTGCACGCCCTGCGCGGTGACGAAGGCCTGCAGTTCCCACAGCCCCTGTGCCTGCCCCACATCCTCGGGAATGTTCACCTGCGCACGCAGGCCGTCCTTGCCGGCCACCAGCGGCACCGGCCAGCTGCGGCCGTCCGGTGCCACCAGCAGCGCTTCGAGATCGGAAGAG
>DGIP01000335.1 GCA_002386405.1 Stenotrophomonas maltophilia
ATGCAGGTCAGAGCGCGGGCCGGTAGCCACGGCGTCGTCTTCAGCGATGGGCGCGGGAAGGGTAGCCGGGGCCTGCGCCAGCGCCGGGGTTGCGGCGGCCAGGGCAAGGGCAAGCAGGGAAGCGGAAGCGGGCAGGCGCAGCGGCATCGAATACTCCAGGGCAGGTTCAACCCCACCATGCCGGAGCGCGCTGCACAGGCCCTGTGAAATGCCTGACGGGCAGCTGACCGGCGACGCGATGTAGTGGCGTCGCCGGTCGGGTCGGTTTTTACCTTACGTCGCGCAGTTCCCAGTGGTGGCCGGCGAGCAGGCGCAGCCGCTCCTTCAGTACATCGCTGTTGATGGTGGTGGTGACCACCAGGTTGATGCGCAGGTCCTTCTGCTCACCCGTCACGGTGGCATTCGGGTCGGTTGCGCCCCACTGCGGCTCGACGGCTTCGGGATCCGGCTGCTTGCGGCGCCAGCGGTCGAACAGGCCGGTGGTACGCAGCGCATCCTGCAGCTCTTCGGCAAAGCCGCCGGCGCTCTGCGAGGTGAAGGAAAGTTCGCGGTCGTTGCCGTGGGCCTTGGAAGGGTCCGGCAGGCTGATGAAATACTGCGACATGGTGGTCTCCGTTGAATGCGCCAAGGCTGGCAGATGCGCGGTGGAATCGGTGTGCAGAAACCGGCCGCTGGTCTGTTGGCTCAGGCGCTGAAGGTATGCGGCTCGTCCGCGAACCCGATGGTGACCGCGCCCTTGCCCACGTTGACCATACCGGTCAGGCTCATCACCGATTCGTACACGTCCACCCCGTGCGCTTTGCAGGTCTCGCGCAGGCTGGCATAGCCCGGCAGCGCCTGCAGGTCGGCCAGTTCGCCGCCGTAGCTCACGCACACCGTGGGCGTCATCAGGCCGCCCTTGACCCGCTGGCCGACGAAATCGAACAGCTTCTGCACTGCGTTGTCGAAGCCCTTGATCTTGGCCACCGGGCCGGTGGTACCGCGGTAGCCATGCAGCACCGGCTTGATGTCCAGCGCACTGCCCAGTGCGGCGCTGATCAGGCCCACGCTGCGGTCGCCCTTATGGCGTGCGCGGGCGCGCATGTAGTACAGGTCGCGGGTGACCATGTAGCCATGCACGTTCAAGGCCAGCTGCTCCAGCCGCTCGCGGATCTGCTGCACACCGGCGCCGCTGTCACGCAGGCGCACCGCTTCCACCGCCGTCACGCCCTGGGCGGCGAACAGGTTCTGGGTATCCAGCACGCGCAGCGCAAACGGCGAGTTGTAGCCCGCCGCCTGGCGCACCGGCTTGTAGTCGTTGAGGATCGCGAAGCTGGCCTGCATCGCGTTGTCGTGGATCGGGCTGCGGGTCTTGGCGATCGTCATGCAGAACACATGGTCGTAATCGATCACCAGCTTGCCCAGGAACAGATCGCGGATCTGCACCACGCTGAAGGGAATGGTTTCGGCCTCGGCGCCGTGCTCGGCCACGTGGGCGTGCAGGAAACTCAGGGTAGCCTGTTCGTCGCGGTGGTCGGCCAGCACGGCCTCGCCAATCCGGACGGTGATGGGCAGCAGCACGATGTTGTGCTGCTGGATGAAGTCCTGCGGTAGATCACAGGCAGAGTCGACCACGATTCCGATGCGCATCCTGTTTGCCCCCTCCAGGCAGGGTGTCCGTTCGAAAGTGTGAAAGCTATCTCAAAACGCGTCCGGTTGCCTGACCACGCCGGTCAGCTTGGCCGGCTGCGCTCCACCGCCACCGGCAGCGTGTCGATCCGCTGCCATTCCGGCTGCTGCAGCAGGCCCGGGTCGGCCAGCACTGCGGCCATCAGGGCGTGGCTTTCGTTGCCCCAGAACAGCTCGCCGTCAATGGACAGGGTAGGCACCCCGAACACCCCGGCGGCGATGGCCGCCTCGGTGTTCTGGCGCAGCTGTTCCTTGACCGACGGCGCCGATACGGCGGCAACGACATCGCCCACGTCCAGCATCGCCGCCGGCAGGGCAAGTGCTTGGGGAGTATCGGCCGCGCGGCCGTCGCGCCAGATCCAGTTGAACAGGATGTCCACCGATGCCGGCGAGGCGTCTGCCGCCAGGCACAGGCGCAGGGCGGCCAGCGGGTTGAACGGGTGGCCGGGCGGGAAGCGCAGCGGCACGCCCTGCTGCTGCGCCTGCCACAGCACCTGGCGGTAGGTGAAGCGGCGCTTGGCCGGGATCTCGGCCGGGCCCAGGTTGCCCAGGTGGTGCAGCACCGCGCCCAGCGCGATCGGCACCGGGGTGATGCGGTCGAACTGCGGCAGCGTTCTCAGCTGCTGCCAGTGCAGGTAGGCGAACGGCGAGACGAAGTCGAAGTACCAGCGCAGGGTCATGGGATTCCTTGGCCTTCAGCCAGGCAGGGCCTGGCTCTACGGGCGTGTAAGCGGACCTTACCGCGAATAGGCCCTGGGTTCGCGGGTGGCCGGGGCGGCGTAGCGGTCGCGCAGCTCGGTCTGGCGCGAGCGCATTGGCATGGCGCGGCCACCCAGCCAGACCTGCTCGGCGTAGTGGCCCACGTCCAGCGGGTCGCCCTCCCACAGCACCAGGTCGGCCAGCTTGCCCGGTTCGATGCTGCCGAGCTTATCGCCCACGCCCAGCACCTGCGCCGGCACCCGGGTCAGCCCGGCCAGGCCGTCCTGCCAGGGCAGGCCGTTGGCCACGGCATTGCCGGCCAGCTGGCGCATCTTGCGCGCGTTGTGCGAGGCATCGTCGCGCTGGGCGAAGCTGACCTGCACCCCGGCCGCATGCAGGCGTGCGGCGTTTTCCAGGGTCGCGCCGAGCTGGTCGAAGCTGGTGGGCAGGTTGCCCAGCGCGTCCACGAACACCGGCACCTTCGCCTGTGCCAGCAGCGGCGCCACCCGCCACGCCTCGGCACCGCCGGCAATGGCGATGCTCACTTTCTCGCGCGCCGCCCAGCGCAGCAGCTGGCGGATGTCCGCCGCGCGGTCCACCTCCACCACCAGCCGCCCCTGGCCCGCCAGATAACGCGCCAGCGTGGCGCGGCCGGCGGGGGTGAGCAGGGCATGCGGCGAATCGACCGGCACCCGGCCGCGCGCCTCACTCACCATCTGCTCCAGCAGCATCCACTGCGCCGCGCGCGAGCTGCCGGTGAGTTCGGCGCCGGACGAACCGAGCCGGATGAACAACGCGCGCGGACCGATCGGGTCGGCGCTGCCATCCAGCCGCATCACCCCGCCCTGGCCGGCAATGAAGCTGCCGTCGGTGTTGGCCCCCAAGGCGGTGAAGCCGATGCCGTCGAGGCGCGCAACCGGGATCAGCACCGAGGCCGGGTTGTAGGCCAGGGTGACGTCGAACTCCGGGCGCATCGGCTGGTCCTGCAGCTTCAACCCGCTGTCCACCGTGGTGGATTCGCCGGACACTTCATCGATGCCGATATCGGTGATGCCGCCGAAGAACGCCGGGGTCAGCGGGCGGCCATTGGCCTCCACCACCGTGGCGCCGGCCGGCGTGGCCAGGCCGGTACCCACGGCGCGGATCACGCCGCCCTGGACCAGCACATCGGCGTGGTCCAGGCTGCCGCGCGCGCTGGCGGTGTGCACCGTGGCATTGCGGATCAGCAGGTCCTGCGCCCAACTGGCGGGCGCTGCGCCAAGCAGTGCCAGCACCAGCAGGCTGCGCTGCAGTACGCGGGGGGCGGTCATGGGCGTGCCTCCTGGCCCAGCATGAAGTCCGACAGCGGCTGCCGGCGCACGTCCTGGCGGTCGTAGACTTGGTGGCCGTCGATATAGACCTTCTCGGCCAGCGCGTAGGAACTGAAGGGGCT
Source organism: Stenotrophomonas maltophilia (assembly GCA_002386405.1). Taxonomy (GTDB): domain Bacteria; phylum Pseudomonadota; class Gammaproteobacteria; order Xanthomonadales; family Xanthomonadaceae; genus Stenotrophomonas; species Stenotrophomonas maltophilia_AD. Next base: position 3,800 of record DGIP01000335.1, read on the forward strand.
GCCGTTCCACACCACCACATCGCCCATCTTGCCCACCTCCAGGCTGCCGGTCTGCTTCTCCACGCCCAGCGAGCGCGCGGCGTTGGAGGTCAGCCAGCCGATGGCGCGTTCCGGTGCGATCTGCATGCCGGCACGGCGCGCATTGGCAATTACCTTGGCGGCCTCCTGGTTGAGCCGCTGGATGCCTTCGGGCGAATCCGAATGCACGATCGCGCAGCTGTTGGCCGGGCGGTCCACCAGCGCGATGTTTTCCTGGATGCCGTCGAAGG
>DGIP01000236.1 GCA_002386405.1 Stenotrophomonas maltophilia
AAAGGCCGCTTCGGCCGGGCCATGCATCTTGGGCTTGACGATGTAGACACTGCCGGTGCGGCTGTTGCGGATGCCCTGGGCGCCCTTGCCCTGCAGGTCGTGCATGGCAATCGCGGTGGTCACCACCGCGTCCAGAATGCCTTCGGGGATTTCCTTGCCTTCGGCGCCCTAGTGTCGCTGCTGCCACTGGCCGTCGGCCTGTGGCCACGCTCGCCGCGTCCGCTGGTGGTCAGCGCCGTACTGCTGCAGGGCCTGTGGCTGTGCCTGCTGCTGGTGGATGCCAAGGTCTTCGCCCTGTACCGTTTCCACCTCAATGCCATGGTGATGAACATGGTGTTCGGGGGCGCGCTGCAGGACCAGGTGGCCCTGTCCTGGCAGAGCTGGCTGCAGTCGCTGGGCGTGCTGGCGGCGGTGGCCGCGGCCGAAGTGCTGCTGGCCTGGGCCTGCTGGAAACTGGTGCCCGACCGCGCCCGGCGTCGCCCGGTGCTGTTGGCCTGGGCCGCCGGCCTGGCGCTGATGGCCACCGGCCAGATCGCCACCGCCTATTACGATGCCCTGGGCGAGCGCGCCGTGACCGGCCAGTGGGCCTACCTGCCGTGGGCACAGCCGATCACCGCCAAGCGCCAGATGCACCGGCTGGGCGTGCGCAGCCTGCCCCAGGCCAACCTGCCCGATCCGCGCCACAGCCAGCTGCAGTACCCGCTGCACCCGCTGCGCTGCCAGAGCCACACTCAACCCAACGTGCTGGTGGTGGTACTGGAATCGCTGCGGCACGACGCGCTGGATGCCGCCACCATGCCCAACACCTGGGCGCTGGCGCAGCAGTCGGAGGTGTATGACCGGCATTACAGCAGCGGCAATGCCACCCGGTATGGCCTGTTCGGCCTGCTCTACGGCCTGCCCGGCGGCTACTGGTCCAGCATGCTCAGCGAACAGCGCGGCTCGATCCTGTTCGATGTGCTGCAGCAGCAGGGCTACGACCTGCACCTGTACGGCAGCGCGCCGCTGTACAGCCCCGAATTCGACCGCACCGTGTTCGCCCAGGTACGCAACCAGCTGCATACCGCGCCGTCGTCGCTGCCGGTCGCCGCGCGTGACCGGCACATCGTCGATGCGCTCGATGCGGACATCCGCCAGCCAGGCGGCCACTGGTTCGGGATGGTGTTCCTGGACAGCACGCATGCGCCGTACCACCTGCCCGAGGGCTATCCCGCACTGGCCACGCCGATGGCCACGGACGTGAACTTCCTTGCCTTCGACGAGGAGCACGACGCCACCCCCGAACGCAACCGCTATCGCACCGCCGTGCATTACACCGATGCGTTGATCGGCCAGTTGTTGGCGACCCTGCACGAGAGCGGCCAGGCCGACAACACCATCGTGCTGGTCACCGGCGACCATGCCGAAGAATTCAACGACCTGGGCCTGAATTACTGGGGCCACAACGGCAACTTCTCCGACTACCAGATGCGGGTGCCGTTCGTGCTGCACTGGCCCGGGCGCGACCCGGCACGGCATGACGCGGCCAGCAGCCACGAAGACTGGGTGCCCACCCTGATGCGCCACGGGCTGGGCTGCGAAAACGCACTGGCCGATTTCAGCACCGGCCAGGACCTGTTCGATGCCTCGCGCCCGGCGCGCCCCCTGCTGGTCGAAAGCTGGTCGCAGCGCGGCATCCGCGAAGGCGACCGCACCTATGTGTTCGACAAGTTCGGCAACGCCACCACCCTGGATGCCCGCTACCTGCCGGTACCCGACCAGTCGCCGGACCCGGCCGCAGTACGCACGGCCTGGAACGCGTTGACCCACTTCCGCAAGCAATGACGTTGATTGTCTAGACCCCTGGAACGTTCATGATGAACAAGCCCCTCAAAATCCTGCATACGGAAGCCGCCAAGGGATTCGGCGGCCAGGAGATCTACATCTACCGGCACATGCTGGCCATGCGCGAGCGCGGCCACGACGTATCGCTGCTGTGCCAGCCCGGCGCCCGCCTGGGCGAGGTGGCGCGCGAAGCGGGCTTCACCGTGCATGCCCTGAAGATGGGCGGGCTGCTGCGCCTGCTGCGCGGCATCTGGTCGGTGAAACGACTGGTGCGCCGGCACACCTATGACGTGGTCAACACCACCAGCCGCCGCGATGCGCTGATTGCCGCCGCCGGCGCACGCCTGGCCGGCGCGCCGCTGGTGGTGCGCTCTCGCCACCTGATGAGCCCGGTCAACTCCCTGCTCACCTACACCGGCCTGCCGCACCGGGTGCTGACCGTGAGCAGCTTCGTCAAGCAGCTGCTGGTCCATCGCGGCGTGGCCGACGGCCACATTGGCATCGTGCCACCCATCGCCGTGCCACCGCAGTGGTCGCAGGTGCAGAGCGATGATGCCTGGCAGTGCCTGCAGGAGACCCGCGCCGAGGTCCGCCGCGAACTCGGCTTCACAGACGACCAGGTCGTGGTCGGCTGCGTCGCGGTACTGCGCGAAGCCAAGGGCCACGCCGATCTGCTGCGCGCCATGGCCCCGCTGTGCCGCCAGCAGCCGAACCTGCAGCTGGTGATCGTCGGCGACGGCCAGCCCGTGCTGGATCAGTTGAAGGCGCTGCGCGCCGAACTCGGCATTACTGCCCAGGTCCACCTGCTCGGCTACCGGCACGGCGCGTGCCGGTTGATGACCGGCTTCGACATCTTTGCGTTGGCCACCCACAAGGAGGCCGCCGGTACGGTATTCCTCGAGGCCGCCTACGTCGGCGTGCCGATCGTGGCCACCCGGGTCGGCGGCGTGCCGGAGATGCTGGTGGAAGGCAGCAATGCCCTGCTCGCCCCGCTCGGCGACCAGGCCGCGCTCACCCGTGCGCTGCAGGTCCTGGTGGAGCAGCCCGAACGCCGCCGGCAGATGGGCCAGGCCGGGTGGGACTGGATGCGCAGCGCGCACCGCTTCACCCCGACCGGGCACACTGAAGCCACCGAACACTATTACCACCAGTGGTTGAAGGAACTGGGCCATGGCCAACGCTAGAACCGTGCCGGTGCTGATGCACCACCACGTGTCGCCCTCACCGGGCATGATCACGGTGTCGCCGGAAAATTTCGAAAGCCAGATCGCCTGGCTCGCCCGCAACGGCTGGACCTCGCTCACGCTCGATCAGTACGCCGGCTTCCTGGCCGGCAAACCAGTGCCGCGCAAGTCGATCGTGATCACCTTCGACGACGGCTACCTGGACAACTGGGTGTACGCCCACCCCATCCTGCAGAAGTACGGCATGCATGCCGTCGTGTTCGTGGTCACCGGCTGGATGGGCGAAGGCCCGCTGCGCCCGCATGCCGGCCAGCCAGATGCCGTGCTCCCGGCCACGCCGGACCACCGTGCCTGCGAGGCCGCGATCCTGCGCGAGAACCGCCACGACGACGTGATGATGCGCTGGAGCGAAGCCCGCGCGATGATCGACGCCGGCACCTTCGAAGTGCACTGCCACACCCACACCCACACGCGCTGGATGAAGCAGGACATCAGCCGCGAACAGAAGCGCAACGGCATCACCCGTGACCTGGAAATGGCGCGCAGCGTACTGCAGGAACAGCTGGGCGAAGCGTCCGACACCCTGTGCTGGCCCTACGGCGATTTCGACGAGGACTACCTGCCCATCGCACGCGCGCAGGGGTTCCGTTACCTGCACACCACCCACCCGTTCGGCCGCAACGTGGTCGGCGGCGATCCGGAACACATCTACCGCTTCGCCATCCGCAACCGCCCGGCCAGCTGGCTTCGCAAGCGCATCGCGTGGAGTTACCACCCGTTGATCGCACCGGTGTTCAACCGGTTCAAGGCCAGGCAGAAGAAGATGGTGCCAGGGCCGTAGAGCCACGCCCTGCGTGGCTGGCTTCCTGCACAAAAAAAACCCGGCCGAAGCCGGGTTTTTCATTACGCTGCGGCGGCGGCCTTGACCGCGCCGGACAGGCTGTCCAGCGTGGCCTGCATCAGCTCGGCCGTGTCGGCCTCGACCGTGACGCGCACCACCGGCTCGGTGCCGGAGGGGCGCAGGAACGCACGGCCCCGCCCCTTGACTGCCTGCTGCGCAGCGGCCAGCGCCGCCTGCACGCCTTCGGACTGCACGATCGCCTTGGCCGAAACATCCCCCAGGCGCACGTTGACCGTCTTCTGCGGCACCCGGGTCAGCCCGACCAGCGACTCGCGCAGGCTCTTGCCTTCCCGACGCAACACTTCCAACACCTGCAGCGCACTGATGATCGCATCGCCCGTGGTCGCACGATCCAGGCACAGCAGGTGACCCGATGCCTCACCGCCGAGCACCCCGCCACCTTCCACCAGCGCCTGGTGTACGTAGCGGTCGCCCACGTTGCTGCGCAAGAACGGCAGGCCCAGGCGCTCCAGCGCCTGCTCCAGGCCGAAGTTGGTCATCAGCGTGCCCACCACCGGACCGCGCAGGCGGCCGTTGCGCTGCCACGACGGCGCCAGCACATACAGCAGGTCATCGCCGTCGACCGGGTTGCCCAGGTCATCGGCCATCAACACGCGGTCACCATCGCCATCGAACGCGATGCCGAGGTCCGCACCGGTTTCACGCACCTTGGCGGCCAGGTTGTCGATGTGCATCGAACCGACGCCATCGTTGATGTTGACCCCGTTCGGCTCGGCACCGATTGCCACCACGTCCGCACCCAGCTCGCGGAACAGCATCGGCGCGATGTGGTACGTGGCGCCGTGCGCGCAATCCAGCACGATCTTCAACCCACGGAGGTCGAACCCGCGCGGCACGCTGGCCTTGCAGAACTCGATGTAGCGGCCGACCGCATCGCGGCCACGCGCCGCCTTGCCCAACCGGTCCGAATCGGCCGTGGTGAAATCGGTATCCAGCGCCGCTTCCAGCGCCAGCTCCGTCGCATCGTCGAGCTTCTCGCCATCGGCGGAGAAGAACTTGATGCCGTTGTCGTAATGCGGGTTGTGCGACGCACTGATCACGATGCCGGCGTCGGCGCCCAGCGTGCGCGTCAGGAACGCGACCGCCGGGGTCGGCATCGGCCCGAGCAGCTGCACGTCAGCGCCGGCGGCCACCAGCCCGGCTTCCAGCGCCGCTTCGAACATGTAGCCGGAAATACGCGTGTCCTTGCCGATCACCACCACCGGCCGGTGACCCGGGCGGTGGCCGTTGCGTTCGGTCAGCACCCGGCCCAGCGCATTGCCCAGGCGCAGCACGAAGTCCGCGGAGATCACCCCCTGCCCGACCCGACCGCGGATGCCGTCGGTGCCGAAGTACCTGCGCGCCGCCATCAGGCAGCAGCGTCCGGCGCGGACTGGCGGCCCAGCATGGCCAGCAGCTCGGACAGGCGGTCGCGCATTTCGCGGCGGTCGCAGATCTGGTCGATGGCGCCGTGCTCGAGCAGGAACTCCGAACGCTGGAAGCCTTCCGGCAGCTTCTCGCGCACGGTCTGCTCGATCACGCGCGGGCCGGCGAAGCCGATCAGCGCCTGCGGCTCGGCGATGTTGATGTCGCCCAGCATCGCGAACGACGCCGATACGCCACCGGTGGTGGGATGGGTCAGCACCGAAATGTACGGCAGCCCTGCAGCGCGCAGGCGACCCAGCGCCGCCGAGGTCTTGGCCATCTGCATCAGCGAGAACAGGCCTTCCTGCATGCGCGCGCCGCCGCTGGCGGAGAAGCACACGTAGGGCGCGCCGATTTCCAGCGCCTTTTCCGCGGCCAGCGAGAAGCGCTCGCCGACCACCGAGCCCATCGAGCCGCCCATGAAGGCGAAATCGAAGGCCGAGGCCACCAGCGGCCGGCCCTTGAGCAGGCCTTGCATGGCGATCAGCGCGTCGTACTCGCCGGTGTTCTTCTGCGACGCCTTGATGCGCTCGCTGTACTTCTTCTGGTCCTTGAACTTGAGCAGGTCGGTCGGCCCAAGGCGTGCGGCGATTTCGGTGGTGCTGTCGGCGTCGAACAACGACGCCAGGCGCGCCCGCGCGCGGATGGCCATGTGGTGGCCACACTTGGGGCAGACTTCCAGGTTCTCTTCCAGCTCAGGACCGTAAAGCGCGCTGCCGCAGCTGCTGCACTTTTCCCACAGGCCCTCGGGGACGCTGCGCTTCTTGCTGGGGACGTTGTCGGTGCGGATGCCCGACGGCATCAACTTGCTGAGCCAACTCATGCGGGATGACACTTCCGTTCAGGGCGGCCCGGGGGCCGCAAAGGCGGACAGTCTAGCTCACCCGTTCCACGGCCGGGACCCCCTGCCCGCCGGGTAAAGCCGGCGTGAAAACCATGCTGAGCCGTACGTTCTGGGTGACGGCAGGGGCGGCCGGCGGCCAGGCACGACCAACGGTCGTGCCCTACAGCGGTAGGTAACGACAGTTGGTCGTTACGCATTTACATCGGGGTAAA
>DGIP01000237.1:0-236 GCA_002386405.1 Stenotrophomonas maltophilia
CAGCGTGGCGCAGTCCTGGCAGTGCACGGCATGGCCGGCCAGCAGGGCCGGCACCGGCAGCGGGTCCGGCGACGGCTGCCGGAGCAACAGGATGGTCATGGAACACCTCGACAAAGCGCCCGGGGGCGCGGTGTCGACACGATGCGCGTGGCGGCCATAAAGGGGCGATGACCCGGATGCCCGGGGCGCGTAAATAACGTGTAGCTTTTTATCGGGGCACGACCAACGGTCGTGCC
>DGIP01000237.1:459-15502 GCA_002386405.1 Stenotrophomonas maltophilia
GACCAACGGTCGTGCCCTACCAATGGTTCGGGGTGCCCGACACCCGGTAGGTGACGACCGTTGGTCGTCACGGCGGGAACTCCGGAACGCCGTAACGGTCAGACCCCACTCACGCCCGCAAGGATCGCCACCATGACCGCTGCCGCCGCCGAAACCCGCTCCAAAGGCCTGCTCTACTGGCTGAAGAAGGAAGCCCTGCCGCTGCTGGTCATGCTCGGCCTGCTCGCCGCCGCGCGCGACAGCCTTGCCAACCACTACCAGGTGCCCAGCGGCTCCATGCAGCACACCCTGATGCCCGGCGACCGGGTGGTGGTGGACATGCGCGCCTACGGCCTGCGCCTGCCGTTCACCTCGGTGGAACTGCTGCACACCGGCGTGCCGCAGCGCGGCGAGGTGGCGGTATTCGATTCCCCGCAGGACGGCACCCGCCTGATCAAGCGCATCGCCGCCGTGGGCGGCGACCGGGTGGACCTGCATGAGGGCCATCTCAGCATCAACGGCCACCCGCTCGGCCAGGTCGGTACCGATGACGTGGAAGACTTCGGCCGCACCCTGGCCCAGCTCGACCTGGGGCAGGGCGGCGGCCCGGACATCACCGGCCTGGCCGTGCCGGCCGGCAAGGTGCTGATGCTGGGCGACCATCGCGGCAACAGCGCCGATGGCCGTTACTTCGGGTTGGTCGACGCCAAGGCCCTGTATGGAAAGGCGGCACGCGTGTACTACCGCCGCGGCCAGGGCTTTACCTGGCAGGCGTTGTAAGTTAATCGATACGTGCAACGTCTCAATCCAGACCCGGCAGGTTATGGATCGACCTGTACCCGCTGCCTATCCTGAGCGCTGATCCTTACGCACCGGCCCGCCCCCACGGGCCCAGACGCAATGAACGGCGACACCGCAGCGCTGCCCGAGCGCAGTTCCACCCCCCAGCCGCCCGCGCCCTCGCAGCACATCGAGCAGGGCACGCCCGCGTTCCGGCGCACGGCGGCGGCGTTGTTCCTGGCCGGCTTCTCCACCTTTGGCCTGCTCTACACCGTGCAGCCGCTGCTGCCGGAGTTCAGCCGCCACTTCGGCGTCTCCGCCGCCAACAGCGCGCTGGCCCTGTCGCTCAGCACCGGCCTGCTGGCCGTTTCCATGCTGGTGGCCGGGCTGATCTCCGACCGGGTCGGCCGCCGTGGCGTGATGATCACCGCCCTGCTGGCCTCCACCGTGCTCTCGGCCGCCAGCGCGATGGTCGACGACTGGACCACGCTGCTGATCCTGCGCACCCTGCTAGGCATCGCGCTCAGCGGCGTGCCGGCAGTGGCGATGACCTACCTGGTCGAAGAAATGGACAGCCGCGCGCTCGGCCTGGCCATGGGCCTGTACATCGGCGGCAACGCGGTGGGCGGCATGAGCGGGCGCCTGATCGCCGGCATCGTCGCCGACCACTGGGGCTGGCGCTGGGGCATCGGCGTGGTCTCGCTGATCGCCGTGCTCAGCACCGTGCTGCTGTGGGTGCAGCTGCCGCCGTCGCGGCACTTCCAGAGCCGTCGCGGCGGCCTGCGCGAACTGCCCGCGCGCTGGCGCCAGCTGTTCGCCGACCCCGGCCTGCCCTCGCTGTTCGCCACCGCGTTCGTGCTGATGGGCGTGTTCGTCACCCTCTACAACTACCTCGGCTACCACCTGCTGGCGCCGCCGTACCGGCTCAGCCAGACCGTGGTCGGCCTGATCTTCAGCGTGTACCTGGTCGGCACCTTCAGCTCGGCGTGGATGGGCCAGCAGGCCAACCGGCATGGCCGGGGCCGCGTGCTCGGCATCTGCTATGGCCTGATCGCGCTGGGCATCGTGCTGCTGTCCCTGCCGTGGCTGGGCTGCATGGCGGTGGGCATCGCGCTGGTCACGTTCGGCTTCTTCGGCGGCCATTCTGTCGCCAGCAGCTGGGTCGGCAGCCGCGCGGGCGTGATGCGCGCTGAAGCCTCGGCGCTGTACCTGTTCGCCTACTACCTCGGTTCCAGCCTGGCCGGTGCCGCCGGCGGCGTGTTCTACACCCGTTGGGACTGGTGGGGCGTGTGCGCCTTCACCGCCGTGCTCACCGCCATCGGCGCCACCATCGCCTGGCGGCTGGGCCGCCGCAAACAGCCGCTTCCGGCCGCGCTCGCACTCAGCCGCTGAAGCCGCCCTGCAGCAGCCGGGTGAAGTGGGTGATCAACGGCGATGGTCCACCGCGCCGGTAGGCCACATGCACTTCCGAGCTCGCCGCGCGATCACTCAGCGGCACGAAGCGCGCGCCTTCCACGTGGATGTGGCTGCACGAGGCCGGCAGCACCGTCACCCCCAACCCGGACGCGGCCAGGCTGATCAGCGTGGACGCCTCGCCCGCTTCCTGGATGATGCGCGGGGTGAAACCGGCGCTGCGGCACAGCGCGATGAAATGATCGTGGATGCCGGCGCCCACCTCGCGCAGGAAGCCCACGAACGGCTCATGCGCGAACTGCCGCAGCGCCACCGGCGCACCCGCCGGCAGGTCGCGGATCAGCGGATGCTGGTCATGCACCACCAGCGCCAGCGGATCGCTGAACAACTTGCGTGACATCAGCGGCGTGGGCAACGCGCGTTTGCGGATCAGCCCCACATCCAGTTCGTTGGCCACCAGCGCATCGATCTGCTGCAACGTGTTCATTTCGCGCAGCTTCAACTGCACCTGCGGGAACTGCTGGCGGTAGGTGAAGATCGCGCGCGGAATCTGCGTGGACAACGGCGTGGCGCGGGTCAACCCGATCCGCAGCTCGCCGGTTTCACCGCGCTGCGCGCGCTGGGTGAGTTCGATGGCCTGGTCTACCCGCGCCAGTGCTTCGGTGGCCTGCGCCTGCAGCACGCGCCCGGCCTCGGTCAGTTCCACCCGGCGGTTGCTGCGCAGGAACAAGCGCGCGCCCAGCAGCGTTTCCAGCTGCCGGATCTGCTGGCTGAGCGGCGGCTGCGACATGCCCAGCCGCTCGGCCGCACGCCCGAAGTGCAGGGTATCGGCCACCGCCAGGAAGTAGCGCAGGTGGCGCAGTTCAATCGACATGGCAGTGCATCAGCGTTCGGAATGACCGCTTTCATCATAGCTGCGCGGACTGAACAGGTCCGGCTGGATCAGCTCGATGAAGGCGCGCGCCTGCGGCGACAGGAAACGGCCCCGGCGCACGATCACCCCATAGCTGCGCTCGGGGAACCAGGCGCTCATCGAGCGCGTCACCAGCCGGTCGCGGTCGGCATCGTTGAGGCACAGCGCCGGCACGATCGAAATGCCCATGCCCATCGCCACGTACTGCTTGATCACCTCCCAGCCGCCCACCTCCAGCGCTACCGTGTACGGCACGCGCTGGCGCTGGAACACCTGGTCCACCAGCCGGTAGGTGATCTGCCGCTTGGGCGGCAGCACCAGCGGGTAGGCCGAGATCGCCTGCAGGGTCAGCTCCGGCGCGGTGGCCAGCGGGTGGTCGGGCGGGGCAATCAGCACCTGCTCGAAGCGGTAGGCCGGTGCATAGCTCAGGTCGGCCGGCACATCGGTCATCGAGCCCACCGCCAGATCCGCCGCATCGCTGCGCAGCAGGTCGGTGCCATCGGCGCTGATCGCGTTGTGCAGGGTCAGGCGCACGTCCGGATGGCGCTGGCGGAAGCGCTCCACGATGCGCGGCAGCAGGTACAGGATGGTGGAGCTGTTGGCGGCAATGTTGAGCTCGCCCGCATCCAGCCCTTTGACCTTGTCGCGGAAGCTGGCCTCCAGCCCGTCCAGGCTTTCCACCAGCGGCTGGGCCATTTCAAACAGCAGCTGGCCCTCGCGGCTGGGCACCAGGCGCCGCCCGCTGCGCTCGAACAGGCCCACCCCCAACTCGCGTTCCAAGGCCTGCAACTGCTGGCTGATCGCCGGCTGGCTGACGAACAGCGCCTCAGCCGCACGTGAGACTGAGCCCAATCGCACGGTCTGGCAGAACGCCCGCAGCGGCTTGAGCCGGTCAGACTTGTAGGAAAAACGGGGACTTGGCGGCTTGGGTGTGGGCATGGCGTAACGAATATAAGCGCAACTTATGTAAAGCATTGCGATAACTGTTTTGTCAAATACCACACTCCGGCGCACGGTGGCATCACCCGCAACGCAGGAGTTGGACATGTCCGCTGTCGCCGCCTTCGCCACCGCCCAGCCCACCCCGGCCGACGCCCCGGCCACCCCGGGCATCGCCCTGACCACCCAGCTTGCCGGCCAGTCGGCCCTGCTGCCGGCGGGGGTACTGGCGCTGCTGGTGTCGCTGCACCGCGCGGTGGAACCCGCACGCCAGCGCCGCCTGCAGGCCCGCCGTGAGCGCCAGGCCTTCTTCGATGGCGGCGGCCTGCCGGACTTCCGCACCGACACCGCCGCGCTCCGCAGCGAGGACTGGCGCGTGGCGCCGATCCCGGACGCGCTGCAGGACCGCCGCGTCGAGATCACCGGCCCGACCGACCCGAAGATGGTCATCAACGCGCTGAACTCCGGCGCCAAGGTGTTCATGGCCGACTTCGAGGATTCCACCGCCCCGGCCTGGCGCAACCTGCTGGCCGGCCAGCAGGCGCTGATCGGCGCGGTGCGCGGCGACCTCACCCACACCGCGCCCGGCGTGGACGGCAAGCCCGGCAAGCACTACGCGCTGCGCCCGCTCGACGAACAGGCCGTGCTGATCGTGCGCCCGCGCGGCTGGCACCTGGATGAGAAGCACGTGCGCATCGATGGCCAGCCGCTGGCCGGCGGCCTGTTCGACGCGGCCGTGTTCGCCTTCCACAACGCCCGCACCCTGATGTGCCGCCAGCGCGGCCCGTACTTCTACCTGCCCAAGCTGCAGTCGATGGAAGAGGCCGCGCTGTGGGAAACCGCGCTGTCGCACATCGAAGGCATGCTCGGCCTGCCGCATGGCCAGATCAAGGTCACCGTGCTGATCGAAACGCTGCCGGCGGTGTTCGAGATGGACGAGATCCTGCACGCCCTGCGCGACCGCATCGTCGGCCTGAACTGCGGCCGCTGGGATTACATCTTTTCCTACATCAAGACCTTCCGTAAGCACGCCGACAAGGTGCTGCCCGAACGCGGCCAGGTGACCATGACCCAGCCGTTCCTGAAGGCCTATTCGGAACTGCTGATCCAGACCTGCCACCGCCGTGGCGCGCATGCGATGGGCGGCATGGCCGCGCAGATCCCGATCAACCACGATGCCGCCGCCAACGAACAGGCCATGGCGCGGGTGCGTGCAGACAAGCTGCGCGAAGTCACCGCCGGCCACGACGGCACCTGGGTGGCGCACCCGGCGCTGATTCCAGTCGCGCAGGCGATCTTCGACGCACACATGCCCGGCCCCAACCAGCACGGCGTGCTGCGCCGCGATGTGCGGGTGGGCCGCAACGAACTGATCGCCGCGCCCACCGGCACCATCACCCGCGCCGGGTTCGAGGGCAACGTGGAAGTGTGCGTGCGCTACCTGGCCGCCTGGCTGGACGGCAACGGCTGCGTACCCATCCACCACCTGATGGAAGACGCGGCCACCGCCGAGATCAGCCGCAGCCAGCTGTGGCAGTGGCTGCACGTGCCCGGCCAGCACCTGGACGACGGCACCGCCATCGACCTGGCCCTGCTCGACGCCACCCTGGCCGCGCTGCCGGCGCGCTTGGGCGAGCGCAGCGCGCTGCCGGGCGGGGCGCGGATCGACGAGGCCATCGCTTTGCTCGGTGAGCTGAGCCGCCGCAATGAACTGACCGATTTCCTGACCCTGCCGGCCTACGACCGGATCGATTGACCCTTCCTGGAGAAACGACATGACCAAGCTGCAGACCGCCGAACAGATCCAGCACGAATGGAACACCGACCCGCGCTGGGCCGGCATCCAGCGCAACTACAGCGCCGCCGACGTGGTGCGCCTGCGCGGCACCGTGCACGTGGAGCATTCGCTGGCCCGGCTGGGCGCGGAGAAGCTGTGGAAGTACCTGCATGAAAAGGACTTCGTCAACGCGCTCGGCGCACTGACCGGCAACCAGGCCATGCAGCAGGTCAAGGCCGGCCTCAACGCCATCTACCTGTCCGGCTGGCAGGTGGCCGCCGACGCCAACCTGGCCGGCCAGATGTACCCCGACCAGTCGCTGTACCCGGCCGATTCGGTCCCGGCCGTGGTCAAGCGCATCAACAACACCCTGCTGCGCGCCGACCAGCTGCACCACGCCGAGGGCAAGGACGACATCGACTTCCTGCAGCCGATCGTGGCCGATGCCGAGGCCGGCTTCGGCGGCGTGCTCAACGCCTTCGAGCTGATGAAGGCGATGATCGAAGCCGGCGCGGCCGGCGTCCATTTCGAAGACCAGCTGGCCTCGGTGAAGAAGTGCGGGCACATGGGCGGCAAGGTGCTGGTGCCCACCCGCGAGGCCATCGAGAAGTTGAACGCCGCGCGCCTGGCCGCCGACGTGCTGGGCGTGCCCACCCTGCTGGTGGCCCGCACCGACGCCGAAGCCGCCGACCTGCTGACCAGCGACATCGACGCCAACGACCAGCCCTTCGCCACCGGCGAGCGCACCGTGGAAGGCTTCTACAAGACCCGCAACGGCCTGGACCAGGCCATCAGCCGCGGCCTGGCCTACGCCCCCTACGCCGACCTGATCTGGTGCGAGACCGGCAAGCCGGACCTGGAGTTCGCGCGCAAGTTCGCCGAAGCCATCCACGCCAAGTACCCGGGCAAGCTGCTGGCCTACAACTGCTCGCCCAGCTTCAACTGGAAGAAGAACCTGGACGACGCCACCATTGCGACGTTCCAGAAGGAAATCGCCCGCTACGGGTACAAGTTCCAGTTCATCACCCTGGCCGGCTTCCACGCCCTGAACTACTCCATGTTCAACCTGGCCCACGGCTACGCCCGCCGCCAGATGAGCGCCTTCGTGGAACTGCAGGAAGCCGAATTCGCCGCCGCCGACCGCGGCTTCACCGCGGTCAAGCACCAGCGCGAGGTCGGCACCGGCTACTTCGACGCCGTCACCCAGGCCATCCAGCAGGGCCAGTCCTCCACCACCGCCCTGGCCGGCTCGACCGAAGAAGAGCAGTTCCGGGCGGCCTGACCGACCCCCCGGCAGCGCCGGCCGTTGGCCGGCAAGGGCCGCCCCTGTAGGGGTGGCCCTTCTTTTATATGCCCCCGCCAGATGCTACGGTCCGCAAATAGCTCCATGCGGTAGGGGATGGCCGGTTCAAACCGGTCGCTGCGTTAGGGAAGACTGGGCCGGAGCGCCGGAGAAATCCGGGCGCCGGGGCATGGAAATGGGATGAGGCGCACACTTTTAAGGGGTGCTATCCTCATTCGCTCACCGGGGAACGCTGGGAAGCGGGTGTACGGGAATGACCGGCAAGCTTGCGACGAATGTGTGCGAACGAGCGTCAGACATCGCGCAGACCGCGATGGCTGAGATCGTGCACGCCGTTCTGAGCGCCGGCGAATTCGCCCTGTTTGCCGAATTCGGCCAGCACCGCGCGCTGCGCGCCGGCGAGCACCTGTTCCTGCGCAACCAGGCCGGCAGCACCATGTATGTCATCGTCACCGGTGCCATCGAGCTGGATTTCGGCGAAGACCTGGTGGTCAAGACGCTCGGCCAGCATGAATTCTTCGGCGAACTGGGCCTGCTGATCGGCGACCACCCGCGCAGTGCCGACGCCCGCGCCACCACCGATTCGCTGGTGCTGGAGCTGGACCACACCGATTTCCAGCGCCTGGTCGACCGTGACCCGGGCCTGGTGGCCTACTTCCTGCGCCGCACGATCATGCGCGTGGTAAGCAACGAACAGGTGTTGATCCGCCAGCTGCGCCGGCGCAACCATGATCTCGAAACCGCGCTGGACAACCTGTACGTCACCACCCACCAGCTCACCCACACGCGTGAACTGGTGCGTACCGACGAGTTGACCGGCCTGCACAACCGCCGCGGCCTGGCCCTGTACCTGCAGGAATGCCGCAGCCACGAAGACGGCGCGCCGCAGGGCCTGCTGCTGATCGACTGCGACCATTTCAAACAGGTCAACGACGAACACGGCCACCAGGCCGGCGACCGCGTGCTGCAGAGCGTGGCCAACATCCTGCGTTCGGTGGCCACTGAGAACGACCGCGCCTGTCGGTTGGGCGGTGACGAATTCTGCCTGCTGCTGCGCGAAGCAGACTCCGACAGCCTGCAGCACGCGGCCGAGTTCATCCTCAGCGCCGTCCACGGCCTGATGGGCCGGCCGGGCGGCCAGCCGCATGTCTGCCCGGTCAGCATCGGCGTGAGCCTGCTCGAACCGAACAGCGACTGGAGCGATTGGTACGCCCGCGCCGACAATGCGCTGTACCAGGCCAAGCGCCTGGGCGGCAACCGGTTGCACTGGTCGCGTGCCGCGACCGCCACGCCCTGACGGGGTATTCGAATGAACGGCGACAACGGAACGTCGACCCAGTCCCCACAGCTGCGCGCGCTGCTGTTCACCGATCTGTGCGATTCGCTGATCCTGGTGGAACGCATCGGCGACAGCGCCGCAGCCGAGCTGTTCCAGCAGCATGATCGGCTGGTGCTCAGGCTGCAGCAGCAGTGGCGCGGCCAGCAGATCGACCGTTCCGATGGGCTGTTCCTGTTGTTCGAGCGCGCCATTGATGGTCTTGGGTTTGCACTGGACTATCAGCGGGAACTGAAACAGCTTGGAAACGAGCACAAGCTCGAGCTGCGCGCCCGTGCGGGTCTGCACGTAGGTGAAGTCCTTACCTGGGAAAACAGCGCGGAAGCGGTGAAGGCCGGTGCCAAGTCGCTCGAAGTCGAGGGGTTGGCCAAGCCGATGGCGGCACGGTTGATGATGTTGGCAAGGCCGGGACAGATCCTCCTTTCGGCTGTAGCCGAGTCTCTCACCCATCGCGCCACGTCCAATTTGGGAGAGCGTGCGGAGCGGCTGGTGTGGAAGTCGCACGGACGTTGGCGATTCAAAGGCATCCCCGCCACCCAGGAAGTCTACGAAGTGGGGGAAATCGGCTCGGCTCCGCTGCGCATGCCGCGTGGAACCGCCAAAGCGCGCCGTGACATTCCGTTCTGGCGCCAACCCGCCGCCATTGCAGCTGAAGCGCTGGTATTGGCAACCGTGGTGGTGGGCGGCTGGATGCTGCTCCGGCCAGCCCCGGCCATTGCATTTGCCGAGCGCGACTGGGTCGTACTCGGAGAGGTGCGAAATCTTACCGGCGAGCCCCTGCTCGACGACAGCCTGGACCAGGCCTTCAGGATCAGCCTGGGGCAGTCGCGTCACGTCAACGTGCTCAGCGACATCAAGGTGCGCGACACCCTTGCACTGATGCGTCAACCGGTCGAGTCCCTGCTGGACCGGCGGACGGCGATAGAGGTGGCCACGCGCGATGGCGCGCGAGCGGTGATCATGCCCTCGGTGCTGGAAATCAACGGCAAGCTGCGCGTGACCGTTGAGGTCATCGACCCTGCCAACGGCAACACCGTCTACTCCCATTCGGCCGACGGGCGTGGATTGGAATCGGTGTTGACCTCTGCCGACCAGGTCGTTGCCGCGCTCCGCGACGACCTTGGTGAGGCCCTGGAGGACATCTCGCGCGACTCGGCACCACTGCCCAAGGTAGCGACCTCCAGCATCGATGCCTTGCATGCATACGCCAAGGGGTTGGCTGCAATGTCCAATCAGGACGTCGACAGTGCCCTGATGTTCTTCAACCAGGCCGCCACTGTCGACCCTGACTTCGCATTCGCCTATGTGGGCATGATGCGCATCCAGAACGCGCGGGGTGACATTGAAGGTGCGCGCCGCATCTTCAACATCGCTTACGGGCTCCGCGAGCGACTTACGCCGCGTGAGCAGTTGTATCTGCAGGCGTGGGGTGCACAGTTTGGGGGCGCGGCCATGCCGGCGGTCGCCGAGCAGTGGCGAATGTTGACGGAGTTGTATCCTGACGATTACGTGGGACACATGAATTACTCCAGTGCGCTGTACTTGATGGGAAAGTACGATGCCGCCCTCGTCGCAGCACGCCCGCTCCTGCTTTCCCAGAATCCCCAGAAGACACTTGCGCAGAACTTCATCGGACGCATCCACCTCGCCGTGGCCGACGTGGGCGAAGCGCAGCGCATGCTCAAGGAAACGGCAGCAATTGATCGGGGTGCCAGCGACGTGTGGTGGGCGCTGAGCCTGGCGGCGGCAAAGGACTACCCGGCCTCCGAGGAAATCTTCGCGCGCCGACCGCTACGTGGCCCAGGCGAGCAGATCGAGCGCTCCAGCGCGCTCGTTGATCAAGGCCGGTTTGTGGAAGCAAACGAGCTTATCGAACGTGCACAGTCCCAGTGCAGCGAGGTGGTGGAAGTCTGCCGCGTGCTGGATGTCATCGCGCTTCATCAGCGCAGGCTGACCGGGAACCCGACGCCCAAGGAATCGTACGCAGCAATACTGGATCTGTGGCTGAAGAAGGCGGAGCAGCAGGATGCTGCCTCGCGAAGGGAAAGCGTGCTGTTCATACTATCCACGGCGTATCACGCGGTTCGCGCCGGTCACTCGGGAACCGTCCGCGCTCGGGCTGGTGTGCTGAAAGGGCTGGTCCAGAAGGACGACGAGCCTCGGGCTACCCAGCTTTGGGCACTCGTGCAGGGTGTCTTGGACGTGGAGGATGGTCGCCCGGCGGCCGCGGTGAAGTTACTTGAGCCGTTCGTCGAAGGGGATGAGCTCTACCAGGTCCACGTGGTGCTGCATGACGCCTATGAGGCACTCGACGACAAGGCCGGCCAGAAAAAGCAGCGTGACTGGTTGGACCACCAGCGCGGTCGGGCATACGCCGAGGAAATCAGTAACTACGTGCTTCAGTCTCTCAATCTTGAAGATGCAAGACGGCTGCAGAGCAGCGACACGCAAGGTGTCGCTGCTCTCTGATAGGTCAGGCATCGCCATCCAGCTGGGATGCCGCACGACCAGCTTCGAAGCAGAACACAATGCGGAACGCCGCGTTGACCTGAAGATGCTTGGTCAGCTTCTCCCGCAGCGCCTGGAACTCTTCTTTCGTCGCGAGCTTGGTGAGCGGGGCGCAACAGGTCTTCGTTGTTTCCTCATCCACGCCGAGGGTTGCCAGCGCCTTCGAAGGATTGGCGGAGAACGCCGCGCGGAACGCATCGTCATTGATCAGAAGGTCCAACAGACGCTGGACGGTATCTTCCGGCAGAGGGGTGTTCGTCGAAGTCATTTGAAAGGCCCGGTGTTGGAGGGTGACAGGAGGTTATCGGCAGCCGCGACGCTGGATTGAGCCTGCCGGAAGTTGGGTGCAAGCCAACGGACGGGCCGGCTATAGTGCGGCTCGCCCCGGTGGATCATAGACCTTCGCCATGCAGTATCGCCGCTGCCAGACCCTTTTCCTCGAGCCTCGGGAAACCCCCGGGTTCCGCCTGCAGGACCTGCTGGCCGGGGGAACCGGGTTGCACTACGAGCAGGGCGTCGTGGCCATCGCGCCCCACCTGGATGCACCCGTTCCGATCACACCGGACGAGGCCACCCTGCTGCTGGCCTGCAGTGCCGAAACCTGGCAGCCCCTGCCGACCTCGGCTGAGGCGCGTGCCCGCGTCATGCGGCTGGTGGCGGAAGGGGTGCTGGTGAGTGATTCGGCCGACCATGCTGTCCATGCGGACGCTGATACCACGCTCAGGGCATCCCACTGGTGGTCGGTAGCGGCGTTGTTCCACCGGCTGTCGCGCTGGACCGGCGTGGACAGCGTGGAGGAGATGGAGCGCAGCCAGATGGTCACGGCGCAGGACCTGGTACGCAAGCTGGGCACTCCTCCCGTGGAGGCGCCGCCGCGCCTGCCCGGCGCGGTCGCGCTGCCGCCGTTGGGCGACCGGTTCCTGGACGGGCTGCTCCTGCGCCGCACCACATGCAGGAATTTCGACACGTCCCGGCCGCTGCCGCTGCCGCTGCTCGCAGGCATGCTTGGGGAGGTCCTGCTGGCCAGCGCCCATGTGGAGCCGGAGCCTGGCGTGCGCTTCCTCAAGAAGAACGTGGCGTCCGCCGGTGGCCTGCACCCGATTGAAGCGTATGTGCTGGTCCAGAACGTCGAAGGCCTGGAGCCTGGTCTCCATCACTACCATGCCGTGGCGCACGAGCTTGCCCGCTTGTCCGTGCAACCCCCGGCGTTACCGGCCTTTGCCCATCGGCTGCTGGCTGGCCAGAGCTGGTTCGCCGATGCGCATGCGCTGGTGATCCTGGTCTGCCGCTTTGAACGCAACTTCTGGAAGTACCGCAACCACGCCAAGGCCTATCGCGCGGTAACCCTCGACGCCGGCCACATCTCACAGGCCTTCTATACGCAGGCCACGGCCTACGGGCTGGGCGCGTTCGTCACTGCCGCCATCAACGAAGAAGAGGTGGAGCAGGTACTGGGCCTCGATCCGATGCGGGAAGGCCCGTTGGCCGTGTGCGGCTTTGGCTGGCGCTCGGATCAGATGCAGACGCCGGAGATGGATCCCGCCGGGCATATCTGGAAGACCGGACCGTGAAGCCGGCTCCCCGGTCTCCGCGCTGGCGCCGACCGGCGGCGCTGGTCGTCCTGGTGGCGCTGGCGATGGTGGGCGCAGGCGCCTGGATGCTGCTGCGCCCGGAGCCTGCCATCGCGTTTGCCGAACGCGACTGGGTGGTGCTGGCCGACGTGGACAACGCGAGCGGCAAGGCGTTGTTCGACGACTCGCTGCAGCGCGCGGTGTTGATGAGCCTGGAGCAGTCGCGTTACGTCAACGTGCTGTCCACCAGCAGGGTGACCGAATCGCGTGACCTGCTGCGGATACCGTCCGGGCGCGGGCTGGACCGTGAGCTGGCCAGCGACGTGGCGGCGCGCGAGGGCGCGCGCATGGTGGTGGCGCCGGCCATCCGCCAGTCCCGTGGGCACTACCTGGTCAGCGTCGACCTGATCGATCCCAACCGCCGCGCCGTGGTGCGCAGCTATCGCGCGAAGGCCGGCACCTCGTCCGAGGTGATGGCAGCGGTGGACGACGTGGTGGGCCAGCTGCGTGCCGGGCTCGGTGAATCGGTGGCGTCAGTGCAGCAGTCGGTGCCGCTGCCGCAGGCCTCCACCGCCAACCTGCAGGCGCTGAAGTCGTTCGCGCTGGCAGAGAGCGCCTTGGGCCGTCGGCGCTTCTCCGAATCGGCCAAGCTGTATGAGGCAGCGATCGATGCCGACCCGGATTTCGCCATGGCCCACATCGGACTGGCCAAGCTGCTGGTACGCCTGGACCAGCGTGCCGAAGCGCAGCCGCACCTGGCGCGCGCGCTGGCGGTGAGCCAGCGCCTGCCGCACCGCGAACGGCTCTACCTGAAAGCCTGGCGCAACGAGCTGAGTGCGGACGCGTGGCCGCTGGACGACTGGCGCGTGTTGGCCGATGTCTATCCCGATTCCTTTGCCGGCCTGTCCAACACCTCCTGGTACCTGCTGACCGACAGCCGCTACGAGGAGGCAGAACGCTACGCCGTCGCCGCCGCGATACCGCAGAACCCCATGCGTGCCTACACCATCGCGCACCTGGGCTGGATCCAGCTGGGTACCAACCGCTTTGACGACGCGCTGCGCAGTTTCAGATTGTCCGAAACGTTGACCGGGCGGGCGGCCAGCGATCCGCGTGCCGACGTGCTGATTGCCATGCGCCGGTACAAGGACGCACAGGCGCTGCTGACCCAGCTGGGCAAGCCGCGCGACGAACTGCAGGCGCTGATGAACGTGCGGGTGCGGCTGCTGCTGGCCGCCGACCAGGACGACTGCACGGGCATGCGCACGGCGCTGTCATCGGAACCGGCACCCGAGTCGGCCGATTTCCACGTGCATGCCGCGCTCATGCGGGCCGTGGTGGATACCGCGTGCGAGCAGCGCGAAGCGAAGGTGCTGGCCGATATCGCCACCGAGCTGCGCCCGCTGCTGGCCGCGACCACCGACCCGAGCATGCCCGACCGCATCCTGCGCCTGCTGTCGCTGGTCTATCTGGCGCAGCGCCAGGGTGACCATGCACTGGCCAACCGGCTGCTGGCCGAGTACGACGCGCAGGTGGTGCAGCAGAAGAACCCGATGATCGGAAAGTGGCGCACCGTCGTGCTGGCCATGCAGGAAATCGGCCGGGGTGTACCGCAGCAGGCCGTGGCGCTGCTGCAGCCGATGATGGATGGCAGCGAACCGGTGCAGGCGCATGTGGCGCTGCGTGAGGCGTACCGCCTGCTGGGCGATGGTGAGCAGTTCCAGAAGCAGAACGAATGGCTGTTCGAAAACCGGGGCAGGGCGATCGCGGAGGTGGCGAACACCCAGTTGATGCAGCCGTTGAACGTACATGACACGGTGTCGGACGCTACATTGCGGCAGTGACTGTGAGTGGTAATCCGGCACTGCGCAGCCACGCAGGGCGTGGCTCTACGGCGTTGTTCCGGCGTCGCGATCAGGTGGCTTCGAAATCCACCAGTACTGCGCCGTCGGCTACCTGGTCGCCGGCCTTGACCCGGTAACCCTGCACCGTGCCATCGGCCGGGGCCTGCAGGGTGTGCTCCATCTTCATCGCTTCCAGCACCAGCAGCGGGGTGCCGCGTACCACCTGGGTGCCCGGTGCCAGCAGCGTGGCCACGATGCGGCCCGGCATCGGTGCGACCAGGCTGCCGGCATCGGCCACGGCGTGGTCGGCTTCACTGACCGGATCATGCAGGGTGAAGCGCTGCACGCCGTCGTTGCCGAACAGGTACAGCTCGCTGCCGTCGCGTACCACGCGGGCGCGGTGCAGGCGCTCTCCCACCTGCAGCGCCAGCCGCTCGCCCACCATCCGGCCCTGCGCCGATACCGTGGTGCCGCCCACCTCGATCGACCACGCCTCGCCATGGCCTTCAACGGCCAGCACCTGCTGGTGGCCACGATGCTCCAGCGTCAGCCGGCGCGCGGCGCGCTGGCCCAGCCGCCAGCCATCGCGCGCCTGCCACGGGGAGTGCGGGTCACGCGCATCCACCGAAGCTGCTGGGTCGGTGGCCATCGCAGCAACCGCCGCCAGCGCCCACAGGGCA
>DGIP01000239.1 GCA_002386405.1 Stenotrophomonas maltophilia
GTCACCACGGTGGTCGGCGCGCGGCCCGGCGTGTTGCCCGGGTACAGTCGCAGGACCTGGCCCGGGTAGATCGTGTACGGCTCGGCCAGCCCGTTCCAGCCCGCCAGGTCGCGCGGGGTGATGTTGTGGATGCGTGCCAGTGCGTACAGGGTGTCGCCACGACGCACCACGGCGGTCTGGCCCGGCTTGGCCACCGAGGTCTGCGGCGTGGTGTGCGCGGTGCGCCCGCCGGACGGCTTGACCACCGTGGCGGTGCCGCAGGCACTCAGGGTGGACGCCACCAGCAGCAGGGCGGTCAGCCGTGCGGCCCCGCTCAAACGATCAGCACTCATGCGAACTTCGCTCTCCAGACAAGCCAGGCCACCAGACCCACCACCAATGCGGTGGCGATCCAGCCCAGCGGTTCAATCCAACGCCGCAGCGCCGCTTCGGCACGTGCCCCGCCAATGCGGATGACGGCAGCCAGCACGTAAACGCGTTTGCCCCGCCCGATCAACATGCTCAGGAAGTACTGCGGCAGCGGCACGCCGACGATACCCGATGCCCACGTGAAGACCTTCATCGGGATGGGCATGAAGCCGCCCAGCACCAGGAAGGTGAACACCGCCCAGGGCGATTCGGCCATCTTGGCCTGCACGATGGCGATGCCGCCTTCGATGCTGGTCAACATGCCCATCGCGGCGAACAGCGGCTTGACCGCTTCAAACGCATAGTGACCCAGCGCATAGCCGACCAGCGCACCGGCCATCGAGCCGGCCAGGCTGAGCGTGGCGAACCACCAGCCGCGCTTGGGCTGGGCCACGCACATCGGCGCCAGCATCACTTCGGGCATCACCGGGAAGATGATCGCCTCGATGAAGCTGAGCACCGTCAGGTAGGTCGGGGCGCGCTCGTGCGCGGCCCACTTCATTGCCCGCTCGTACAGCGGACCAAAAATCTTCATGACGCGACGCTCCTTGGAATCAGTCCAGCATGCCAGACAGCAGCGGCACGAACGTGACCGGCGCCAGTACCTGCTGTTCAACGCTGCCGTCGTCGCGACGGGTCAGCTGGATCAGCGACTGCGCCCCTGCCCCGCCAACCGGCGCGACCAGGCGCCCGCCCACGGCCAGCTGCTCGACCAGTGCATCGACCAGCGCCGGCGCCGCGGCGGTCACCACGATGGCGTCGAACGGGCCATGTTCGGCCCAGCCGATGCGGCCATCGTCGTGCTTGCTGCGGATGTTCATGCCCAGTGCGCGGAAGCGCTTGCGCGCCTGCCGCAGCAGGTCGCCGATGCGCTCGACGGTATAGACTTCCAGCCCCAGCGCACCGAGCACGGCGGCCTGGTAGCCCGAGCCGGTGCCCACTTCCAGCACCTTCTTCGGCGCCGACTGCAGCACCGCTTCGGTCATCCGTGCCACCACCCACGGCTGGGAGATGGTCTGGCCGTGGCCGATCGGCAGTGCGGTGTCTTCGTAGGCACGCGAGGCCAGGGCCTCGTCGATGAACAGATGCCGCGGCACGACCCGGATCGCATTGAGGGTGGCTTCGTCGGCGATGCCGCTTTCGCGCAGGCGTTCGACCAGGCGGTCACGCACGCGCTGGGAGGTCATGCCGATCCCGACCGCTTCGGGCTGCAGGCGCAGGCGCTGGCTCATGCCGGCCGGTCCAGCGCGGCGGTCAGCCCGCCTACCCAGCTGGCGACCTTCTCCAGTGCCTGGTAGCGGGTCAGGTCGACCTGGATCGGGGTGATCGAGATGAATCCATTGCGCACGGCGTGGAAGTCCGTGCCCGGGCCCGAATCCTGTTCGCGCCCGGCCGGGCCGATCCAGAACACTTCATTGCCGCGCGGGTCGCGCTGGGCGATGCAGCCTTCGGCTCGGTGGCGGTTGCCCAGGCGGGTCACTTCGAAGCCACGCACCTCCGACCACGGCAGGTCGGGCACGTTGACGTTGAGGATGGTGTCGGCCGGCAGCGGGTCGGCCTTGAGCCGGGTGACGATCTCCACGGCGGCACGCGCGGCGGTTTCGAAATTGCGCGGGTCGTGGTTGTGGGTGACCAGCGACATCGCCACCGCCGGGAGGCCGAGGAAACGCCCTTCCATCGCCGCCGACACGGTGCCGGAGTAGATGACGTCGTCGCCCAGGTTGGCCGCGTTGTTGATGCCCGATACCACGATGTCCGGGTCGTATTCGAGCAGGCCGGTCAGCGCCAGGTGCACGCAGTCGGTCGGGGTACCGGCCACCGAACAGGTGTAGTGGTCGATGCGCTTGACCCGCACCGGCAGGTCCAGGGTCAGCGAATTGCTGGCGCCGGAGCGGTCGCGGTCGGGGGCGACCACCATCACTTCATGGCCGGCCTCGCGCAGCACGGAGGCGAGCATCCTGATGCCGGGGGCATCGACGCCGTCGTCGTTGCTGACCAGGATCCGCATCTGGGTTTTAACCGCTTGATTGTTCAAGACTTCATTTCCATCACTTTCCAGCGTTGGCGGGGCCGGCCTTCACCCGTTCCGGGATCACCGACCGCGCAAGTGCGTCAGCTATTGTGCCGCAAGCGGGCAGATCGGCCTACCCCGGCGGGTGGTAGGCACGGCCGATTCAGGGCATTAGGCTGTACGCATGTCACATCCTGAAGACGAAGATCCGGCCGCGCTGTTCCGCGCCGCCATCGGCGAGGTCACGCCGCTGCGCAAGCCGGTGGCCGCGCCGCCGGCAACGCCGCGACCGAAGCCGCGTGCGCGCATGGCCGAACAGGACGAGGACGCCGCGCGCGGGGAGTTCGCCCGGCTGCTGCGCGACAGCAGCCCGCTGGAGGCCGGCGACACCGCCAGTTACCGGCGCGAAAACCTGCCGGCACGGATGTTCCAGCGGCTCAAGCGCGGCCAGTATTCGGTGCAGGATGAGCTGGACCTGCACGGGGCGACCGTGGTCCAGGCGGAGACGCTGCTGCGCCAGTTCCTGCTGGAAGCGCATGCACACGAGCATGGCTGCGTGCGCATCATCCATGGCAAGGGGCTGCAGTCCGATGGGGGGGCGCCGATCCTGAAGAACCTGGTGGACCGGTTGCTGCGCCAGCGCAATGACGTGCTGGCGTTTCATTCGGCACCGGCCGGGCAAGGCGGCACCGGCGCGGTGCTGGTGTTGTTGGCGAATCGGTGATTGCCGGCACCGCGCAGCCACGCAGGGCGTGGCTCTACGGTGCATGGACGCCGGTAGAGCCACGCCCTGCGTGGCTACGTGGCTACGTGGCAATCAAAGGTTCGACGCGGCCCCGGCCACGTCGCTGACGGGCCCCAACTCGTGCAGCACCGCCGTCGCATAACACCCCGGCGGCAGCGCGAACGTGACTTCCAGGACGTCTGCTTCCAGCCAGCGATGCTGGAGGTTGGCCGGGCGCAGCCGCAACGCGCGGCGCTCCTGCTTCAGGCGCGCGCCTTCCAGCCCGGTGCGCAGCTGCAGTGACTGCTCGTCGCTGATCGCACCGAGCTCCAGTTCGGCCGCCGCGCCGCTGCTGCGCAGCTCGCCTTCGCCCCACAACGGACCGCTGGGATGGATGTCGAAGCGGCCCAGGCGATCGGCCAGCAGGTCGGTCCACGGCTCGGGGCCAAACACGCTGCGGCTGCCATCAAGCATCCACACCTCACCCTCGAGCGGGCTGTCCCAGTTGCCCTGCGCGACGCGTTCGGCCAGCACCTGGTTGAACAGCGCCGAACGCGCGGCGGACAGCAGCAGCGAGCGCTGATCGGGGCGCACGCGGCGGCCGCCAAACATCGCCAGCGCGGCTGGCACATTGCCGCCATCGCGGCCGAAGCGCTGCTCGCCGAACCAGTTCGGCAGGCCACGCGCGGCGATCAGCGACAGCCGCTCGTCGATCGCCTTCGCCTCGCCCTGCACGTTGCGCAGCACCAGCCGGAAGCGGTTGCCGGCCAGCGCGCCACGCTGCAGCTTGCGGTTGTGCCAGGTGGATTCGACCACCTCCACTTCGTCCGAGGCCAGCAGCGCGATGTCCGGCGCGATGCGCTTGGGCAGGTGCACGCTGAACCGCTGCGTGGTGACCGCATGCCGGTCCTTCATGCCGGCATAGCTGACCGCCATGTCCGGCAGCCCCGCCCACTTCGCCAGCAGCTTGGCCACATGCACGGTGTTGGCGCCGCGCTTGCGGATCGTCAACAGCAGGTGCTCGCCCTCCCCGGTCGGCTCGAACGCCGGCAGTTCGTCCACCTGGAAATCTTCCGGGGTGGTGCGGATGTCGGCGCGCAGCAGCGGCTCGCCGAAGGCCAGCGGCAACGGGATCACAGCGCCACCAGCAGCACGACGGCCTGGGCGGCGATGCCTTCGCCACGCCCGGTGAACCCGAGCTTCTCGGAGGTGGTGGCCTTGACGCTCACCGCATCCAGCGCGATGCCCAGCAGCCCGGCGATGCGCTCGCGCATGGCCAGCGCATGCGGGCCGACCTTGGGCCGCTCGCAGATCACGGTGATGTCGGTGTTGCCGACCTGCCAGCCGCGTTCGCGCAGCAGGCCGTTGCAGTGCTCGAGGAAGCGGCTGCTGTCGGCATCCTTCCAGCGCATGTCCGACGGCGGGAAGTGCTGGCCGATGTCGCCCAGCGACAGCGCGCCCAGCATGGCATCGCACAGCGCGTGCAGGATCACATCGCCATCGCTGTGCGCCAGCACGCCGCAGCTGTGCGCGACGCGGATGCCGCCGAGCATGATGTGGTCGCCCTCGCCGAAGGCGTGGACGTCATAACCCTGCCCGATGCGGACCGGAGGAAACGGGGTGTTCATGGCAAAAAACCTGCGGTGATGGCCGGCACGGACGGGCTCAGGAGCCGCGGCGCGACAGCTCGAATTCGAATCGGGACAGATCGGCCGGGGTGGTGACCTTGAAGTTGTCCTCGTTGCCCTCGACCAGCAACGGGCGCAACCCCTGCCGCTCCATCGCCATGGCGTCGTCGGTGACGTCCACGCCGGCGGCGGCCGCTTCCTGCAGCGCGCGGGCCAGCTG
>DGIP01000185.1 GCA_002386405.1 Stenotrophomonas maltophilia
GCAAAGCCCCCGCAAACCCACCCCCGCCGACCCTCTGACGGTTGGTTGGTGCGCACAGGGAAAGCGGTAGGTACCGACCGTTGGTCGGTACCCCAGCCACGCATGGCGTGGCGCTACGCGTGACCACGGCGCCGTACCGACCAACGGTCGGGACCTACCGCTTGTCATTGAATCACCGACCCACTGTCGGGGGCAGGCGGGGGTGGGTTTGCGGGACCGTAGAGCGCCATGGATGGCGCGAACGAGCTTACATGGATGTACTTGCAGCGTGTCCCGAAAACCCACACCCGCCTGCCCAGCACAGGTACGTTCGCAGGCGACGGCGTTTGCTTTTGCTGTTGCTCCAAACAAAAAACGCCCGGCAATGCCGGGCGTTTCTGCATTCCCAGAGAACAGGAATTACTTGATCAGGCGCAGGGTGAACGGATAACGGTAAGCCTCGCCGTTGTTCGCCTTCACCGCCGCAATGATGCAGAAGACGATGTTGAGGATGCCCACCAGCGGCGCCAGCAGGCCGCCGATGATCACGATCATCAGGATGAAGCAGATGATCATCGCCAGGGTGATGGTGATCTGGAAGTTCAGTGCTTCCTTGGCCTGGTCGGTGACGAAACCCTTGCTGGCGTCGTCCTTGCTGATCAGCCAGATGATCAACGGGCCGATGAACCAGGTGAAGATGCCCAGCAGGTGCGCGGCAAGCGCCATGGTGCGCTGGTCGCTGGGAACCGGGCCGGCGCTGGTCGGCGGCGGCGGCGGGGCGGTGACGTTCTCGAATTCGCTCACGTGAAACTCCTTGTCCAGTGTATGGGTGGTGCGTGGCAGGCTCCCCGCCTGCCAAGGCAGCTGGAATAGGATACGTCAATCGTTACCGGCAACGGTCATCCGCCCGACCAGGATCGACCCCACGTGCACGTGCGAACGGCGGTCGATGTCGCTGCCGACCGCCTCGATCGCCGCGAACATCTCCTTGAGGTTGCCCGCGATGGTGATCCCATCGACCGGGTACTGGATCTCGCCGTTCTCCACCCGGAAGCCACCGGCGCCGCGCGAGTAATCGCCGGTGACGCCGTTCACGCCCTGCCCCATCAGCTCGGTCACCAGCAGGCCGTTGCCCATCTGCCGCGCCATCGAGGCCAGGTCGCCCGCATTGGCCTGTACCCGCAGGTTGTGCACGCCGCCGGCATTGCCCGTGGTCACCAGGCCCAGCTTGCGCGCCGAATAGCTGCCCAGCACATAGCGCTGCAGCACCCCGCCTTCGATCAGCGACGAATCGCGGGTGGCCACGCCATCGCCATCGAACGCCGTGGAGCGCAGCCCACGGCGCAGCAGCGGCCGTTCCTCGATCGCGAACCAGTCCGGGAACAGCTGCGTGCCCACGCTGTCGAGCAGGAAGCTGGCACGGCGGTACAGCGCCCCGCCGGACACCGCTCCCAGCAGGTGGCCGATCAGCGAACGCGCCACTTCCGGCGAATACAGCACCGGCATCTGCGCGGTGGCCATCGAACGCGGGTTGAGGCGGGCCAGCGTGCGCTCGGCGGCGCGGCGGCCGATCGACGCCGCATCCTCCAGGTCCTCACGGGCCAGCGCGCTGCTGTACCAGCCGTCGCGCTGCATGCCATCGCCCTGCCCGGCGATCAGCGCGCAGCCCACCGAGTGGTGGCTGCTGCGGTCACGGCCGATGAAGCCGTGCGAGTTCGCGTAGACCGACAGACTGGTGGCGGTGGCCGCCGAGGCGCCGTCGGAATTGCTGATGCGCGGGTCGGCCTCGCGCCCGGCCGCTTCGCAGGCCAGCGCCAGGTCCACCGCCTGGTCGGCCTGCAGCGCCCACGGGTGCCAGCTGTCCAGGTCCGGGAATTCGCGCGCCATCAGCTCCGGGTCGGCCAAGCCGGCGGCCTCGTCGTCCTCGGTATGCCGGGCGATCGCGCAGGCCTGGGCCACCGTCGATTCCAGGCTGGCCGGCTGCAGGTCGGCGGTGCTGGCGCTGCCCTTGCGCTGGCCGAAGTAGACCGTGACGGCGATCCCGCGGTCGCGGGTGGATTCCACCGTTTCGACCTCGCCCAGGCGCACGTTCACATCCAGCCCGCGCTCCTCGCTGCAGCTGACTTCGGCCTGGGTGGCGCCCAGCGCCCGGGCCCGGGCCAGCAGCTGCTGGGAGATGTCGGCCAGCTGTTCCAGCCGGGGCAGGCTGTCGTCGGCGGCATGGGCTTCAGGGGAGATCACGTTCAATGCTTTATCCTGTACGGGTGAGTGCCGGGCGCAACGCCGGGCACAGTTCTGGATGTGGAAAGAAGACGATGCGCGGACGCGACGAAGAAACCGGTGAATTCCTTGATATCAGCCGCAGCCAGAACCGGCGCGACGCGCTGGACGTGCTGGCGTTGGGCGAGAAGCTGGTGTCGCTGACCCCGGCCCAGCTGGCCCGCGTGCCGGTGCCGGAAGACCTGCTGCCGCACATCGCCGAGGCCAAGCGGATCACCGCCCATATCGCCCACAAGCGCCAGCTGGCGTTCCTGGCCAAGCACATGCGCCGCGAGGACGATGCCACCCTGGATGCGATCCGCGATGCGCTGGACGTCAACAGCGATACCTCGCGCCGTGAGATCGCCGCGCTGCACCGCGCCGAGGACTGGCGCGAGCGCCTGCTCAAGGACGGCGACACCGCGCTGAGCGCGCTGCTGGCCGAGTACCCGCAGGCCGACCGCCAGCAGCTGCGCACGCTGGTGCGCAATGCCCAGGCAGAGAAAGCAAAGAACAAGCCACCGCGCGCCTTCCGCGAAATCTACCAGGTGCTGCGCAACCTGCTGCTGCCGGCCGCGTTGGGCCTGGAAGCGGCGGGGGCCGACACCGACGAAGACGACATCGGCGACGCCGACAGCGCCGAAGACTGAGCCGGGCTGGCAGGACGGGCGCATCCGGCGATCAGGCCTGGGTGCCGCCCACGGTGATGCCATCAATCAGCAGCGACGGCTGGCCCACGCCCACCGGCACGCTCTGGCCATCCTTGCCGCACACGCCCACGCCCTCGTCCAGGGCCAGGTCGTTGCCGATCATGCGTACCTTCTGCATGGTTTCCGGTCCGTTGCCGATCAGGGTCGCGCCCTTCACCGGCGCGGTGACCTTGCCGTCTTCGATCAGGTAGGCCTCGGTGGCCGAGAACACGTACTTGCCGCTGGTGATGTCGACCTGGCCGCCACCGAAGTTCACCGCATACAGGCCACGCTTGACCGAACGGATCATTTCTTCCGGGTCATGCTGGCCGGCACGCATGTAGGTGTTGGTCATGCGCGGCATGGTCATGTGCGCGAACGATTCGCGGCGGCCGTTGCCGGTCGGGGCCACGCCCATCAGGCGCGCATTGAGCGAATCCTGCATGTAGCCGACCAGGATGCCGTCCTCGATCAGCGTGGTGCACTGGGTCGGGTGGCCTTCGTCATCGATGTTGAGCGAGCCGCGCCGCCCGTCCAGGGTGCCGTCATCGACGATGGTCACGCCCGGCGCCGCCACGCGCTCGCCGACACGGCCGGCATACACGCTGGTGCCCTTGCGGTTGAAGTCACCTTCCAGGCCATGCCCGACCGCCTCGTGCAGCAGCACGCCGGGCCAGCCCGGGCCAAGCACCACGGTCATCACCCCGGCCGGGGCCGGGATGGCTTCCAGGTTGACCAGCGCCTGGCGCAGCGCTTCGCGGGCGAAGGCTTCCGGGCGCCCGTCGGCGAACAGCGCTTCGTAGCTGTAGCGGCCGCCACCGCCGGAATAGCCCGATTCACGGCGGCCGTGCTGCTCCACGATCACCTGCACGTTCAGCCGCACCAGCGGGCGGATGTCGCCGGCCAGCACGCCGTCGCTGCGCGCGATCAGGATGGTGTCCACGCCACCGGACAGGCTCACCATCACCTGCTGCACGCGCGGGTCGGCCGCGCGCAGGAAGCGGTCCAGGCGCTTGAGCACCTCCACCTTGGCTTCGTTGCCCATGCCATCGATCGGGTCCAGCGCCGGGTACAGCGCGCGTGCATTGCCGCGCACCAGCGAGCGCGCCGGCTGTGCCCCGCCCTCGCGGGAAATCGCGCGCGCCGAGCGCGCCGCGCCCAGCAGCGCATCGCCATGGATGTCGTCGGAATAGGCGAAGCCGGTCTTCTCGCCGGCAATGGCGCGCACGCCCACGCCCTGCTCGATGGAATGGGCGCCGTCCTTCACGATGCCGTCTTCCACGCTCCAGCTTTCGCGGCGGGCGTGCTGGAAGTACAGGTCGCCAAAATCGATACCCGGCCCCAACAGGGTGCCAAAGGTGCGTTCCAGGCCGCCTGCGTCCAGCCCGGCGGGCAGCAGCAGGCGGTCTTGGGCAAGGGTGAGTGCGTTGTCGGTCATGGTCTTGATCTGTGGGCGCGGGCCAATATCGCAAGCCATGCGCAGAAATGAGGGGTCAACGTGGTGCGTCGTCGCGGTCGATCACTTCGACCTTGGGTTCGGCCCAGGGGCCGGTCACGCGGTAGGTCTTGGCGCCGATCTCGCCCAGCGGCTTGGACAGCACCGCATTGGCGGCCGCGCCCACCGCCGCGCCCACCGGCCCGCCGGCGACGGCGCCGACCACGGTGAGCAGGTTGCCGGCGCGCGGATTGACGTCGATGGTCTGGTCGAACTGCTGGCGGCGCAGGTCGGTGCGGCCGCGGATGCTGATGTTGGCGGCCGGGCCTTCGATCAGCACCTTGTCAGTGGTGGCCATGCCGTCGGCGAACGCCAGCGTGCCCTCCACCTGGTTGAACGCGAAGCCCTTGGAGAAGAAATCGCGGAAATCGAACATCAACCGGCGCGGCAGCTGGGTCACGCTGAGCAGGCCCAGCACGCGGCCGGCGCCCGGCTCGAGCTCCAGCAGCTGGCCGTTGCGGGCATGCACCTGCATCTGGCCCTGCAACGCGCCCAGCTGGAAGTCCGATGGACCGCCCTGCCAGCCGGCATCCAGGCTGATCTGGCCCTGCCCGCCGCGCAGCTGGCCGCCGTAGTCCAGGTTCTGCATCAGCCCGCCCAAGTCTTCGCTGTCGACCTTGACCTGGAACTGGGTCCGCGCAGCGTCGCCCATGCCCAGCCAGCGGCCCTGGATGTCGATCACCTGCTTGGGCGCACGGAACTGCAGCTGGTCCACGCTCAGCCCGTTGCCGAACGGGCGCGTGCGCAGCACGGCCTGGCCCAGCCGCGCCTTGCCGAACTGCAGGTCGTTGATGTCCAGCGACAGCGGCGGAATCTTCGCCGGGTTGGTGTCGTTGGCACTGGCCTGCACCCGCGCCGGCACGGTGGTGTCGGCCGACAGCACGATCGCGGCGCCATCGCCGGGCACCTTCACCGGGGTGGGCAACGACTGCCAGTGCACCCGGTCCAGCTTGCCGACGATGGCCGCACCGTCGGCGTTGGGCACGCTCAGGTCGCCCGACAGCGACGGGCCGTCCAGGCGCACGTCCACCCCGCTCGGGTTCGGACGCAGCTGCAGGCGCGTCTGCGGGAATACGCCGCCCACCAGCAGCAGCTGCCCGACCTGCACGTCCACCTGGCGCAGCGGCATGGGGTCGGCATCGGGCGTACCGCCAGGCGAACGCGCCAGCGCGATCCAGTCCAGGGCGTCCAGCGAGCCGCTGCGGCCATTGACCACCAGCCCGCTGGCGGGCGGGTCGCGGTCAACGGTGGCGCTGCCCAGCGTGACCTGCACGCCGGTCTTGTTGTCGTGGGTGCGCGCGGCCAGGGCCAGGCGTTCGCCGAAGGCCACGTCCACGCGCCCGGCGCCCATCGGCAACTGCGCCTTAACGGCGGTGGCCAGCGGCACCTCGGCCGGCTTGTCCAGCGGCGCCGGCAGGTCCAGCCGGGTGCCGACCAGGTCCGAATGCAGCGTCAGCAGGGTCGGCGCTTCGGTCTTGCCGCCCGGCACCCCCTTCGGCAGGGTCACTCCGATCGTCCAGCGCGAGGTGCCTTCAATGTAGGGCTTGAGCCAGGCCAGTTCCGGCGCCCGGTCAAGCAGCTGCCCGGCACCCAGCGACGCGCCCAGCTCGGCTTCGAAGGCGTGTTGCGGGTCGCGCGCGTAACCGCCGGCGCGCAGGCTGAGCTGGCCGTCCTGGCCCAGGTGGCGCACGGCCAGTGCTTCGGCCCCGAATCCGTCCTGGCTGTACTTCGCCTGGCCGCGCATCGCCTCGAAGGTCAGGTCGAAGCGCTTGTCCGACAACGTGGCGCCGTCCAGGTCCACGGTGCCCTGCAGGTGCCCGCCGCCCTCCTCGTGGTGCAGCGGCTGCAGCAGGTCGAAGGTGACCGCCGCCGGGCCCTTGGCGGTGAGGTTGTCCAGCGAATCGGCGTAGGTCTTGTGCAGCGGGCTCTGCTTGAGCATCGCCAGCAGCGCACCGGCGTCGCTGCGGCTGGCCGCCCTGACGTATAGCTGCGACGCGCCGAAGTTGGCGATGCCGGCATCGAAGTGGTCCACCGCCACCCCGGCCAGGTCACCACGGCCGTGCAGCTCGAAGCCCGGGCCGATGAAGGCGATATCGCCCTCGACCTTGTTCATGGTGGGCCAGTCGCGCTGGAAGCGGATGTTGCCGTTGTCGATGCGGCCGGTGGCCTCGAAGCGACCGTTGTTTTTGCTGAACGGCCAGTCTTCCAGGTCGCCGGTGACCAGCCCGACACCGCCGCGCACGTAACCACCCACCAGCGCCGCGTCCAGCCAGTCGGTGGCCGCTTTGCTCATCTTCGAATGGATCCAGAAGCGCTTGGCCGCGGTCATCGGCACATCGTCGAGCTTGGCCGCCAGCTGCATCCACGGACGGGTGCCATTGCCCTGGAACCACATCGTGCCGCGCACGTCGGCCGCATAGTCCGTGCCCTGCACGCGCAGCGCCGGGGTGCCGATGCGCCAGCCGCCGCCTTCATCGCGCCAGCCCACCATGCTGCCGGCCAGGCGCACGTCGTGGCGCACGCCGAACCCGGTGGGCCAGTCGAAATGCATCACCCGGGTCGGCTGCAGGTCGAGCCGGAAGCCGTTGGCATCGCCGTCGAAATGGCCGCCCACGCCACTCAGGCCCGGCGCATGGCCGGCGGCGGCGAACTGGATCTCCTCCAGCTCACCTTCAAAGCTCAGCGGGCCATCGCGCTCGCCGGCGAACCGCACGCGGCTCATGCGCACCTGCGGCGCGGCGTCGTGCAGCCAGCTGCGCAGCCCGGCATCGATCCGGTCGGTCAGCGCCAGCCCGCGCAGCAGCGCAGTGGCGTCGATGTTGTCGCCAGCCAGGGCCATGTGCTGGCCGCCGGCAATCAACAGCCCATCCAGCTTCTCGGTGCGCCCTT
>DGIP01000184.1:0-2996 GCA_002386405.1 Stenotrophomonas maltophilia
GCTGATCCGGCCGCCAAGCCCTCCGATGGCGCTCCGGCTGCCGAACCGACCAAGCAATAACGGGACCTTCCGTCATGCCTAAATTTTTCATTGAACACCCGGTATTCGCCTGGGTGGTCGCGATCCTGATCTCGCTTGCGGGCGTGATCTCGATCCTGGGTCTGGGCGTGGAGTCCTACCCGAGCATCGCACCGCCCCAGGTGACGGTGAGCGCCACCTACCCCGGCGCCAGCGCCGACACCACCGAAAAGTCGGTCACCCAGGTGATCGAGCAGCAGCTGACCGGTATCGATCACCTGCTGTACTTCAGCTCTTCGTCGGCCTCCAACGGCCGCGCGACCATCACCCTGACCTTCGAAACCGGTACCGACGCGGACATCGCCCAGGTGCAGGTGCAGAACAAGGTGTCGCTGGCCACGCCTCGCCTGCCCACCGAAGTGACCCAGCAGGGCGTGGTGGTGGCCAAGGCCAACGCCGGCTTCCTGATGGTGGTGGCGCTGCAGTCGGACAGCGAAGCGATCACCCGCGATGCGCTCAACGACATCGTCGGTTCGCGCGTGCTCGACCAGATCTCGCGCATCCCCGGCGTAGGCAGCACCCAGCAGTTCGGTTCCGAGTACGCCATGAACATCTGGCTCAACCCGGAACGCATGCAGGGCTTCAACCTGTCGGCCACCCAGGTGCTGGCGGCGATCAAGGCCCAGAACGTGCAGTTCGCGGCCGGTTCGCTGGGCGCCGATCCGTCGCCGGCGGGCCACTACTTCACCGCCACCGTGTCGGCCGAAGGCCGCTTCAGCTCGCCTGACCAGTTCGAGAACATCATCCTGCGGGCCAACGCGGACGGTTCGCGCGTGCTGCTCAAGGACGTGGCGCGCATCGCCTTCGGTGCCAACAACTACGGCTTCGATACCCAGTACAACGGCAAGCCGACCGGCGCCTTCGCGATCCAGCTGCTGCCGGGCGCCAACGCCCTGAACGTGGCCAACGCGGTCACCGCGAAGATGGACGAACTGGAGTCCACCTTCCCGACGGGTGTGACCTGGTTCTCGCCGTACGACAGCACCACGTTCGTGAAGATCTCGATCGAGGAAGTGGTCAAGACCCTGATCGAAGCGATCGTGCTGGTCTTCCTGGTGATGCTGATCTTCCTGCAGAACTTCCGGGCCACCCTGATCCCGACGCTGGTCATCCCGGTCGCCCTGCTGGGCACCTTCCTGGGCATGAGCATCATCGGCTTCACCATCAATCAGCTGACCCTGTTTGCGATGGTGCTGGCGATCGGCATCGTGGTCGATGACGCCATCGTGGTCATCGAGAACGTCGAACGCATCATGACCGAGGAGAAGCTGCCGCCCAAGGCCGCCACCCAGAAGGCCATGACCCAGATCACCGGCGCGGTGGTGGCCATCACGGTGGTGCTGGCGGCGGTGTTCATTCCGTCGGCGCTGCAGGGCGGCGCCGCAGGCGAGATCTACAAGCAGTTCGCGCTGACGATCGCCATCGCGATGGCATTCTCGGCGTTCCTGGCGCTGGGCTTCACCCCGGCACTGTGCGCAACCTTCCTGAAGGCCACGCACGGCGAACCGAACGTCGTCTACCGCACCTTCAACAAGTACTACGACAAGGTCAGCGGCACCTACGTGGGCCACATCACCTCGGCGGTGAAGCATGCGCCGCGCTGGATGATCCTGTTCGTGGTGCTCACGGTGCTGTGCGGCTTCCTGTTCACCCGCATGCCGGGCAGCTTCCTGCCGGAAGAAGACCAGGGCTATGCGCTGGCGATCGTGCAGCTGCCGCCGGGCTCGACCAAGGCGCAGACCAACGCGACCTTCGCGCAGATGCGCGGCATCCTGGAAAAGCAGGATGGCTTCGAAGGCATGCTGCAGGTGGCCGGTTTCAGCTTCGTCGGTTCGGGCGAAAACGTGGGCATGGGCTTCATCCGGCTCAAGCCCTGGGCGGACCGTGACATCACGGTGCCGGAGTTCATCCAGAACATGAACGGCGCGTTCTACGGGATCAAGGAAGCGCAGATCTTCGTGGTCAACCTGCCCACGGTGCAGGGCCTGGGCCAGTTCGGCGGCTTCGACATGTGGCTGCAGGACCGCGGCGGTGCCGGCTTCGAACAGCTGACGCAGGCGCGCAACATCCTGCTGGGCAAGGCAGCCGAGGAGAAGGACCTGCTCACCGGCGTGCGCCCGAACGGGCTGGAAAACGCGCCGCAGCTGCAGCTGCACGTGGACCGCGTGCAGGCGCAGACGATGGGCCTGTCGGTGTCGGACGTGTACAGCACCATCCAGCTGATGTTGGCCCCGGTGTACGTGAACGACTTCTTCTACCAGGGCCGCATCAAGCGCGTGACCATGCAGGCCGATGGTCCGTTCCGTACCGGTGCGGAGTCGTTGAACAGCTTCTACACGCCCAGTGCGCTGCAGACCAACGCCGACGGTACGCCGGCGATGATTCCGCTGAGCACGGTGGTGAAGTCCGAATGGGTGTCGGCACCGCCGTCGCTGAGCCGCTACAACGGCTATTCGGCGATCAACATCGTGGGTTCGCAGGCACCGGGCCGCAGTTCGGGCGAGGCGATGCAGGCGATGGAGCGGATCGTGCAGGATGACCTGCCGGCGGGCTTCGGCTACGACTGGTCGGGCATGTCCTACCAGGAAATCCTGGCGGGCAACGCGGCCACGCTGCTGCTGGTGCTGTCGATCGTGGTGGTGTTCCTGTGCCTTGCGGCGCTGTATGAAAGCTGGTCGATCCCGGTGGCGGTGCTGCTGGTGGTACCGCTGGGCGTGCTGGGCGCGCTGTCGTTCTCGCTCGCCCGCGGGCTGCCCAACGATCTGTACTTCAAGATCGGCCTGATCACGGTGATCGGCCTGGCGGCGAAGAACGCGATCCTGATCGTGGAGTTCGCGGTGGAGCAGCGCGCAGCGGGCAAGAGCCTGCGCGAGGCGACCATCGAAGCGTCGCGCCTGCGCTTCCGCCCGATCCTGATG
>DGIP01000184.1:3217-3570 GCA_002386405.1 Stenotrophomonas maltophilia
CTTCCGCCCGATCCTGATGACCTCGTTTGCGTTCATCATGGGCGTGATCCCGATGGCGATCTCCACCGGTGCCGGCGCCAACGCGCGTCACGCCATCGGTACGGGCGTGATCGGCGGCATGGTGTTCGCCACGTTCCTGGGCCTGCTGATGATCCCGGTGTTCTTCGTGGTGGTCCGGCGCATGCTGGGCGACAAGCTGGACGAACCGTCCAAGGAGTTCCTGGAACGCCAGGGCGAAGCCAACGCGGCGCATCGTCCGGATCGTTGATCTTGGTTTGATTGAAACGCGAAAGGCCCCGGAGCGATCCGGGGCCTTTTTTGTTGTGGTTGCACGCTTGCCGTGTCGCCGGGCG
>DGIP01000182.1 GCA_002386405.1 Stenotrophomonas maltophilia
CTGGGCCAGCCGTTCCAGCGCGGCCAGCAGCGCGGGCCACGGCGCGGGTTCTTCCACCGCCACCGCTGCCGGTGGCGCGCTGGGCTGCAGCGCGCTGGCGATATCGGCCAGCTGCGCCACCACCCGGCCACCAACATCGGCGTCGCCAGCGCCCATGGCCTTGTTGCGCAGGAAATCGCGCTTGATCTGGGCCCATCGCTGCTGCTCGTCCTCGCCCTGCACCCCGCGCAGTTCGGCCAGCTTGAGCAGGTTCTCTTCCGCGCCGGTGGTGAGCAGCTGCGCCTCGCCCAGGTAGTGGTCGGACACCAGCTGCTGCAGCTCGGCATCGTTCATCACCGGCGAGATCTTCTCGGCCAGCTTGTTCATGTTGCGGTAGCTGCCCTGCAGGCGGAACGGCGGTTCGGTACGGTAGCGGTCGTCCTGCGCCGCGCTGGCGATGTAGTGCTGGTTGACCCGGTAGACCACGTCGCGCACGCGCAGCATGCGCTGCAGGGTGGCGACGATTTCGTTGATCTCCGCACCGCTGTAGGCATGGCTCAGCGCGTTGGTCGAGACTTCCTTGCCGGCGGCCCGCTCGGCCAGCAGGTACAGGTCGGCCATGTCACGGGTGGCCAGCGGCGCCAGCACCGGGTTGGAGGTCAGGCTGTTCTCGATGTAGCTCAGGGTGAAGGCATCTTCCATGCCGCCCAGCACATCGCCCAGGTTGTAGATGTCGGCACGGTTGGCCAGCATGTCCGGGATCTTGAATACTTCGCCGGACTCGGTGTACGGGTTGCCGGCCATCACCACGCAGAACTTCTTGCCGCGCATGTCGTAGGTGCGGGTACGCCCGCGCCACACCCCTTCGATGCGGCGGGTGCCGTCGCACAGCGAAATGAACTTCTGCAGGAACTCCGGATGGGTGTGCTGGATGTCGTCGACATACAGCATGGTGTTGTTGCCCATCTCCAGCGCCAGGTTGAGTTTCTCCAGTTCCTGCCGTGAGGTCGCATCCGGGGCCTGGGCGGGATCCAGCGAACGCACCTCATGGCCGAGCGCGGGGCCGTTGATCTTCATGAAGACCAGGCCCAGCCGATGCGCCACGTACTCCATCAGGGTGGTTTTGCCGTAGCCGGGCGGCGAGATCATCATCAGCAGGCCCATCAGGTCGCTGCGCTTGTTCTCGCCCACGGTACCCATCTGCTTGGCGAGGTTGTCGCCGATCACGCCCAGGTACACATCGTTGATCAGCTTGTTGCGCACGAACGACGACAGCGGCCGTGCCTTGAATTCGGACAGGCGCAGGGCATCGCGCTCGCGGCCGATGATGCGCTGGCGCACGCCCTGGTAGGCATGGAACGCCGGCACGAACGCCTGCAGGTGCTCGCGCAGGCGGGCCAGGAAATCATCCAGCGACAGCAGCAGGCGCCCCTTCTGCACGCGCGCGTGCTCGCCCAGCAGGCCGTCGACGTGCACCAGCAGCGCCACGTCGCTGGGTCGGGTGCGCAACGTGCGCGCCACCAGCAGCAGCGCCGCTGCTTCATCGGCATAGGCGCTGTGATCGGTGAACGCAGGCAGCTGGCACAACGCACGCAGCCACTGCCCGGCCAGTGCCCAGCGCGCCGCCAGGCCGTCCTGTTCGCGCTGCAGCGCACGGTCGAATGCCTCGCGCTGGCCGGCGGCCTGCAGGTGCTGGCCGAGCGCGTCCAGCAGCGCCTGCGCATAGCGGCTGGTGCTGAACACCGGCTCGCCGGCGCCCAGTTCCGCGGCGAGATACGCCGCTGCGGCCTGCGCCTGGACCGGGTCGAACGGGAGCTGGTGTTCGTCCACGAAGCTGGACAGCGCGGCACCGATGTCGGCCAGCAGCGCCTGCTGGCCTTCGCGTGAGCCGAACAGGCGCGCGATCGCATCGGCACCGGCCTGTCGCGCCGCCCACTGCAGGACATCGTCGCGGCGGTGCTGCGCGGACCAGAACAGCATCGCCAACGCACGGGCGCGGGGGGCGTGCTGCAGGGTGCCCGCCGCCTGCTGCAGCGGCAGCAGCGCGTGCAGGATCAGGCTGGCGTCGTGGTCGTGGATGCCGCGCTCATATCCTTCGCGGTAACGCGGGGCGGCGAAGTCGCGCACGATCCGTTCCAGTGCGTCGGGCTCGGCCGCGCTGCGCTGCAGGGTGGCCAGGTCCAGGCCATCGCGGCCTTCCATCGCCGCCTGCAGCAGGCTGCCGGCCAGGTATTCGCCCCGGTACAGCTGCGCCGATTCGGAATCCAGCCCGACCTGCCAGTACGCCTTCAGGCCGGCCAGTTCCGGGTCGTGCAGCGTCTCCAGGAAATCAGTACCGGTCAGGTGGATGGCCAGCTCCTCCCCGCGCGGCAGCAGGGTCAGGTCCAGCGCCTGGGTGTTGACGCTGAAGCGGTGGCGCGGGCCCAGCCGGACCACGTTGCCCCCTTCCTCGAACAACTCGCTGCGGTCGCGCAGCGCGCGCACGGCCTGGTCGCGCACGCCCTTCAGGCGCGCTTCGACGTCGTCGGCCTTGACGCTGTCGCGCAGCTCGCGCAGGCGCCCGGCCAGCTCACGCAGCTTGAGCACCAGCGCATCGCCGGCGAAGAAGGCATTGAGCTCGTCAGCGCTGGCAAAGCGCTCGGTGCGCTTGGCCAGGCCATCCAGGATGCGGGTGGCGGCGTCCAGCACGGAACGCGCCTTGCGCTGGCGCTCGTCCTGCAGTGCCTGCTTGTGCGTTTCGAAGGCTTCGATCAGTTCTTCGCGCTTGGCCAGGATGTCGCCCAGGAACTGCTCGTGCTCGCCGAACTGGCTTTCCAGTTCTTCCAGCTGCACCAGCAGGCGCGACATCTGCTCATCGGCCCGCTCCGGGTCGGTGGCCATGGCCAGCGCGCTGGTGATGGCCTGTGAGAACAGCGCGAACTGCGCGGCGAACTGCGCCACCGCCTCGGCCGAGCCCAGCGTGCGTCGCCGCTGCTCGGCGCGCACCCGGCTCTGGTTGAGCCGGGCGTACACCGCGGAAATGGATTCCACCACGCGGGTGCGCGCGGTGGCGTCATCCACCTTCAGCCCGGCCATCAGGGTCGACAGCATGTCCAGGTCGGCCGCCATCGCACGCATGCCGGCCAGCTGCTCATCCAGCACCCGGGCGCTTTCGGCCTGCTGGGCCGCCTCGTCGAGTACCTGCAGGCGCGCACCGAGCGGGGCCAGCGCCTGCTCGCCACCCAGGAACTGGCCGGTGGCCGCGCCGATACGGTCGTGGGCCTCCTGCAGGGCAGCGGTCATCGCATCGATCACATCGGTGTCGATGTAACGGTAATCGCGGATGGTCAGCAGGTGGCCACGCTGGGTGGAGATCGCGTTCAACGCCTCCACGAAGGCCTGCACCTCCGTCCAGTTCTCCGGCTGCAGGCGCGCCAGCAATGTCTTCTGGCTGGCCTGCGCCTGGGCCATGGCCTGCGCCGACTGCTGCCGGATCGACTGTACTTTCTCGTACTCGTCCAGCACCGACTCGCCGGTGGCGCTGATCTCGCGCAGCAGGCCTGCGGCGCCGTCGCACTGCGCGTCGTCCAGCCAGTGGTGGGCGTCGAACAGCCGCCGGGTGTCCTGCACCAGGCGCTGGTAGCGCTGCACCGATACATCCTGGCCTTCGATGGTGCGGGCCAGGTCGAACAGGTTGGAAATGCCGCGCACCAGTTCGGCATTGCCGATCCGGCCCATGAAGGTGTTGCCCGGCGGCCGGCTGGCGGCGAATTCGTCGCTGCTGAACGGGGTCTGCCACACCTGCATCGGGTGGATGCGCGTGGGTTCGGTGCCTTCGGCATGGAACAGCACCATGCGCCCGTCGTGCAGGAAGGCATAGCCGTGGCCGAACACCGGCGTCTGCAGCACGCGCTGGATGGTGTTGTACACGAACAGCGCCGAGCGCCCGCCTTCGCGCTCGTAGAAGATGTACAGCACGTCTTCGCCGTTCGGCGAACGGATGGCGCGCTTGAACTGCATGCCCTGCATGGACGCGTCGAACGCCTTGTGCTCGCCGCTCTGCAGGTAGTAACCACCGGGGAAGATGATGCCGTGGTCTTCGGGCAGCTGCACGCAGGCCTGCACGATCGCATCGTTGCGGGTGATGGTGCCGGTGAGCGTGTTGTAGATCAGCCCACGCCAGGTGGTTTCGCGGTACGGCAACACCTTCAGCAGCACCAGTGAACCGACCCGGGCGAAATCGAACTGCGCGTCATCCAGCGACTGGGTGCTGTCGTCGACCGGTTCGCTGTAGATGCCCTGCCCGCTTTCGGTGTTGTTCTCCACCTTGATGGTGAGGTCGCCACCAGTGGTCTCGACGAACAGGGTATCGAGGATGTTCAGGTGCGAATGGCGCCCGCTGACTGCCATATCGCGGGTGGCCCGTGTCCATTCGAAATCGAACGGTGGCGGCAGCGCGATATCGCGTTCGCCGCGCGCGTCCAGGTAGGTCAGCGCGCCATCGCGGGCGACCGCCCAGCGGAACACGCGCACGTCGGTGCTGCGCTCGCCGATCTGGAACGAGGCCAGCAGCTTGTCGCCGACCTTGATCAGCTGCAGCAGGCGTGCGTGCTTGTAGTACGCGTACAGTTCGCCGAAGTCGTGCACGAACGCGGCCTGCGCCAGGAAGCTGCCCTTGGCTTCCACCGGCACCACGTCGTAGCCCTCGCCGGTCTGCACCAGCCGGTACAGCCCGAACACATCTTCCACGCGGGTCTGGGTCTTCAGCCCCAGGAAAACGTTGTAGCCGAACAGCAGCAGGTCAGGACCGACCTGCACGATGTCGCGGCCCACGCAGTTGTTCTCGCTGCGGATGCGGAAGCGGCCGGTGACTTCCAGGCGGCTGTCGCCGAATTCGGCCAGGCGCTGCTGGTTGAGCGCATCGGCCAGCCCGCGCAGGCGGCCACCCTGGTCCCCCAGCCGACGGCGCAGCACTTCATAGGCACCGCCCTGGGCAACGGCCTGGTCGACGGTGGTGGTGGCTTCCGGCGGCGACGGCTCGGGACGGTTGGCGGTATCAGACATCGGCTTCCTTCCGGCTCACGGACAACCGGCCGGACAGGCCGGCCAGTGAGGGGGCGACGATGGCGCGCACGCAGCGCGCCATCGAGGGGGCTCAGCGGGCGTCGACCACGGTGGCCGACACGGTTTCGACCTCGGCCAGGTGCTGGTCTTCGATCTTGCGCGGGGCTTCCTCGCGCGGCGCGACCCCCAGGTAGCGCTGCATGAGGTCCTGCACGATCGGGCTCTTGCCGGCCAGGC
The DNA here is from genome assembly GCA_002386405.1 of Stenotrophomonas maltophilia. GTDB lineage: Bacteria > Pseudomonadota > Gammaproteobacteria > Xanthomonadales > Xanthomonadaceae > Stenotrophomonas > Stenotrophomonas maltophilia_AD. The sequence goes on from DGIP01000182.1 coordinate 5,260, forward strand.
CTTCGATCGACTTGCCCAGCGAGACCGCCTTGATCAGGTTCTCGAACATGCCGCCGTCGCCACCCACCAGGTCGATGTCGGCATTGCGCAGCGCGCTGGCGATGACGCCGGCGTTCTCGCGCGAGACTTCCTTGCCCGCTTCGATCGAGGCCAGGGCCTGCTTGAGGCTGTTGTCGAGCATCATGCGGAACTCTTCGTGGCCGCGCGCGGTGTCGCTCAGCGAGGCGATGGCTTCGAACTTGCGGACCAGGCCCTCGGCCTCGGCCAGCAGCCAGTCGCCC
>DGIP01000085.1:0-4668 GCA_002386405.1 Stenotrophomonas maltophilia
CCCCCGCACCCGCCGACCCTCTGACGGTGTGCCGGTGGCCACGGGAGGTCAACAGCGGGCCAAGCCACAAACAAAAACGCCGGGCAATGCCCGGCGTCTTTGTGTGCGATCGGTGGGTTTAGAACTGACCGCCGAAGGTAAATTGCAGGCGTTCGATTTCGTCGCCGTCTTCCTTCTTGAGCGGGAAGGCGTAGCTGATCGAGATCGGGCCGACCGGGGCGCGCCACAGCAGGGCGACACCGGCCGAGGCACGCAGCTCGTTGGCCTTGAAGTTGTCCACGCCGGTGTACACGTTGCCGACGTCGAAGAACGCCGAGACGCGGGCCGACGGGCTGTCGAACAGGCGCGGGAAGTAGGCTTCGATCGAGCCGACGGTCTTCAGCGAACCACCCAGCGGCTGGCCGCGGTTGTACGACGCGGTCGGCTCCGAGCGCGGGCCCAGGGTGTTGTCTTCGAAACCACGCACCGAGTTGGTACCACCGGCGTAGAAGTTTTCGAAGAACGGCAGGCCGGAGGCGGTGACCGTCTTCACATAGTCAGCCGAGGACGTGTTGCAGTCCACCGTCTGGGTCGGGTTCGGGTTCGCGGTGGTCGGTGCGGTGTAGCACAGGTCGCGGGTGACGTCGTTGCCGTAGCTGTCGCCGTAGCCGATTTCGGCGCGGGTGTTGATGACCAGCGACGGGATGATCGGCCAGTACTTGGAAACCTGGTAGTTCAGCTTGTAGTACTCGACCGTCGAGCCGGGCAGGGTGGTTTCCAGGCCCACGCGCTGGTACATGCCGCGGGTGGGCATGAAGTAATCGTTACGCGTGTCGCGGGCCCAGCCCAGTTCGGTGCGCCAGGAGTGGAACGTCTTGCTGCCGATGGCGTTGATGTAATCGATGATCGACTGCGGCGTCGAGCCCTGGTACGTGGTGATCTGGTTGCTGTCGATGCCCACCATCAGCGAGACGGTGTCGTTCTCGGTGATCGGCACGCCGAACACCACCTGCGCCGCACCGTTGGTGCTGTTGTACTGCGCGGTGTTGAAGTCGGAGTAATCCAGTTCGCGCCAGGACAGGTTGTAACCCAGCGACACGCCATCGTCGGTGAAGTACGGGTTGGTGTAGGAGAAGCCGTAACGCTGCAGGTAGCTGCTGCGCGACGCTTCGACCGACACGCGGTTGCCGCCGCCCAGGAAGTTGTTCTGCGACAGCTGCACCGAGGTGGTCATGCCGTAGGACTGCGAATAGCCCAGGCCGAACACGAAGCTGCCCGAGGTGGTTTCCTTGACGTTGTAGACCACGTCGACCTGGTCGTTGCTGCCGGTGACCGGCGGCGTTTCGACATCCACCGATTCGAAGTAGCCCAGGCGCTGCAGGCGGATCTTGGAACGGTCGATCGCGGCCTGCGAGTACCAGCTGTTTTCGAACTGGCGCATTTCACGGCGCAGCACTTCGTCGGAGGTGCGGGTGTTGCCCTTGAACACGATGCGGCGCACGCCCACGCGCGGACCCGGCACGACCTGCATGTTGATCGCCACGGTACGGTCGGCGCGGTTGCTGGTCGGGATCGGGTTCACCTTGGCGAACGCGTAGCCGATGTTGGACAGCGAATTGGTGATGGCGTCCGAGCTGAATTCCAGCAGGGCGCGCGAGAACGTATCGCCGGACTTCTGGATCAGCATGCGCTCCACGTCTTCCTGCGGAAGGATGGTGTCGCCGGTGACCTTGATCTCGGAGATCTTGTACTGCTCACCTTCGGTCACGCCGGCGGTGATGAACATGTCGCGCTTGTCGGGACTGATCGAGACCTGGGTGGAATCGATGCTGAAGTCCACGTAGCCGCGGTCCAGGTACCAGGCGTTGAGCTTTTCCAGATCGCCGGACAGCTTTTCCTTGGAGTACTGGTCATCGCGGCGGTACCACGACGCCCAGTTGTGCTCCTTGGATTCCCAGGTTTCCAGGATGTCCTTGGACTCGAACTTCTCGGTGCCGACCAGGTTCACGTGCTGGATCTTGGCGGCCTTGCCTTCCTTGATCGCGATGGTGATGTCCACGCGGTTGCGGTCAAGCGGGCTGACGGTCGGGGTGATCTCGACGTTGTATTTGCCACGGTCGTTGTACTGGCGGCGCAGTTCCTGGGTCACGCGGTCCAGGCTCAGGCGATCGAACGTGCCGCCTTCGCTCAGGCCGATGTCGCTCAGGCCCTTGAGCAGCTGGTCGCTCTTGATGTCCTTGTTGCCGGTGACGGTCAGCTTGTTGATCGCCGGGCGTTCCTTGACCGTGACCACCAGGATGTCGCCCTGCCGCTCAAGCTGGACGTCCTCGAAGAAGCCGGTCTTGTACAGGGCACGGATCGACTCGCCGACCTTGTTGTCGGTCAGGGTCTCGCCACGTTCCACCGGCAGGTAGGTGAACACGGTACCGGAGGTGATGCGCTGCAGACCATCGACACGGATGTCGCTGACGGTGAAGGGCTCGGCTGCCTGGGCCAGGGCGGGCGCGCCGAAACCGGCGGCGAGTGCGAGGGCAAGCAGGCGGCGATTGGGGAGTCGCGTCATGTCACGTCCGGTTGGAGTCGAATACGATGTTGCGGGATGCCGGCGCATAAGACGACGACAAAAGGGTAAAAGTTCATCGCGGGAACAGACCGAGGATGTCGTTGTAGAACGCCAGTCCCATCAGTCCGGCCAGCATGGCCAGGCCGATGTATTGGCCCGCCGCCATGGCACGCTCGCTAAGCGGGCTGCCCTTGACCAACTCGATAAGGTAATACAGCAGGTGCCCGCCGTCCAAGATGGGGATGGGCAACAGGTTGATGATGCACAGGCTGAGCGAGAGCACGGCCAGGAACCAGAGGAACCAATCTAGGCCGCGCTGGGCGGTCTGGTTGGCTACCCGGGCAATGGTGACCGGGCCGGAAACGTTCTGCAGCGAGGCATTGCCGGTGACGATGCGGCGCATCATGCCGAGCGAATCGCCCGCCGCGCGCGCGGTTTCGCGCAGCGCCGCCGGGATGGCCGCCAGCGGGCCGTACTGCAGGGTGGTGTCATAGGCCGGGGCGCTGGCCTGCGGGAAGCCGATGCCGATCTGCCACGTGGGCTGGCCGCGGCCATCCTTGCCCTGGCGCGGGGTGACTTCCAGCGCCAGCCGCTCGCCGTTGCGCAGCACCTCGATCATGCCCGGGCCGCCGCGCTTGCCCAGCGCGAGGATGGCCGGGGAGACCTGGTCGGCCGCATCGATGCGCTGGCCATCCACGGCCACCACCAGGTCGCCGGGCAGCAGTACGCCCTGGGCGGCAGAATCGGGCACCACCTGTTCGACCAGTGCCGGCTGCAGGTGGAACTGCCAGGTGAGGCCGGCCAGCGAGGCCACCCAGCGCTCATCGAAGCCGGCCGGCAGCTGCGACAGCGGCAGGGTGCGGGTGCGCACCTGGTCCTGCGCATCCACCACCTCCACTTTCGCGTCGTGGCGGTCCATGGCGGCCGTGGTCAGGGCCATGGCGGCCTGGCCCGCGGTGACCACGCTGCGCTCATCCACGCTCAGCACGCGGTCGCCGGCCTGCAGGCCGGCCACCTGGGCCATGCCGGTGGTGCGGCCGATAGTGGCCGAATAATCCTGTTTGCCCAATACGAACATGGCCCACAGCAGGGCCACGCACAGCACCAGGTTGGCGATCGGGCCCGCGGCCACGATCGCGATGCGCTGCCAGACGCTCTTGTGGTTGAAGGCCAGGCCGCGTTCGGCCGGATGCACCTCGACCTCGCGCTCGTCGAGCATCTTCACGTAACCGCCCAGCGGAATGGCGGCAATGGCGAATTCGGTGCCGTTGCGGTTGCGCCGCATCCACAGCGGCTTGCCGAAGCCGACCGAGAAGCGCAGCACCTTCACCCCACAGCGGCGCGCGACCCAGTAGTGACCGAACTCATGGAAGGTCACCAGCAGGCCAAGGCTGACGATCATCCACCAGACGGAGCCGATGAATTCACCCATGGTGGACGTCGCGGGAAAGGAGCGGGAAGGGCATTCAGGCGTGGTCGATGGCGGCTTGGGTGATCTGGCGGGCGTGCTGGTCGGCAGCCAGCAGGCCCTCCAGTGTATCGGCGGACGCTGAAGGCAGTGTTGAAAGAGCGTTAGCCACCAGGGCTGGAATGGCTAGGAAAGCGATCCGCCCCTGAAGAAACGCTGAAACAGCCACTTCATTGGCCGCATTGAGCACCGCCGGGGCGGTGCCGCCGGCGGCCATCGCCTGCCAGGCCAGGCCCAGGCAGGGGAAGGCGTCGGTGTCGGGGGCCTCGAAATCCAGCCGGCCCTGGGCCAGCAGGTCCAGCCCGCCAACCCCGGATTCGATCCGGTGCGGCCAGCCCAGGCCCACGGCCAGGGTGGTGCGCATGTCCGGCAGGCCCATCTGGGCCAGGGTGGAGCCGTCGACGAATTCGACCAGCGAATGCACCAGGCTCTGCGGGTGCACCAGCACTTCAATGCGCTCGCCGGGGATGTTGAACAGGTGGTGGGCCTCGATGACCTCCAGCCCCTTGTTCATCAACGTCGCCGAATCCACCGAGATCTTCGGCCCCATCGACCACTTCGGGTGGGCAACGGCCTGGGCCGGGGTGACCTCGGCCAGCTCGGCCCGGGTGCGTCCGCGGAACGGGCCGCCGGAAGCGGTGAGCAGGATCCGGCGCAC
>DGIP01000085.1:4854-5145 GCA_002386405.1 Stenotrophomonas maltophilia
GGTGAGCAGGATCCGGCGCACCCCGGCCTGGTCCAGGCTGGCATCGCGCGAGCGCAGGCACTGGAAGATCGCGCTGTGCTCGCTGTCGATCGGGATGATTTCGGCGCCTGCGGCGGTGGCGCGCTGCATCAGCAGCTCACCCGCCAGGACCAGCGATTCCTTGTTGGCCAGCAGGATCCGCTTGCCGGCCTTGGCGGCGGCCAGGGTCGAGGACAGCCCGGCCGCGCCGACGATGGCGGCCACCAGGGTGTCGCAGGCATCGCTGGCGGCCAGCTGGTCCAGCGCGGCGGC
>DGIP01000084.1:0-282 GCA_002386405.1 Stenotrophomonas maltophilia
CCAGGCCCAGCACCAGCGCCGCGAACAGGCCGCGCGACAACAGGCGGCGGCGCTGCAGGAGCGCGCCATCCACCAGCACCGCAACGACCACGCCAAGACCGCCCAGCAGGCCGGCCGCACCGTAGGCGAAGCCCTTGAGGTGGTACCAGAGCTGTTCGGCGGGTTCGGCGGCGTAGCGGCAATGCAGGCTGTCCCCCACATGGCAGGCAACACCGCTCTGCAGGGACATCACCACGATGACGGCGGCAAACGGCAACAGCACGGCCAACGGCCCCAGCAGGG
>DGIP01000084.1:476-749 GCA_002386405.1 Stenotrophomonas maltophilia
CAGTTCGGCCCAGCGGGTACGTGCGGCGCGGGCCGGACTATCGGGCATTGGCCAGCTCGGTGATGCGGGCGCTGTGGGCGATCAGCTCGCGGCATTCGACCGCGAAGATGCCCATCTGGCCGACCTTGAACTCAACCCAGGCGAAATCGACTTCCGGCAGCAGCTTGACCAGGTGCTGTTCGGATTCGCCCACTTCGCAGATCAGCAGGCCGTCTTCGCTCAGGTGCAGCGGGGCGTCGCGCAGGATCTTCAGCACCAGGTCCAGGCCGTCGT
>DGIP01000084.1:924-1317 GCA_002386405.1 Stenotrophomonas maltophilia
GCACCAGGTCCAGGCCGTCGTCGCCGGCACGCAGGCCCATTTCGGGCTCGTAGGAGTACTCCTGCGGCAGCGCATCGGTTTCGTCGTTGGTGACGTACGGCGGGTTGGTCACGATCAGGTCGTAATGACGACCGGTCAGGCCGTTGAACAGGTCGGACTTGAGCAGGGTGACGTTGTGCGCCTGCAGGCGCTCCTTGTTCTCTTCGGCCAGGCTCAGCGCGTCGTCGCTCAGGTCCACGCCGTCCACTTCCCAGTTCGGGTAATAGTGGCCCATGGCGATGGCAATGCAGCCCGAACCGGTGCACAGGTCCAGCGCGCGGGTGACGTCGCGACCGGCCAGCCACGGCTCGAAGCCGGATTCGATCAGCTCGGCGATCGGCGAGCGCGGCACCA
>DGIP01000084.1:1425-4078 GCA_002386405.1 Stenotrophomonas maltophilia
GATCGGCGAGCGCGGCACCAGGGCGCGGGTATCGCTCTTGAAGCTCAGGCCGGCGAACCACGCCTCACCGGTGAGGTACGCGGCCGGGATGCGCTCGTCGATGCGGCGCTGGAACAGGTCCAGCACCTGCAGCTTCTCTTCCCGCAGCACGCGGGCCTGGCCATAGGCCGGGCCCAGGTCGTGCGGCAGGTGCAGCGCGTGCAGGACCAGCTGGGTGGCCTCGTCCAGGGCGTTGTCGTAGCTGTGCCCGAAGGTCAGCCCGGCGGCGTTGAAACGGCTGGTGCCGTAGCGGATCAGGTCGATGATCGTGTGGAGTTCGGCGGCCGTTTCGGCAGTCATGGCAAGGCAACAGACAAAGTGGCCCCAGATTATAGGCGCTGCGGCGCAGCACGGCATCCGTTGCAGCGGAAACGGAAACCGCCGCCCCCCATCCCCTATCATGGAGGCCCCTTCGGGTACGGGCCTTTCATGTTCAATCGCAATGTCGGCATCATCCTGCTCATCGCGCTGGCCGCCGGGCTCGGCCTGGTCGTTGCCCAGAAGGTGTTCGCGCCAACGCCGGCCGGCAACCGCCCGGCCACCGAGTCGATCACCTTCTACCCGCAGCCGCGCCCGCTGCCGGACTTCAACCTGGGCCAGTCCGACGGCACCCGGCTGATTCCCGGCGAGCTCAAGGGCCACTGGACCCTGGTGTTCCTGGGCTTCCTGTCCTGCCCCGACATCTGCCCGACCACCCTGGCCGACCTGGCCCAAGCCCAGAAGCAGTGGGAAACCCTGCCCGAGAGCCTGCGCCCGCGCCTGGTGTTCGTCTCGGTGGACCCCGAGCGCGACACCCCCGCACGGCTGGGCGAATACGTGCACGCCTTCCACAAGGACACCCTGGCCGCCACCGCCGACGTGCCCTCGCTGGAGCGCTTTGCCACTTCGCTGGGCTTCGTGTTCCAGAAGGTGCCGGGCAAGGGCTTCGATGAAAACCCCCAGGATTACACCCTGGAACACTCGGCCAGCCTGGCCGTGCTGGACCCGGACGGCAAGCTGGCCGGCCTGATCCGCCCCCCTTTCAACCCGCAGGCCATTGCCCGCGACCTGAACCTGTTGACCGAGAAATCCGCCCCATGAGCCTGACCACCACGCTGAGCTACGCCCTGCCCCACCGCCTGCTGTCGTCGATGGCGCGGCGCCTGGCGTATTCCAGCAACCCGCGGATCTCGCGCTGGCTGATCGACACGGTGACCGAAAAGTTCGGGGTGAACCTGGCCGAAGCGGCCAACCCGGACCCGCGCAGCTATCCCACCTTCAACCAGTTCTTCACCCGCGCGCTCAAGCCGGGCGCGCGCGTGCCCGATGCCGGCGCCCGCACCCTGGTGATGCCGGCCGACGGCAGGATCAGCCAGCTGGGCGCCATTGAAGACGGGCGCATCTTCCAGGCCAAGGGCCAGTCGTTCACCGCCGCCGAGCTGCTGGGCGATGCGGCCGATGCCGAGGTGTTCCACCACGGCCTGTTCGCCACGGTGTACCTTTCGCCGAAGGACTACCACCGCGTGCACATGCCGTGGACCGGTACGCTGCGCGAGACCGTGCACGTGCCGGGCCGCCTGTTCAGCGTGGGCCCGGCGGCGGTCAACAAGGTCCCGGGGCTGTTCGCCCGCAATGAGCGGCTGGTGTGCCACTTCGATACCGACTTCGGCCCGATGGTGCAGGTGATGGTCGGCGCGCTGCTGGTGTCGGGCGTGGAAACGGTATGGGGCGGCGAAGAGATCCCGGCCTATGGCGACACCATCACCCGCAAGGATTACCGCGGCAAGGGCATCACCCTGGAGCGTTTCGCCGAAATGGCGCGCTTCAATTACGGCTCGACGGTGATCGTGCTGCTGCCGCCGGGCGTGGCCGATTTCGCCCCGCACCTGGATGCCGAACATGCCGTGCAACTGGGGCAGGCGTTGGCCACCCTTCGTTGAGGGCAGCCACGCAGGGCGTGGCTCTACGCCCCCAGGCGCAATAAAACAAACGCCCCGCATCTGCGGGGCGTTTTTTTTCAGGCATTGCCCGCGCCGTGCGCGAACTCGACGGGCCCTACATCCATCCCGTCGTAATCTTCCACCCCGTTGGCTTCGGCCAGCGCCTGAAGCTCCTGGTTGCGCACGTCCAGCGAGGCCTCGCTGTGGGTTTCCACCCGCTCCACGTGCAGTACGTGGTACGGCGCTTCATCCTCTTCCAGCTCAGGCTCGAACACCTCGACCACGGTGTAACCCGCCTCCTCCAGCACCTTGGCCAGCCCGTGCAGCGGCTCCGGCGTGGTGTTGACGAAGAAATAGCCCCACACCAGGTTGCCATTGAGGTCCCAGTCGGTGTTCTCACGGATGTTGGCGAACATCTCGTTGATTGCGGTGATATCCATCAGTGTTCCTCGGAAGTTATTTACCGCAGCCCTGCAGCTTGATCGACTGGCCCTGCCGCAATGCATAGGCCGGGGCCTTGAGCCCGTTGGCCTTCGCCAGTTCGCGCACATCGCAATTGAATTTGTCGGCGATCCGGCCCAGGGTCTCACCCTTGCCAACCTTGTGGCTGCGCACCGGCTTGGCCTTCGGCTTGGGCGCAGGCACCGCCACCGGGGCGGCCGGCGCCGTCGCCACCGGCGTTTCGGCCTGCAGGC
>DGIP01000024.1:0-9283 GCA_002386405.1 Stenotrophomonas maltophilia
GCCTATGGCGGCACCGCCGCCGAGTGCCTGCGCACCGCGCCACGGCTGCCGCTGGTGGCGCTGACCGAGCTGACCGTGCAGGCCGCATTCGAGGACCTGGGTGCTTTGCATGCCGCATTGGCGGCGCACCTGGCCGAAAAACTGGACGAAACGTTCACCGCCTCGGGCGTGGAACTGCACGTCCGCCTTCCCGCCGATCAGGCCGACCCGTTGAAAACCCGCCTGCGCGACGCCACCCGTGATCGTATCCGCGTGCATTCGCGCACCGAACCAGGCCTTGTCCATGACTGAACCCACTTCCGCACCGGAACCCGCGCTGCGCCGCCTTGGCAGCCTGGGCACGCTGTGGCCGTTCGTGCGCCGGCACGGCGGGCTGTTCACGGCCTGGCTGGTAGCGCTGGCGGTCTCCTCGACCGCCACGCTGAGCCTGCCGCCGGCGGTGAAGCTGATGATCGACCACGGCTTCAGCGGCAACGGGCAGATCAACCGCGCGTTCGCCCTGCTGTTGCTGGTGGCGGTGGTGCTGGGGCTGGCCACGGCGGCGCGCTTCTTCTTCGTCTCGCTGCTGGGCGAGAAGGTGGTGGCCGACCTGCGCAGCCGCCTGTATGCCCACCTGATATCCTTGGGCGCGGGCTTCCACGACCGCAGTCGCAGCGGCGAGCTTGTGTCGCGCTTGACCGCCGACAGCGAACTGCTGCGCAGCGTGATCGGCTCCACGATGTCGGTGGCATTGCGCAGCAGCGTCACGGTGGTGGGCAGCCTGGTGATGCTGTTCGTGACCAGCCCGCGCCTGGCCGCATGGTCGCTGGTCGGCATTCCGCTGGCGGTGCTGCCGATCGTGATCGGGGCGCGGCGCGTGCGCGGCATTTCGCGCGCCAGCCAGGACCGCATCGCCGATGCCAACAGCCTGGCCGCCGAAACGCTGGGGGCGGTGCGCACGGTGCAGGCGCACGCGCGCGAACCGTATGAACGCAACCGCTTCAACGAAGCACTGGCCGAATCGATCCGCGCCGCGCGGCGCCGTATCGGCGCGCAGTCGCTGGTGACGGCCACCGCCATCGTGCTGGTGTTCGGTGCCATCGTGGGCGTGCTGTGGCTGGGTGCGCATGACGTCAACGACGGCCGCATGACCGCCGGCACCCTGGGCCAGTTCGTGCTGTACGCGCTGATCGGCGGTGGCTCGGTCGGTGCGCTGGCCGAGGTATGGAATGAACTGCAGCGCGCGTCCGGCGGCATGGGCCGCATCGCCGAGCTGCTGCACGAAGACATCGAAATCACCGCGCCGCGTGATCCGTTGCCGTTGCCGCACCCGCTGCGCGGCGAGATCCGCTTCCAGGACGTGGTCTTCCATTACCCACAGCGCCCTGACACCGCGGCATTGGCCCACTTCGACCTGCATGTGCGCCCGGGCGAAACCGTGGCGCTGGTAGGGCCCTCCGGCGCCGGCAAGAGCACGGTGCTGTCGATGCTGCTGCGCTTCCATGATCCTGCCGCTGGCAGCGTGCTGGTGGATGGCGTGGACGTGCGCAGGGTCGATCCGGCGCAGCTGCGCGCACAGATGGCACTGGTGCCGCAGCAGCCCACGCTGTTTGCCAGCAGCGCGCTGGAGAACATCCGCTACGGCCGCCTGGAAGCCAGCAACGAAGAGGTGCAGCGTGCTGCGGAAGCCGCCGAGGCCGACGAGTTCCTGCAGGCACTGCCCGATGGCTACCTGAGCGAACTGGGCGAGCGCGGTGCGCGCCTGTCCGGTGGCCAGCAGCAGCGCATCGCGATCGCGCGTGCGCTGCTCAAGGACGCGCCGATCCTGCTGCTGGACGAGGCCACCAGCGCACTGGACGCGCAAAGCGAACGTGCGGTGCAGCAGGCGCTGGAGCGCCTGATGGCCGGCCGCACCACGCTGGTGATCGCGCACCGGCTGGCCACCGTGCTCAAGGCCGACCGCATCGTGGTGATGGACCACGGGCGGATCGTCGCGCAGGGCACCCACGCCGAGCTGCTGGCCGAAGGTGGGCTGTACGCTGAACTGGCCAAGCTGCAGTTCATCGATTGATGACGCACCGATAACGCGGCAGGTTGCATGGTGGCAGCGCCCCATGAACCTGCTGCAGGAGGTGTTTGATGTCGTTCCGTCAGTTTCCCGCGACCGATGCCAATGGCGAAGACCATGTGGTCATCGAATTCAAGGACGAGGCCGGCGATACCGCCGCCGACCCGCATGTCCGTTACGAATTGGCCGATGGCCGTCATCTGGTCCGTGAGGGTCGGATTTACCGGACCAGCGGTGGCGAGCTCACCCTGACCACCTGACTGGTCAATTAATCGCCACCCATCTTGACAGCGTTGCCCCACGGGGGCTGCGCACGGTTATCCACATGCTTGTCCGCATTTCATCCACACTCCCTGTGGATGAATGCGACAAGCTGTCAGCGCGGCAGCACCCGCCCGATGCCAGTGGCGTCGATTTCCACCGCCGCCCGCTGCAGCGCGTCCAGGTCGCTGCCGGCCACGAAGCCCATCCGGAAATGCACTTCGCCACCTGGGGTGCGCGAAGAATGGATGGAGGCCAGGCTGACCCCGTGCCGCTCGAACACATGCAGCAGCTCACGCAGTGAACCCGGGCGATCCTCCGGCAGGTGCACGCTGATCGCGTTGCGCTCGGTCAGGTCGGCCAGCAGGTAGCCCACGCGTTCAAAGGTGTAATTGCCCGCTTCCAGCAGCGCCTTGCCCTGGTGCTCGCGGTTATCCAGCAGCAGCCGCTCACGGAACGCAGCGCGCGCGGCATCATCGCCCTGCTCCACCTGCCGGCGCAGCGCGTGCAGCTGGCCCAGCAGGCGGTCCAGCATCGGCGCCACGTGCGGGTTGCCGAACTGGATGTCCTCGTAGATGGCCGGGTTGAGCGAGAGGATGCGGGCAATGATCGCCGTATCCAGTTCGAACGAGGCCGAGCGGTACGGCATCAGCTCCGACAGCGGGCCCAGCAGCGGCGCGTACTCGCGCAGCACCCCCGCCTGGGCCAGGTGGGTGGCATGCACCATGGCCTGCACCAGCGCCATCACCTGGTCGTGGTGCTCGGGCGTGGCGCGCACGCACTCCGCTTCCAGCGCCGCGCACAGCTCGTTCACCCATGGCTGCCAGTGCGACAGGCGCGCTTCGCACACCACCATCACCCGGCCCTTCAGCGTGGGCGCCTTGGGCGGTGCGGTCATCGGATGCAGGCCGACCACCTCGGCCTGCGAGGCCAGCATCGCAGCCACCGGCTCGCTCTTCACCGAGGTCACATCCAGCCACAGCCGGCCAGCTTCGCGACCGGCCGAACGGGTCACGTAATCGGCGATCAAGGCAGGCGTGTGCCGGATCGGCGCGGAGAACACCAGCACGTCCGCGCGCTCCAGCAGTGTTTCCGGATCGTCCGACTGCGGATCGGCCGGATCATGCCCGATCACTTCCAGCCCCAGGCGCTGCGCCAGGAACGTGCGCAGCCAGCGCCCATAGGCGCCGGCGCTGCCGACGATGCCGACAACCGGGCGCAGGCTCACGCCAGCCGCTCGGCGCGGAAGCGGTGCGGCTGCGCCAACGCGGCCGGTGCGGCGGCCAGCACGTCGAATTCTTCGTGGTCGTTGGCCAGGGTGGCCTCCAGCGCGGCATGCACGCCGGAGATCGACCGCGACAGCGCCTGCTCGAAGCGCTCACCACGCAGCAGGAACGCGACCAGCAGCGACATCAGCACATCGCCGGTACCGGCCACGTCCACCGGCAGGTGCGGCGAAGACCAGCGCCAGATCGCCTCGCGGCTGACCGCCAGCGTGACCAGCTCGCCCGGGTCGCCACCCACGCTGTGCGCCAGCACCCATTCCGGCCCGCGCGCCAGCAGTGCCTTCGCGGCGGCGATGGCATCGGCTTCGGCCAGGCTCGGCATGCCGGTCAGCCGGCCCAGCTCGAACGCATTCGGCGTGACCAGCCAGGCATGCGGCAGCAGGCGCTCGGCGAAGATGGTTTCCAGGCCCGGCTCCACGTAGGGACCGGTGTGAGTATCGCCGATCACCGGGTCCAGGCAGTAGCGCAGCTGCGGCGACGCGGGCAGCACCGTGTCCAGCCAGTCGGCGAACGCCGCACCATTGCCGACGCTGCCGAAATAGCCGGACACCAGCATCTTCGCGCGCGCCGGCAGGCCGCGTTCGCTGGCGCCCAAAAGCAGGTCGGCGAACCAGTCGGCCGGCAGCACGCGGCCGCGCGTGGTGGGATAGAACGGCGCATTGCTCAGCAGCGTGGTCGGCACTTCGGCCACGCGCACGCCCAGCGCGCGCAGCGGCGGCACCGCCGCGCTGTTGCCGGCGTGGCCATAGACCAGCTGCGATTGAACCGAGATGACGTCGACCGGCGACGGACCGTCCGGGCGCTGGCGGCGCCCATGGACCAGGTGGCTTTCGAGGGTATCGTTCATGGCTCATTTTAGAGCCTACCGACCAACGGTCGGTACCTGCCGGCTGAATCGCAGCCACGAAAAAGCCGGGACGTGCCCGGCGTTTTCGTTACCGATGGAACCAACCGCTTACGAGGTCATGCGATCCCAGAAACCCTTCACGCCATCGATGAAGGTCGCCGACTTCGGCGAATGCTTGCGCGCTTCTTCGCCGGTGAAGGTGGTTTCGAACTGCTCCAGCAGCTTGCGCTGCTCGGTGGTCAGGTTGACCGGGGTTTCCACCACCACGCGGCAGTACAGGTCGCCTTCGCTGCGGCTGCGCACCGAACGCACGCCCTTGCCGCGCAGGCGGAACAGCTTGCCGGTCTGGGTTTCGGCCGGAATGCGGATTTCCGCATAGCCGCCCAGGGTGGCCACGCGCACGGTATCGCCCAGCGCGGCCTGCGAGATGCGGATCGGCACTTCGCAGTGCAGGTCGTCGCCATCGCGCTGGAAGATGGCGTGCTCGCGCACCCGCACTTCCACGTACAGGTCGCCCGGCGGCGTGCCGGCCGGGCCGGCCTCACCCTCGCCCGCCAGGCGGATGCGGTCGCCGGTGTCGACGCCCGCGGGCACCTTGACCGACAACACCTTGTCTTCCTCTACCCGGCCATTGCCGTGGCAGGTCTTGCAGGGGTTCTGGATGATCTGGCCGCGGCCGTTGCAGTTGTGGCAGGCCTGCTGCATGGCGAAGATGCCACGCTGGATGCGCACCTGGCCCTGCCCACGGCACACGCTGCAGGTTTCCACCTTGCCGTCGTCCGAACCGCTGCCGTGGCAGTCGTCGCACTCGGCCAGGGTCGGAATCTCGATGCGGCGCTCGATGCCACGCACCGCTTCTTCCAGGTCCAGCTCCATCACGTAGCCGATGTCGGCACCGCGACGCGCCTGGCGCGGACCACCACCGGCACCACCGAAGATGTTGCCGAAGATGTCGCCGAAGATGTCGCCCATGTCCGGGCCACCCGGGCCGCCACCGCCGCCCATGCCGTGCTCGAAGGCCGCGTGGCCGTGCGCATCGTACATGCGGCGCTTGTTGGCGTCGGACAGGGTTTCGTAGGCTTCCTTGCACTCCTTGAAGGCCGCTTCGGCGGCGCTGTCGCCGGGGTTGCGGTCAGGGTGGTGCTTCATCGCGCAACGGCGATAGGCCTTCTTCAGTTCTTCTTCGGTCGCCGTGCGGGTAACACCCAGCACTTCGTAATAATCGCGCTTGCTCATGGTTTGAATCGGGTTCCGGCGGTCGGGATTCATCCCCGACATGCCGCGGCACGGCTGTCAGGATCTAATGGAAACGACGGGACGTTGCCTGCGCAACGTCCCGTCTGGCGTCCGGATCAGGACTTCTTGTCGTCCTTTACTTCGGTGAACTCGGCGTCCACCACGTCGTCCTGCGCGCCGCCGTTGTTGCCGGCACCGGCATCGGCACCCGGGGCGCCGCCGCCCTGCTCGGCCGCAGCCGAGGCCGCGAACAGCGACTGGCCGGCTTCTTCCAGCACCTTCGACTTGGCTTCGATCTGGGCCTTGTCGTCACCCTTCATCGCGGTTTCCAGGTCGGCCAGGGCCGATTCGACCTTGCCGATCACTTCGCCACCGACCTTGCTGCCGTGTTCGTTGATCGCGGTACGGGTACCGTGGATCAGCGCGTCAGCCTGGTTGCGGGCCTGGACCAGCTCGTGGAACTTCTTGTCTTCTTCGCGGTTGGCTTCCGCGTCGGCGACCATGCGCGCGATCTCGTCCTCGGACAGACCCGAACCGGCCTTGATCTCGACCTTCTGTTCCTTGTTGGTCTTCTTGTCCTTGGCCGACACGTGCAGGATGCCGTTGGCGTCGATGTCGAAGGACACTTCCACCTGCGGCAGGCCGCGCGGGGCCGGCTCGATGCCGGAGAGGTCGAACTTGGCCAGCGACTTGTTGTAACGGGCCTGTTCGCGCTCACCCTGCAGCACGTGCACGGTCACGGCCGACTGGTTGTCTTCGGCGGTGGAGAACACCTGCGAAGCCTTGGTCGGGATGGTGGTGTTCTTCTCGATGATCTTGGTGAACACACCGCCCATGGTTTCGATGCCCAGCGACAGCGGGGTCACGTCCAGCAGCAGCACGTCCTTGACGTCGCCGCCGAGCACGCCGCCCTGGATCGCCGCACCCAGTGCCACGGCTTCGTCCGGGTTGACGTCCTTGCGCGGTTCCTTGCCGAAGAACTCGGTCACGGCCTGCTGCACCTTCGGCATGCGGGTCTGGCCGCCGACCAGGATCACTTCGCTGATGTCGCTCGAACGCAGGCCGGCATCGTTCAGGGCGATGCGGCACGGCTCGATCGACTTCTTGATCAGGTCTTCGACCAGCGCTTCCAGCTTGGCGCGGGTCAGCTTGATGTTCAGGTGCTTCGGACCGGATGCATCGGCGGTGACGTACGGCAGGTTCACTTCGGTCTGCTGGCTGGTCGACAGCTCGATCTTGGCGCGCTCGGCCGCATCCTTCAGGCGCTGCAGGGCGAGCGGATCCTTGCGCAGGTCGATGCCCTGGTCCTTGTTGAACTCGTCCACCAGGTATTCGATGACGCGGTTGTCGAAGTCTTCGCCGCCCAGGAAGGTGTCGCCGTTGGTGGCCAGCACTTCGAACTGCTTCTCACCGTCGACGTTGGCGATTTCGATGATCGACACGTCGAAGGTGCCGCCGCCCAGGTCGTACACGACGATCTTGCGGTCCTTGCCGTCACCCTTGTCCAGGCCATAGGCCAGGGCAGCAGCGGTCGGCTCGTTGATGATGCGCTTGACTTCCAGGCCCGCGATGCGGCCGGCGTCCTTGGTCGCCTGGCGCTGGCTGTCGTTGAAGTAGGCCGGCACGGTGATGACCGCTTCGGTGACGGTCTCGCCCAGGAAGGCTTCGGCCGTCTTCTTCATCTTTTCCAGCACGCGCGCGGAGATTTCCTGCGGCGCCATCTTCTTGGCATCGCTGGTCTGCACCCAGGCATCGCCGTTGTCGTGGGCCAGGATGCCGTAAGGCACGTGCGCGATGTCCTTCTGGACTTCAGCGTCGGTGAACTTGCGGCCGATCAGGCGCTTGACGGCGTAGAAGGTGTTCTTCGGGTTGGTGACGGCCTGGCGCTTGGCCGAGGCACCCACCAGCACTTCGCCATCCTTGGTGTAGGCGACGATGGACGGCGTGGTGCGGTCGCCTTCCGAGTTTTCGATGACGCGGGCCTTGCCGCCGTCCATGATCGCCACACACGAGTTGGTGGTGCCGAGGTCGATACCAATGATCTTGCCCATGGGGAGACTCCTGAAATATTTGGGAACATCCGGCAGCTGCCGGGTTATGAATGGGATGTGTGGGACGCTGATGACACTTTCAACCCATCCATCGAACGCTGTGTCCGATGGCGGCCAAACGCGTTCAGGTCAGTCCCGCGCCACTACGACCAGGGCCGGCCGCAGCAGGCGGTCGTTGAGCAGGTAGCCCTTCTGGAACACCTGGACCACGCTGCCCGGCGCCGCGCCGGGCGCGTCGACCTGGCTGATGGCCTGGTGGTGTTCGGGGTTGAAGGTCTGGCCGGTGGGGTCCAGCAGGGTCAGGCCGTTGTCGGCGGCGACCTTGAGCAGCTGCTTGTAGGTCAGCTCCAGGCCTTCGCGCAGCGGGCTGGGTTCGGCGCCGGCGGCATTGAGCCCGGCGTCCAGGCTGTCGAACACCGGCAGCAGCTCGCCCAGCAGCTTTTCGTTGGCGAAGCGGCGCGCCTGTTCGACGTCGCGGGCCACGCGCTTGCGCTGGTTGTCCAGGTCGGCGCGCTCACGCAGCGACTCGGACCGGAGCAGGGCCACTTCGTTGTGCAGGCTGTCCAGCTGCTGCTGCAGGGAATCGCCCGTGGCGGCGTCGCCGGCCGGGGTCTGGGATGCGATATCAGGCTGATCTTGGTTCATTTCCGGATCCTTGGCGGTGACTCTCCGCCTCCACCCACCCCAATGTGGGCGGCCGGACCCGATTCAAGAGCTGCGGGCGTGTTTAGGTGCGATCCCGGGACAATCCGCCCCCAGCGGGGGCATCCAGGGCCGCGCCGAGCACCTGGGCGGTGGCCTCCACCAGCGGAATCATGCGGTCGTAGGCCATCCGCTTGGGCCCGATCACCCCCAGCACGCCCAGCACCTGGCCGCCGGCCGAGTACGGGGCGGTGACCAGCGAGATGTTCTCCAGCGGCATCACGCCGGTCTCCTCGCCGATGAAGATGCGCACGCCCGGGGCCTGGATGGTGCGCTCGAGCAGCTGCAGGATCTCGCGCTTGCTGGCGAACAGGTCGAACAGCTCGCGCAGGCGGTCCAGGTCCGACAGGTCCTGCACCCCCATCAGCCGGGTCTGCCCGGCCAGCACCATGTCGTCGGCCGGCGGCGCCATCGCCTGTTCGGCCAGCTCCACGCTGTGCGCCAGCAGCTGCTCCATTTCCGTGCGCGCCTGGCGCAGTTCGACCAGCAGGGTGGCGCGGATCTCGGCCAGCGGGCGGCCGGCGCAATGGGCGTTGAGGTAGTTGGCCACCTTCTCCAGCTCGGCCGGCTCCCAGCTGCGCTTGGGCTCGATCACCCGGTTCTGCACTTCATTGTCGGCAAACACCAGGATGGCCAGCACCCGGCGTGCGTCCAGCGCCACGAAATCGATGTGGCGGAACGCGAACTGTTCGCGCCGTGGCGCGCCGACCACGCCGACGAAATGGCTCATCGCCGAGAGCAGCTCCGAGGCACTGCCGAGCAGCGCCTGGGTGCCGGCGCCACTGGACAGCTCGCTGCGCAGGCGGCTCAGCTCGCTTTCGCCGGGCGGCTGCATCTTGACCAGGCTGTCGAC
>DGIP01000024.1:9492-10054 GCA_002386405.1 Stenotrophomonas maltophilia
ATCTTGACCAGGCTGTCGACGAACACCCGGTAGCCGTGCGCGGTGGGCACCCGGCCGGCCGAGACGTGCGCCGAGCTGAGCAGGCCCAGGTCTTCCAGGTCCCCCAGGATGTTGCGGATGGTGGCCGGGCTGACATCCAGCCCGGCCAACCGCGCCAGGGTCTGCGAACCGACCGGCTCGCCATCCTGGATGTGGCGCGCGATCAACGTCCGCAGCAGGTGGCGGGCACGCGGTGCAAGATGGGGCGCGGAAGGGTGCATGGAATCAACCTGTGAGACGCAACGTTGGATAATGGCAGGAACACTGCCTGCCCCACCCATGCTAGCGTTGCGCGGCTCAAGAACCCAAGACCATGCTTAAACATCTATCGATCAAGGATTTTGCCGTTGTCCGTGCCACCGAACTGGAGTTCGGCGCGGGCATGACCGTGGTTTCCGGCGAGACCGGCGCAGGCAAGTCGCTGATGGTCGACGCGCTGGGCTTCCTGTCCGGGCTGCGCGCCGACAGCGGCGTGGTCCGCCACGGCGCGGCGCGCGCCGAGCTGTCGGCCGAATTCGCGCCG
>DGIP01000025.1 GCA_002386405.1 Stenotrophomonas maltophilia
CGCTCTTCCGATCTGAACCCAACTGCTGGCGCGCCTGGACCGACCGTTCCGCGCGCTGGACCTGGACGTGCCCGAAGTACGGGCCGCCGGGGAAACCGCCCAGGACTACGTACGGCGCGTGGCCATCGACAAGGCCCGTGCCGGGCTGGCATTGGTGGCCGGCGACCCGGACGCGGTGGTGCTGGGCGCGGACACCGAGGTGGTGCTGGACGGCGAGGTGTTCGGCAAGCCGGTCGACGCGGCCGATGCCGCCGCCATGCTGCGCCGGTTGTCCGGCCGCACCCACCAGGTGATGACCGCCGCGGCGCTGGTCGCCGACGGCGCCGAGCAGGCGGTGATGGTGGTGTCGGAGGTGAGCTTCATCGCGCTGGACGCGGCGGCCATTGCCGCCTACGTGGCCAGCGGCGAGCCGATGGGCAAGGCCGGGGCCTACGCCATCCAGGGCGGGGCCGAACGTTATATCCGCCACCTGGCGGGAAGCTATTCGGGTGTCATGGGCTTGCCCCTGCAACAGACCGAGCAGTTGCTGCAGGCGTTTGAATCGAAGGGAGTCGCCCGTGTCTGAAGAAATCCTGGTCAACGTCACCCCACGCGAAACCCGCGTGGCGGTCATCGAAAACGGCATGCTGCAGGAACTGCACATCGAGCGTGGCTGGCGCCGCGGGGTGGTGGGCAACATCTACAAGGGCAAGGTGCAGCGGGTGATGCCCGGCATGCAGGCGGCCTTCGTCGAGGTCGGGCTGGAGCGTGCCGCGTTCCTGCACGCCAACGACGTGGTGCGCCCGGCCCCGGTGGCCAGCCCCGATACCGAGGGCACCACGTTGCCGCCGCCGTCGTCGGTGCCGATCGTGGAGCTTCTGCGCGACGGCCAGGACATCGTGGTGCAGGTGGTCAAGGACCCGATCGGCACCAAGGGTGCGCGCCTGACCACCCAGATCAGCATTCCCTCGCGCTACATGGTGCTGCTGCCGCAGTCCAAGGTGGTCGGGGTATCGGCGCGGATCGAGGACGAGGCCGAGCGTGCCCGGCTCAAGACGCTGGTCACCGAGCTGTCGGCCCAGCACGGCGGTTACGGCTACATCGTGCGCACCAACGCCGAAGGCCAGCCGGCCGAGGCGATTGCCGAAGACATCGCCTACCTGTCGCGGGTCTGGAACGTGGTCGAGCGCCGCGGCCGCGAGGCGGCCCCGTGCAGCGTGATCTATGAAGACCTGAGCCTGCCGCTGCGTTCGGTGCGCGACCTGATCCGCAAGGACGTGGACAAGGTGAAGGTGGACTCCAAGGAGACCTTCACCCAGCTGCAGGCCTTCGTGGCCAAGTACATGCCGGTGCTGGCCGAGAAGCTGGAGCTGTACAGCGGCGACCGCCCGATCTTCGACATGTTCGGGGTGGAGGACGAGATCGGCCGCGCGCTGGACAAGCAGGTGCCGCTCAAATCCGGCGGCTACCTGGTGATCGACCAGACCGAGGCGATGACCACCATCGACGTCAACACCGGCTCGTTCCTGGGCCAGCGCAACCTGGAGGAAACGGTGTTCCGCACCAACCTCGAGGCCGCGCAGTCGGTGGCGCGCCAGCTGCGCCTGCGCAACCTGGGCGGGATCATCATCATCGACTTCATCGACATGGATGACGCCGAACACCGCCGCCAGGTGCTGCGCACCCTGGAAAAGGCGCTGGCGCGCGACCATGCCAAGACCACGGTCTATGAGTTCTCGCCGCTGGGGCTGGTCGAAATGACCCGCAAGCGCACCGTGGAAAGCCTGGAGCGCCAGCTGTCCGAGCCGTGCCCGGAATGCAGCGGGCGCGGGTCGATCAAGACCGCCGAAACGGTCACCTACGAAATCTTCCGTGAGATCACCCGGGCGGTGCGCCAGTTCGATGCCGCACGCCTGCTGGTGATCGCCTCGTCCAAGGTCGTGGCGCGGATCACCGATGAGGAATCCTCGGCGGTGGCCGAACTGGAGGAATTCCTCGGCAAGTCGATCCGGTTCCAGGCTGACGAGCAGTACCTGCAGGAGCAGTTCGATGTCGTGCTGCTGTGACCTGAGCCGGCCCGCGCAGTGGTGCGCCGGCGCCTGCGGGCACCGATGAGCGCGCCGCTGCGCCTGCGACTGCGAAGGATTCGCCGCCATGCTGTCTATGCCATGGCGATCGTATTGGTATGCGTGGCGGTGCTGGTGGGCAGCGTCAGCCAGCTGCTGCCGCTGGCCGAACGGCACCCGGACAAGGTGGCCGGGTGGTTGAGTGCGCGTGCCGGGCAGCCGGTGCGTTTCGACCAGCTGCAGACGCGCTGGACCCGGCGTGGGCCGCTGCTGGCGCTGAAGGGCCTGCGCATCGGCGAAGGCGAGGGGCTGCGCATCGGCGAGGCTGAAGTACAGGTCTCGATGTATTCCGGGTTGCTGCCGGGCCGTTCGCTGACCGAGCTGCGCCTGCGCGGCCTGGCGCTGGTGCTGCAGCGCGCGCCGGATGGCCGCTGGTCGGTACAGGGGCTGCCGCAATCCAGGGCCGGCGGCGATCCGCTGGATACCCTGCGCCGGCTGGGCGAACTGCAGGTCATCGGCGGCCGGCTGCGGGTGGATGCGCCGTCGTTGAACGTACAGACCGAGCTGCCGCGCATCGACCTGCGGCTGCGGGTGAACGGGCAGCGGCTGGCGGTGGGCGCGCGCGCGTGGGCCGATCTCAACGCCGCGCCGCTGACCGCAGTGGTGGACTTCGATCGCGCCCACGGCAACGGGCAGGCCTGGCTGGCCGCCGACCCGGCCGACTTCCGTGCGTGGTCGTCGCTGCTGCAGTTCGGCGGCGTGGCCCTGCAGCAGGGCACCGGCACCTTGAATGCCTGGGTGGACCTGCGCGACCGCCGCCCGGTGATGGTCACCGCCGATGCCGACCTGGCCCGCGCCCGCAGCGAGGAGGCCACCGCCACCGCCCAGCTGCAGCTGCGCCGCAACGAGGTGACCCAGCTCGAACGCCAGCTTGCCGCCGGGGAGGACCGCCGATGAAGCCTGCCGCCCTGCGCATCTCGCCCCTGCTGCTGGCCCTCGGCCTGGCCCTGTCGCCGCTGGCCGGCGCCGCCGAAGACCCGGCCGTGGCCCAGCTTACCCAGCGCCTGATGGCGATCCAGGCCAACCCGGATGCGTCCGAGCTGGCCGCCTATGAGCGCCTGCAGGCCCAGCAGGCCATCGCCGCGCTGGCCAACGCCAAGCGCCGCGACGTGGACCAGGCCCGCTACCTGGCCGACCGCCGGGTCGAAATCGCCGAAACCAGCGTGCGTGCCGCGCTGGCCAAGCGCGAAGTGAGCCAGCTCGAGCGCACCCGCAGCGACCTGCTGATCGAAGCCAGCCGCCGCGATGCCCAGCGTGCCCGCCAGGAAAGCGAGCGACTGCGCGTGCAGGCCCAGATCCAGGCCGAGGAATCCGAACGCCTGCGCCTGGCCGCCGAAACCGAAGCGCTGGCCCGCCAGGATGCCGAAACCGCGCTGACCAGCGTGGCCGGCAAGCAGACCGCGCGGCTGAGCGCGGCCCAGCAGAACGCGGCCAAGCTGGCCCGCGAAGAGGCCGAGCTGGTCTCGGGCAGCAAGCTGCCGGGGTCGAAGTTCGACAGCCGCGGCGAGGTGTTCACCTTCGCCGGCGATGCCTTCGCCAGTGGCAAGGGCGCGCTCTCGGGCGGGGCCAAGGGCCAGGCCAAGGCGCTGGCCGAGTACCTCAACATCGGCAAGAAGGGTCGGGTCCGGATCGAGGCCTACGATGCCGCCGCCGGGGTAGGGCAGCAGCGCGCCGAAGCCCTGCGCGATGCCCTGGTGGGGGCCGGCGTCAGCGCCAGCCGCCTGCAGGTCAGCGGCAAGAAGGCGGCGGCCACCAAGGCCCGCTCGGCCGAGGTCATCATCGCCCCCTGAGTCGTTCAAGCCCTTGTTTTTGTTTAAATTTCGTTGAAGTGCGTGTTCAGCCTGAACCTCGACTGGCGCGCACCGGCGATTTCAAACGAAACCCTTGAACCGGCCCTTGGGCAGGCGTAGGGTCGATTGTCCGGGTGGCCTTCCGCGACCCGGACGATTGGAGGGCCGGGCCGATGCATCGAGGGCACGAACCAGAGCAGTCTGCAGGCCGGGCAACCCCGGTCGTGCGCCTGGGTTCTGCCGTGATCGCGGTGGATGCCGGCGCTCCTCCCGAAGCAACGCCCCGTGCCTCACCGGCCGGGGCGTTCTTGTTTGTGCTGTAAACGCGATAGGAGGTTCATCATGTTTGAAGGTCAGCCCCAGAGTGAAATCGACGCACGCCGCCAGCGTGATCCGGAATTCAAGGCGCTTTACGAACGGCACCAGAAGTTGAACAAGAAGTGTATGGATGCCGAATTGGGCGTACTTCCGATAGACGGTGTAACTCTGGGCCAGATGAAGCGTGAGAAGCTGTATGCCAAGCAGAAGCTGGAACGGCTGTACTCCTCCCCCCTGAATTGACGTTCCCTATGTGCCGGCCCACGGTCGGCACCTGCCGCTGAACCTGCCGGCCCTGGCCGGCACTACCAAACGCCGCGGGCGGCGTCCGTCTCCTCGTCGAC
>DGIP01000026.1 GCA_002386405.1 Stenotrophomonas maltophilia
CGCTCTTCCGATCTGCCTACGGTGCCACCGTCGGCAACATCCCGGCCGATGCCCCGATCGACCTGCCGATGGACGTGCTGTTCGGCAAGCCGCCGAAGATGCACCGCGACACCGCCCACCCGCCGGCACCGCGCTGGCCGGCGCTGAAGACCGGTGGCCTGGACCTGCACGAGGCCGGCCTGCGCGTGCTCGCGCACCCGTCGGTGGCGTCGAAGAACTTCCTGGTCACCATCGGTGACCGCAGCGTCGGCGGCCTGACCGCACGCGAACAGATGATCGGTCCGTGGCAGCTGCCGATGTCCGACGTTGCCATCACCCTGGCCGGCTTCGATACGCTGGCCGGTGAGGCGATGTCGATCGGCGAACGCACCCCGCTGGCCCTGCTCGATGCCGCCGCCTCGGCGCGCATGGCGGTGGGCGAGGCGATCACCAACCTGTGCGCGGCCCCGGTCGATGCGCTGGAAACCGTGAAGCTTTCGGCGAACTGGATGGCCGCGGCCGGCCACAACGGCGAAGACGCGCTGCTGTACGACGCGGTGCGTGCGGTGGGCATGGAACTGTGCCCGCAGCTGGAGCTGAGCATCCCGGTCGGCAAGGACTCGCTGTCCATGCAGGCGCAGTGGCACGACGCCGGTGAGGCGCACAAGTCGGTGTCGCCGGTGTCGCTGGTGATCACCGCGTTCGCGCCGGTGGCCGATGCCAGCACCCAGCTGACCCCGCTGCTGGACCGCGAGACCGACAGCGAGCTGTGGCTGATCGGCCTGGGCGCCGGCAAGCAGCGCCTGGGCGGTTCGATCCTGGCCCAGGTGCACGCCGACCACAGCGCGCTGCCGGCGTTTGCCGGTGCCGTGCCGGACCTGGACGACCCGCAGCGCCTGCGTGCGTTCTTCGAACTGATCCGCGATGCACGCCAGTCCGGCCTGCTGCTGGCCTACCACGACCGCAGCGATGGCGGCGCGTTCGCCGCGCTGTGCGAAATGGCCTTCGCCTCGCGCCAGGGCCTGGACATCACCCTGGATGCGTGGGGCGATGACCCGTTCCGCAGCCTGTTCAACGAAGAGCTGGGTGCGGTGGTGCAGATCGCCCGCGAAGACCGTGCGGCCTTCGCCGACCTGGTCGAGCGCCATGCACTGACCGAATGCGCCCAGCGCATCGCCCGCCCGACCACCGCCCCGGTGGTGCGCGTCTCGCTGCAGGGCGAAAGCCTGGTGGAGTGGCGCTGGGAAGCGCTGTTCGATGCCTGGTGGTCGGTCACCCACGCCATGCAGAAGCTGCGCGACAACCCCGACAACGCCGACCAGGAGCGCGCCATCGCGCGCAGCTTCACCGCGCCGGGCCTGAAGCCGAAGCTCAGCTTCGACCTCAACGAAGACGTGGCCGCGCCGTTCATCAACACCGGCGCGCGTCCGCGCGTGGCGGTGCTGCGCGAGCAGGGCGTCAACGGCCAGATCGAGATGGCCAACATCTTCGAACGCGCCGGCTTCCGCAGCGTGGACGTGCACATGAGCGACCTGATTGCCGGCCGCGTGGATCTTGCCGACTTCACCGGCCTGGCCGCCTGTGGCGGCTTCAGCTACGGCGACGTGCTGGGTGCCGGCCGCGGCTGGGCCACCTCGGTGCTGGAGCGCAGCGCGCTGCGTGATGCCTTTGCCAGCTTCTTTGCCCGCCAGGACAGCTTTGCGCTGGGCGTGTGCAACGGCTGCCAGATGCTGAGCCAGCTCAAGGACATCATCCCCGGTGCCGAGCACTGGCCGCAGTTCCGCCGCAACCGCAGCGAGCAGTTCGAAGCCCGCACCGCGCTGCTGGAGATCGTCGAATCGCCGTCGATCCTGCTGCGTGGCATGGCCGGTTCGCGCCTGCCGGTGGCGGTGGCGCACGGTGAAGGCCAGGCGGTGTTCGCCAACGCAGTCGACCAGGCCGCCGCGCGCGTGTCGCTGAGGTACGTCGATGGCGACGGCAACGTGGCCAGCCAGTACCCGCTGAACCCGAACGGCTCGCCCGACGGCATCACCGGCCTGACCACCACCGATGGCCGCGTGACGATCATGATGCCGCACCCGGAGCGCACCCCGCGCGCGGTGAACCTGAGCTGGCGTCCGGCCGACTGGAACGGCGACTCGCCGTGGCTGCGCATGTTCCGCAACGCCCGGGTGTGGTGCAACTGACGCACCACGCTCGATGAACGGGTAGGGCCGGCCATTTGCCGGCCCACGCAACACCGCCGCATTCGCGCAAATCCGTCTTCACATCACACGTTGCCGATGTCGCAGCGCGCCATCGCGTGCGTGCGCGTCTTTCGCGACGCAGGCGTATGGAAACACGGCGCGCGCAGCGCGCATCAGTGAAGGTCACGTGAAAAATACACGTGTGCAGCACGCGCGATCCAATACGCGGCAATGAGTTACATCGCGTTTCACACGTGATGATCGTTACTCACATGCATCTAACAAATGCGACGCATGAATGGCCGAATTTGTGACGCTTCTCGCGTTAGAACAATTTCTAATGTCAAAGTCTTGACGTTCTGAAAACCCTGCGTTAACACTGAGTTCTCAGTTTGCAATCGTTCAGTTCGGAAGTAACCGCAAGGATGGCGAGTTCTCTGTTCGTTGATCGCGCCGTGAGCGCGCCATCCGGCACAACGCAGTAAATCAAGCGGAAAACGCCCCCAGGGGACGTTGGGCCACGCGGCCCGGCGTTGGCGTCGCTTTGCCCAAAACCAGCCAACCAGGAGTCGCATCGATGAATCGGATTTATCGCAAGGTCTGGAACAAAGCACTGGGGCAGATGGTCGTTGCCTCCGAACTCGCCAGCAGCCAGACCCCGGGCGTGGTCATCGATCAGCGACGATCTTCCGACACGCGCGGTGGCGCCGTGCTCTCGGCCGCCATTGCGTTGACGCTGGGATTAGGCTTGGCCGGCGCGCCCTCCGGTGCGCATGCGCAGTCGGTGGAAGTGGGTGGCAACGCCAACTGCGTGGTGCTCAACAGCAACGTGATCGACAGCTGCGTGGTGGATGGCAATGCGACCGCGTCGGGCGCGAACGCCGTGGCCATCGGCAGCAACAGCACCGCTTCGGCGGCCAACAGCGTGGCGCTCGGCGCCGGCTCACGCGCCGCACGCGCCAACACCGTCTCGGTCGGCGATGCCGGCAAGGAACGCCAGGTCACCAACGTGGCCGCCGGTACCGCAGCCACCGATGCGGTGAACAAGGCGCAGCTGGATACCGTGGCGGCCACCGCCGCGAGCGCGACGCGCTACTTCAAGGCAGACGGCGAGAACAACAACAGCGATGCAGCCAGCATCGACGGTGACGGCGCGCTTGCGGCCGGCGCCGATGCCACCGCCGACGGCGATGGCGCCACCGCACTCGGCCACAACAGCCAGGCGCTGGCCAACGCCACCACGGCCGTCGGCAGCGATGCCGTTGCGGCGGGGCTGGGCGGCAGCGCATTCGGCCAGAACAGCCTGGCCATCGGCGACGCCACCGTTGCGGTGGGGCAGAGCGCGATGGCGTTCGGGCTCGGTGACGTAGCGCTCGGCGCGTCCGCGTTCGCCGCCAGTGAAAACGGCGCGGCAACGGCGATTGGCGGCCTGGCCGAAGCCAGCGCCGATGGCGCCACCGCCATCGGTGGCGGTGCACTGGCCATCGGCGCAGGCAGTACCTCGCTCGGCCGCGGTGCCGGCAGCGGTGGCGAAGCGTCGATTGCGGTGGGTGCGTTCAGCACGGCGGTCGCCGACTTCAGTGCGGCACTGGGTTCCAACTCCGCAGCGGTGGCAGTGGGCAGCGTCGCGCTCGGCGCCGGCTCCTATGCCGATCGCGTGGACACCGTGTCGGTCGGCAACAACAACGGCCTGCAGCGGCAGATCACCCACGTCGCCGCCGGCACCGAAGCCGGCGATGCGGTCAACAAGGCCCAGCTGGACGAAGTGGGCGAGGTCGCAGGCACCACGGCGAAGTACGTGCAGGTCACCGGCAGCGCCGACAGCGATGCCGGCGCCTTTGCCGACGGCGACAACGCCACGGCCGTGGGCGAAGCCACCAATGCGCTCGGCAACGGCACCACCGCGCTCGGCAGCGGCGCCACGGCGGTTGCGCAGAACGCCACGGCCGTGGGCTACAACGCGCTGGCCAGCGGCCAGAACAGCGCGGCCTTCGGCACCAACGCACAGGCCAATGGCCCGGGCAGCGTCGCCGTCGGTGGCGCCGCCGTCGATGAAGACGGCAACCCGCTGATCACCAACGGCGGCGTGCCGGTCGATACCGGTGCGACCAGCGCCGGCGTCGGCGGTACCGCCGTTGGCGCCAGCGCTGAAGCATCCGGTTTCGCTGCTTCGTCGTACGGGGTAGGCGCATACGCCGCCGGTGCACAGTCTTCCGCGTTCGGCGCGGTGGCCAACGCCACCGGCGATTACGCCACCGCCGTGGGCACCCAGAGCGTGGCCGCCGGCACCAGCAGCACCGCCATCGGCGGCCCGGCCGACCTGATTCCCGGCCTGGGCTTCTTCGTGCAGACCCAGGCCAGCGGCGAAGCCGCTACCGCCGTGGGTGCGGGTGCCATCGCCAGCGGCGACTACGCCGTGGCCAATGGCACGCTCAGCGAAGCCTCGGGCACGGAAGCTACCGCCGTGGGCTACTTCGCCTACGCACCGGGCGAAGGCGCGTCCGCGCTGGGTGCGGAAAGCTGGGCCAGCGGTGAACTGAGCACGGCGGTGGGCTTCTACAGCACCGCACGCGGCGCCAACAGCGTCGCCTTGGGCGCCAACTCCACCGCCGTGCGCGACAACACGGTGTCGGTCGGCGACGTCGGCAACGAACGCCAGATCACCCATGTCGCCGCCGGCAGCGAAGCCACCGACGCGGTCAACAAGGCGCAGCTGGATGCCGTCGCCGAGACCGCAGACGGCACCGCCCACCGCTTCAAGGCCAACGCCTCGCAGGACAGCGACGTCGGCGCGTTCGCCGATGGCGATGGCGCGCTCGCCGCAGGCGAGGCCAGCAATGCCATCGGCGCAGGCGCCACCTCGGTGGGCAACGGTGCATCCGCGGTCGGCGATGACACGGTGGCCGTGGGCCGCAATGTCGCCGCCACGGGCAACGGCAGCGTCGCCATAGGTGGCGTCGGCCAGGCCTACGACCAGTACAACTCGCCGATCGTCGATGCCGACGGCAACGCGGTGACGGTCGGTACCACCGCCGCGCAGGATGCCGTCGCGGTCGGCGCGGGTGCGCAGGCCACCGGCGCGCTCAGCAACGCCTACGGCAGCGGCGCACAGGCCACCGGCGACAACAGCCTGGCACAGGGCTACAAGTCGCGCGCCACCGGTGAATACAGCGTTGCGCAGGGCGACAACGCCTTCGCCAGCGGCAGCGAAAGCACCGCGACCGGTGCCTATGCGTGGGCCACCAACGATGGGGCCACCGCGTTCGGTTCCAGTGCGTGGGCCACCGAGGCCAATGCCACCGCCGTGGGCTATGCGGCGTGGGCCGATGGCAGCGGGGCCACCTCGGTCGGCTACAACAGCTGGGCGCGCGGCAACAGCTCCACCGCACTCGGCCGTGGTGCGTTCGGCTACGGCGACAACAGCATCGCGGTGGGCTACCAGGCCCTGGGCAACAGCATCAACACCATCGCCATCGGCACCAACGTGGTGGCCGGCGGTGAAAGCGCCATCGGCATCGGTGCCGGCAGCAACGCCAGTGCCGCCAACGCGGTGGCGCTGGGCGCCGGCGCACGCGCCGATCGTGCCTACACGGTGTCGGTCGGCAATGACGACCAGCAGCGCCAGATCACCCAGGTCGCGGCCGGTACCGAAGGCACCGATGCAGTGAACGTCGACCAGCTCACTGCGGCCACCGACAAGTTCCAGGCCACGGGGGATGGCGTCGCCGTCGCCGGTGGCGAGGAAAGCGTGGCCGCCGGTTCCAACGCCGCCACCGATGGCGATTACGCCACGGCGGTGGGTTCCAGCAGCTTCGCCAGTGGTACCGGTGCCTCGGCCGTGGGTAGCGGCGCGTTCGCCCTGGCCGATGGCGCTACCGCGGTTGGCCTGAATGCACTGGCCAGCGCGGGCAGTGCCACGGCCACCGGCGCCGATGCGCAGGCCACCGCCGAATACGCGACCGCCAATGGCGCCGAAAGCCTGGCGTCGGGTGAGCAGAGCACCGCCAATGGTGCGGCCAGCATCGCCTCCGGCGCAGGCAGCCTCGCCAGCGGCGCGCTGTCCGAAGCGGCCGGTGAGGAGTCGGTGGCACTGGGTTACTACAGCACCGCCAGCGGCTCGGGCGCCACTGCGGTCGGCGCCGAAAGCGTGGTCAGCGGCACCTTGTCGGCCGGCTACGGCTTCGCCTCGGAAGCGACCGCCGGCTACACCACCGCGATCGGTGGCTATGCCGCCGCCACGGCGTTCAACGCCACCGCGCTGGGCAGCTTCGCCCAGGCCACCGGGTCCAACAGCGTGGCGCTCGGCGGCGACGCCGAAGCCAGCGGCGCGTACAGCACCGCCACCGGCCAAGGCAGCCTGGCCAGCGGCACCAACAGTGTGGCCATCGGTGGCGCGCTGTTCGGCCTGTTGCCCACCGAAGCCTCCGGCAACTACTCCACCGCCGTCGGCGGCGGCGCATGGTCGCCCGGCCTGAACAGCACCGCGCTGGGTAATGCCGCGACCTCCGAAGGCGAAAACAGCGTCGCGCTCGGTGCCGATTCCATCGCCGACCGCGACGACAGCGTGTCGGTCGGCAGTGCCGGCAGCGAACGCCAGGTCACCAACGTGGCCGCCGGTACCGAAGGCACCGACGCGGTGAACGTGGACCAGCTCAATGCGGTGGCCGATGCGGCCGCCACCACCAGCAAGTACTTCCAGGCCAGCGGCAGCGATGCCAGCGATGCCGGTGCCTTCGTCGATGGCGACGATGCGCTGGCCGCCGGTGAAGCCAGCAACGCCATCGGCAACGGCGCCACCGCGCTGGGTGCGGGCAGCACGGTGGTTGCCAACGAGGCGACCGCAGTGGGCTTCAATGCCACGGCGACGGCCGACAACGCGGTGGCCGTGGGCAGCAATGCCGCCAGCAGCGGTGCAGGTGCGGTGGCGGTGGGTGACCTTAGCGCGGCCAGCGGCAACGCCTCGGTGGCCATCGGCGGCGGCGCGCTGTCGCAGGGCTTCGGCGCGGTC
>DGIP01000023.1:0-2338 GCA_002386405.1 Stenotrophomonas maltophilia
GCGTAATCCGGGCCGACCGTGCGGCATGCGGCCAGGCTGCTGGTCAGCGCCAGGGCGAAGGCGATGCGGTGCAGGGCCGGGCGGTTCACAGGGCCGCCCGTGCCGGTTGCGCCGGCGTGGGGGTGGGAGCGGCGGCGTCCGGCTCGATGGTGACCGTGGCGGTGCGCCCGGCGATCAGGTTCACCCCGGTGGGGATGTTGTCGATGTGGATGCGCACCGGGATGCGCTGGGCCAGCCGCACCCAGTCGAACGCCGGGGTCACGTTCGGCAGCAGGCTGGAGCCCTCGCTGCGGTAACGGTCCTCGATGCCGGCGGCGATGCTCTGCACGTGGCCCTGCAGCGGCTGCGCCTCGCCCATCAGGCGGATGTCGACCTTCTGCCCGGCATGCACGCCGCGCAGGCGGGTTTCCTCGAAGTAGCCGTCCACCCGGAACGAGCCGGTGTCCAGTACCGCCATTACCGGGCGGCCGGCGGTGACGTAGTCGCCGGCACGCACGGTGCGGTCGTTGACATGGCCGTCGCTGGGGCTGCGCACTTCGGTGCGGGCCAGGTTGAGCTTGGCCAGGTCCACCGCGGCCTGCGCGGTGGCGGTGGAGGCCTGCGCGGCCTGCAGCTTGGCGCGGCGCACTTCGGCGTCCTCGGTGGCCACCAGGTCCTGCAGGCTGCGGTCGCGGGCGATCTCGCGGCGCAGCTGCTCCAGCGTGGCGCGGCGTTCGCCCAGGGTGGCCTGGGCCTGTTCCAGCGCGATCTGGTAACGCGCGCGGTCGACCACGAACAGCACCTCGCCGCGCTTCACCGGCTGGTTGTCGGCCACCTTCACCGCTTCCACCAGCCCGGACACGTCCGGCGCGACCTGGACCACGTCGGCGCTGACGTGCGCGTCGCGGGTCCACGGTTCGTCCATGTAGTACGACCACAGGTGGCGCAGCACCAGCAGGGCGGCAATGACGGCAACCACGGTCAGGACGACCGGGAAGGTGTGCTTTAGGATCTTGTTCACGATTGCATCCAACGCATCAGGGAAAACAACCCGCCGAGCACGATCACGTACACGGCCAGGTTGAACAGGGCGGGGTGCCAGATGTGGCGATAGGCGCCGGTGCGCTGCAGGACCAGGCGCAGCCCGCTCTTGAGCAGGTAGGCCAGCAGCATCAGCCCGAGCAGGGTCGGGACGAACACACCGTAGAGACTGAATTCACCGTACATCGGGGCAGGAAGTTCGCAGGAAAGCGGAAAGGGGAAGGCCACGGCGTCGCGGGACAACACCGGGCGGTGGGGCAGGGCAGCGGCTTACGTCACGCGGTCGGACGCATCGGCCAGCAGCTTCCACAGCTTCAGCACGGTGCGCAGTTCCTCGGTGCTCAACTCGCCAAACACGTCCTGGCGCAGGCCGATCAGCTGGCTTTCCAGCTCGCTTACCAGCGCTTCGCCCTTGTCGGTCAGCCACAGCAGGTTGGCCCGGCGGTCGCTGGCATCGCACTCGCGGCGGACCAGTTCGCTGGCCGACAGCTTGTCCAGCAGGCGCACCAGCGAGGGGCCTTCCATGCCCAGCTGCTGGGCCAGGGTGACCTGGCGGATACCCCCGCCGGCCCGGCCGATCATCAGCAGCGGCATGGTGCAGGCGGCCGAAATGCCATAGCTGCCCAAGGCCTGGTCGGCCAGGCGCTGCCATTGCCGCCCTGAGTGGAGCAGGCCGGAGCTGAGCTGCATCTGCAGCTGGGTGCGTTCGTCGAGGGAGCGTTTCATGGCAGATCGATAGGATACTACTAATTTCATTCCTATCAATACCCTTGGCCCAACCGCAGCCCAACGCCCGGGGGACGCCCGGGGGGTCTGTCGGGTACGATGCTCGCCCCCCTTCGGGTGCTGTATGTAATGAGCAAACAAGACAACGACGTGACCCCGGTGACCCAGGACGAGGCCGAATCGGCCGTGCGCACCCTGCTGCGCTGGGCCGGTGAAGATCCCACCCGTGAAGGGCTGCTGGACACCCCGCGGCGCGTCGCCGAAGCCTATGGCGACTGGTTCAGCGGCTACCGCGACGACCCGCGCGCCTACATGGAACGGACCTTCGAAGAGGTTGCCGGCTACGACGAGCTGATCGTGCTGCGCGACATCGAGTACGAAAGCCACTGCGAACACCACATGGCGCCGATCATCGGCCGCGTGCACGTCGGCTACCTGCCGGCCGGCAAGGTGGTGGGCATCAGCAAGCTGGCCCGCGTGGTGGAGGCCTATGCCCGCCGCTTCCAGGTCCAGGAAAAGATGACCGCGCAGATCGCCCAGTGCATCCAGGACGTGCTGCAGCCGATCGGCGTGGGCGTGGAGATCGGCCGCG
>DGIP01000023.1:2513-3313 GCA_002386405.1 Stenotrophomonas maltophilia
TGGGCGTGGTGGTGGAAGGTGCGCACGAGTGCATGACCACCCGCGGCATCCACAAGCGCGGCGTGAGCATGGTCACCTCCAAGATGCTGGGCAGCTTCCGCGAAGACGCCCGCACCCGGGCCGAGTTCCTGCGCTTCATTGAAGTGGGCGGCAAGCGCTGAGACCCTCGCGCGCCCGGCAATACCTTGCCGGGCCGGTGCCCCTCCCGCTGCGCGGCGCCTGGCCGCGCGGCGTCTATCCGGATGTCCTGGCTGCATGAAGCACCGCGAACGCATCACCCGTTACCGCACCCTGCGTGAGCAGCCCCAGTGGAAGCTGCTGGCCGCTGCCAATGCCCCGGAAATCATCGGCCTGCTGCAGAGCCTGCTGATGGACGGCGAGCGCACCCTGCCGGCGGCCGTGCTGCACGACCGCCTGCAGCGCGCCCTGGACCAGCTCAACGGCGAAGAACTGTCGCGCGAGCTGCCGCGCACCGCCCAGGCCTACATCGCCCATTGGCTGGCGCAGGGCTGGCTGGAGCGGCGCCTGCCCGAGGGCGCCGACCAGGAGCAGTACGAACTGTCCACCCAGGCGTTGCAGGCGATCCGCTTCGCCGACAGTCTGGAGCAGAGCCGCGTGGCCGCCACCGAAAGCCGGTTGGCGCTGGTCATCGAGCAGCTCTCGCAGCTGGCCGCACAGACCGAATCCGATCCGGACGCCCGCCTGTCGGCACTGCGCGACGAGCGCGACCGCATCGACGCGGAGATCGCGCGGGTCGGCGTTGGCCGCGTGGCCACCCTGGATGGCAAGCGCGCGCTGGA
>DGIP01000273.1 GCA_002386405.1 Stenotrophomonas maltophilia
TCTGGCGGCAGCGCCGGGCAGGGCGAGCACCGCGGCCAGCAAGGCACGCGCCGGCCACGCAAGCCGCGCAGGGCGGCGGGGGGAAGCCTGGATCATGGAGCGGTCACCCTCCTCGAAAGCGTCAGGAATATTTATTCCTTTTTCCAGCGAAAGCAAGAATAAATTATTGACCACCTGTCAGGCCCGTGTTACACAGCGATTACCACCTGCACCTTGGGAAGTGTCGCCGTGGATCTGCCCGTACGCAAACCGCGTTCTTCTGCCTCGACCTTCGCCCGGCGCGCCGCGACGGCGTGCCTGCTGCTGGGCATCGCCTCGGCCGGGGCGCAGGGGCCGGCGCTGGATGCGCTGGTGGCGCAGATCGACCACGGCGACTTTGCCGCCGCCGATGCCCGCATCGCCACGGCGATCAGCGACCCCGCGCTCAGCGAAGACGCACGTGCCGCCTATGCGTTCCAGCGCGAGCGCATGCGCCGCATGCGGCTCGATTTCACCTTGGACGAAACCGCCGCCAAGGCGCTGGTGCGCAAGCAGATCCCGGACCTGCGCGATGACGAGTTCGCGCGCTGGGATGCCGCCGGGCTGATCGAACACCTCGATATCGACGGTGAGCGCCGCTACTTCAAGCGCGCGCCGTCCAACCTGTTCCGGGTCAGCGCCGAAGCCAAGGCACGCCGCGCACCCAACGTCCCGCTGCCGGTGGATGGCCCGTACGAGAACCTCGCCCCGCACCATGAA
Organism: Stenotrophomonas maltophilia; assembly: GCA_002386405.1. Taxonomy (GTDB): domain Bacteria; phylum Pseudomonadota; class Gammaproteobacteria; order Xanthomonadales; family Xanthomonadaceae; genus Stenotrophomonas; species Stenotrophomonas maltophilia_AD. Next base: position 739 of record DGIP01000273.1, read on the forward strand.
GAAGTGATCGCGGCGGCCAAGGCCAGCGGCGCCAGCAGCGTGGTGCCGCGCCGTGTGGAAGTCACCCAGTCAATCACCGTCAAGCCCGATGCCGTGCCCGCCGGTGAACTGCTGCAGGCGTGGATCCCTTACCCGCGCGCCATCCCCGGGCAGCAGGAAAACATCACCTGGATCGGCCCGAACAGCGGCGCGGTGATCGCGCCCGAAGCAGCCCAGCAGCGCACCGTCCACCTGCAGCAGAAAGCGGTGGCCGGCACGCCGACCCGCTTCGAGATCCGCTACGCGGTCACCGTCTACGCACGCCACATCGAGATCGACCCGGCCAAGGTGCTGCCCACGCCGCCCGATGCCGCGCTGCAGCCCTACCTGGCCGAACAGCCGCCGCACGTGGTGTTCACCCCGGCATTGCGTGCGTTCTCGCAGCGCGTGGTCGGCAATGAAACCAATCCGTACCGTATCGCCCAGAAGTTGTTCGACGCGGTGGACCAGATCCCGTGGGCCGGTGCGCGCGAATACTCCACCATCTCCAACATCAGCGATTACGCCCTGCACGCCGGGCATGCCGACTGCGGCCAGCAGACGCTGCTGCTGATCGCACTGCTGCGCCTGAACGGCATTCCCGCGCGCTGGCAGTCGGGCATGGTCTATTCGGACGATGCGGTGGGTTACAACAACCTGCACGACTGGGGCGCGCTGTACCTGGCCCCGTATGGCTGGGTGCCGATGGATGTCACCACTGGGCGCCTGAAGAGCGCTGACCCGGCACTGCGCGATTTCTACTTCGGCGGGCTCGATGCCTACCGCATCGCCTTCAACGATGACTTCCAGCAGCCGTTCCAACCGGCCAAGCAGCACCCGCGCTCGGACACCGTGGATTCGCAGCGCGGCGAAGTCGAATGGGCTGGCGGCAACCTGTACTTCGATCAATGGAATTACGACTTCCAATCGCACGTGGTGCCTGCGAAGTCGACGCGGTAATCGGCGGTATCACTATTTCACCCTTGAAGGAGAGAGCAGGGAATGAAAGCGAACGGTTTGAAGCGGGCGGCGCTATGCGTCGCATTGGGTGCGTGTTTCGGCAGCATGCTGCCCACGGTCGTATACGCGCAGGCGGTCAGTGGTGCGGTGGCCGGTCGGGCCAGCGCCGGTGACCAGGTCACCGTGGTCAGCAACAGCACCGGCCTGACCCGCACCGTCACCGCCAGCGCCGATGGCAGCTATCGCCTCGGCCAGCTGCCGGTGGGCGATTACCAGCTGCAGCTCAGCCGCGACGGCCAGAAGCTCGGCGACCCGGTCGCGGTCAGCGTGGCGATTGGCGGCACCACCACCGTGAACCTGGCCAGTGGCGGCGGCGTGGTCAACCTCGACGCGCTGCAGGTGATCGGCACGCGCGTGGTCAACCGCGTGGATGTGTCCACCACCGAAACCTCGTTCAACGTCAACCGCCAGGAACTGCAACGCCTGCCCGTGGCGCAGGACCTCAGCGCGGTGGCGCTGCTGGCGCCGGGCGTGGTCGGCGGCAACTCCACGTTCGGCGGCCTGTCCTTCGCCGGTTCGTCGGTGGCCGAAAACGCGGTGTTCATCAACGGCCTCAACGTCACCGACATGTACACCCGGCGCGGCTTCTCCAGCGCACCGTTCGCCTTCTTCAGCGAATTCCAGGTCAAGACCGGCGGCTACTCGGTGGAGTTCGGCCGTTCCACCGGCGGTGTGATCAACGCGGTGACCCGTTCGGGCAGCAACGAACTGCAGGGCGGCGTGGAAGTCACCGCCGAACCCAGCGCGTGGCGCTCCAGCGGCCGCGACCATTTCCACCGCGACGGCACCGCGCATTCCTACGCCAGCCGTGACGACAGCTCGTTCTTCAAGACCAATGTCTGGGGCTCGGGCGCGCTGGTGCAGGACAAGCTGTTCCTGTTTGCCATGTATGAAGACCGCAACGACCATGGCCACAACACCTCCAACGATGCGCTGACCTGGTTCAAGAACGAAGCCAACAACGGCTTCTGGGGCGCCAAGCTCGACTGGAACATCACCGACAACCACAGCCTGGCGCTGTTGGCGTTCTCCGACGAAGGCGATGTCACCAACGCCTCCTACAACTACGACTGGGACGAAAGCGAGATCGGCGCCTGGGGCGGCGACTCGGTCACCGAGAGCGGTGGCCGCAACTACTCGGCCACCTACACCGGCCACTTCGGCGAGAACTTCACCGCGCGTGCCATGGTCGGCCAGAACAACCAGCGCGCGTTCACCCGCTCCTCGCTGGATGAAGCCTGCAGCCCGGTGTTCACCGATGCCAGCTATGCCCCGCGCCTGGGCCAGCTCAACGGCCTGCGGCCCGGCTGCCATCCCACCGGTGCTGCCGTGGCCGAGCGCGACGACACCCGCGACGTGGCCCGCCTGGATTTCGAATGGCAGCTCGGCCGCCACCTGCTGCGCTTCGGCGTGGACCGCGAGCTGATGACCACCGAGCAGTCCACCCGCTACCCCGGCCCGACCCAGCTCAGCTACACCGCCTACGTGGCCCGCCCGGGCGATGAAGTATGGGATGGCGCCAACGCCTTCGTGCCGCCGGGTGTCACCGAGATGCTGCGCGGGCGCAACCGCGTGTCCGGCGGTACCTTCGAAACCGAAGCCAACGCCTTCTACCTGGAAGACATCTGGAACGTCACCAACAACCTCATGCTCAACCTGGGCGTGCGTTGGGACCGCTTCGAGAACCGCACTGCCGATGGCAATGCCTTCATCAAGATGGACGACCTCATCGCACCGCGCGTGGGCTTCTCCTGGGATGTGAAGGGTGACGCCACCACCAAGCTGTTCGGCAACGCCGGCCGTTACTACCTGCCGGTGACCAACAACATCAACGTCAACTTCGCTGGTGGCCTTACCGACGAATACTCCTACTTCGTGCTGGAGGGCTGGCAGCAGCAGGCCAACCCGGTCACCGGCGCGCCCTACATGGCGCCGATCATCGGCCAGCAGATCGGCCCGGTGGATACCCGCATGAACACCGGTGCGGCCGACCTGCGCCAGAGCGTGGATCGCGACCTCAAGGCCGTGTACCAGGACGAATACATCCTCGGCTTCCAGAGCATGATCAACCAGGCCTGGTCGTGGGGCGTCAACGCCACCTACCGCACCATGGACCGCGCGCTGGACGACATGCGCCTGAACTACACCCCGTGCGGCCCGACCGGCACCACCCTGTGGCCGATCGCCAACCCGGGTGAAAGCCTCACCATCTGGGGCGACTCGAGCATCGGCTGCGCCACCGAAGGCTGGATCACCATCGATACCGCCAACAGCGGCTACCGCAAGGGCGGCAGCGGTGAAGTGGTGGGCTATTCCAAGCCCAAGCGCACCTACAAGGCGCTGGAATTCCAGATCGACCGCGCATGGGACGAGAAGTGGCTGTTCAACGCCTCCTACCTGTGGTCGCGCAGCGACGGCAATTTCGAAGGCCCGGTCAACTCCGATACCGGCTACGGCGACACCGGCATGGTCCAGCACTGGGACCACCCGTCCAACAACGAACGCTATGGCGTGCTGTTCAACGACTTCCGCCACCAGTTCAAGCTGCGCGCCGCCTATGCGCTCAATGAACAGTGGTCGTTCGGCACTACGCTCCAGGTGCAGTCCGGTGGCCCGATCACCGCGTTCGGCGTGATGTGGCCCAACGACACAGTGGCCGGCGGCAGCACCTCCAATGAAAGCGGCGGCGGTGGCACCGGCTGGCTGTGCGTGGCCAACTGCTCCGGCCCGTACGACCAGCGGCAGTTCGAATACACCCCGCGCGGTGCCTACGGCCGGCTGCCATGGACCTGGACCATGGGCGCCAACGTCACCTGGCGCCTGCCGGTGGAGGGTATCGACCTGAGCGCACGGCTGTCGGTGTTCAACCTGTTCAACAACCAGACCGTCATCAACGTCCACCAGCGTTACGAAGCCCAGCCGGGCCAGTACCGCGAGAACACCTTCAACACCGGCACGCGCTGGCAGGCCCCGCGCTACACCCAGCTGATGGTGACCTGGAACTTCTGATCGACAGCGCGGGGGACGGCAGTCCGTCCCCCGCGGATACGGTGAACATGCACGCGCCCCTGTTCCGTTCCACAACGCTGCTGCTGTCCCTCGCCCTGGCGGCTTCGCTGTCGGCGTCAGCGGCCGACCCGTCCCCGTTCGCCCCGATGCTCGACAGCACCGTCGAACACCATCACCTGCCGGGCATCGCCATGGCGGTGGTCGACAACGGCCAGGTGGTGTTCACCGGCACCCGTGGCGAACGCCGCGCCGGCAGCGGCGAGCCCATCGACGCCGACACCCTGTTCAAGATCGCGTCCAACAGCAAGGCCATGACTGCGGCAGTCCTGGCGCGGCTGGTCGACCGTGGCCTGCTGTCCTGGGACGACCCCGTTACGAAGTACCTGCCGCAGTTCCGCATGCACGACCCATGGGTCACCGAACACATGCAGGTCCGCGACCTGCTCATCCACAACAGCGGGCTCGGCCTGGGCGCGGGCGACCTGATGCTGTGGCCCGAACCCAACGCCTTCACCCGCGCCGACATCATTGCCGGCCTGGAACATCTCAAGCCGGTCACCAGTTTCCGCAGCGGCTACGCCTACGACAACCTGATGTACGTGGTGGCCGGTGAAGTGGCCGCCGCCGCCGGTGGCAAACCCTATGACCAGCTGCTGCGCGAGGAAGTGTTCAATCCGCTCGGCATGACCCGCTGCCAGGCCGGCGCGTGGTATGTGGCGAAGGTGGGCAACGTGGCGCAACCGCATGCCCCGCGCGAGGGCGGCAACGTCGTCGTCAACGCCGACAGCGACATCGCCCCGGACCTGATCTCGATGGCCGCCGGCGGCATCCGCTGCAGCCTGCGCGACATGACCCGCTGGATGCAGGTGCTGCTGGATCCCACCCTGGTGCCCGGCTGGCTCAGCGATACCCAACGCCGCGCGCTGTGGACCGCGCACATGCCCATGCCGCTTGGCGAGCGCCAGCGGCGCTGGGACAACGCGCATTTCTCTGCCTATGGCTATGGCTGGCGGCTGTCGGACATGGACGGGCAGTGGAAGGTCGCCCACACCGGCACGCTGTCCGGCATGTATTCCTCGCTCGCGCTGCTGCCGGACCGCAAGGTGGGCGTGGTGATCCTGATCAACGGCGAAGGCGAGGATGCGCGCACGGTGTTGATGCAGGCCGCGCTCAAACACTACACCGCACCGGCGCAGCGGCAGACGGTTGCCGGTTACACCGAACAGCTGCAGGCCGAACGAACCCAGCGCCGCAACACCACCCACGCGCTGCCAGATACGACCACCCGCAAACCCGTAGAGCCACGCCCTGC
>DGIP01000272.1 GCA_002386405.1 Stenotrophomonas maltophilia
ACCGCTCTTCCGATCTGGCCGCCGCACCGGCTTCGCTGGCGGTGTCCAAGATCGACTTCAAGCGCGGTGAAGACGGCAGCGGCCGGCTGATCCTGCAGTTCGATGGAAAGGGCGCCAACCCGGACCTGCGCAGCCAGGGCAACAGCGTCGTGATCGACGTTGGCAACGCGACGCTGCCGGAAAACCTGCAGAAGTCGATCAACGTCGTCGACTTCGCCACGCCGGTGCAGCGCATCGATCCCAAGCCGTACGGCGGTGGCACCCAGCTGGTGCTGGACACCAACACGGCCTTCGAGTCGCTGGCCTACCAGACCGGCAACGAGTACGTGGTCGAGATCAGCCCGCGCAAGAGCGCCCCGGCCACCGGTGCGATCAACGCCACCACGGTGACCCAGGCGGCCACCGCGGTCGCGCAGCGTGGCTACAGCGGCAAGCCGGTGACCTTCAACTTCCAGGACGTGCCAGTGCGCACCGTGCTGCAGTTGATCGCCGAGGAGTCCAACCTGAACATCGTGGCCTCCGACACCGTCGAAGGCAACGTCACCCTGCGCCTGGTCAACGTGCCGTGGGACCAGGCACTGGACATCGTGCTGCGGGCCAAGGGCCTGGACAAGCGTCGTGACGGTGGCGTGGTGTGGGTTGCCCCGCAGCCGGAGCTGGCCAAGTTCGAGCAGGAGAAGGAAGATGCCCGCATCGCGATCGAGAACCGCCAGGACCTGGTCACCGATTACGTACAGATCAACTACCACAACGCCGCGCAGATCTTCAAAGCGCTGACCGAAGCCAAGGGCATCGGCGGCGGCAGTGGCGGTGGCGGTGGCGGTGGTTCCGGCAACAGTTCGCAGGAAGACAGCGGCTTCCTGTCCTCGCGTGGCCGCCTGGTGGCCGACGAGCGCACCAACACGCTGATGATCAGCGACATCCCGAAGAAGGTCGCGCGCATGCGCGAGCTCATCAACGTGATCGACCGCCCGGTCGACCAGGTGCTGATCGAAAGCCGCATCGTGATCGCCACCGACACCTTCGCGCGTGAGCTGGGCGCCAAGTTCGGCATCACCGGCAGCCGCGACAACGTGTACTTCAGTGGCAACACGACCACCAACCACAGCAACATCACCAGCGACGGCGAGAACGCGACCGAGTACCAGGAAGCGCTCAACGAATGGGCTGCCGGTGGCGGTACCGGTCCGATCCCGGTCCGTCCGCCGCGCCAGATCAACACCGGTGGCCTGAACTGGAACCTGCCGGTGGCCGCGGCCAGCAACCCGGGTTCGCTGGCACTGTCGATCCTCAACGCCGGCTACCTGCTGGACGTGGAGCTGTCGGCCATGCAGCAGGAATCGCGTGGTGAAGTGATTTCCAACCCGCGCGTGGTCACCACCAACCAGCGTGAAGCGGTGATCAAGCAGGGTAAGGAAATCGGCTACGTCACCATCACGGGCGGCACCGGCGGCCAGGCGGCCACCCCGAATGTGCAGTTCAAGGAAGTGCTGCTCGAGCTGAAGGTCACCCCGACCATCACCAACGACAACCGCGTGTTCCTGAACATGGCGGTCAAGAAGGATGAAGTCGAAAGCTACATCGTGCTGGAAGGCTACGGCCAGGTTCCCTCGATCAACCGCCGCGAAGTCAACACTGCCGTGCTGGTCGATGATGGCCAGACCGTGGTGATTGGCGGCGTGTACGAGTTCACCGACCGCAACAGCGTCAACAAGGTGCCGTTCCTGGGCGATGTTCCGTTCCTGGGCAACCTGTTCAAGAAGCGTAGCCGCAACAAGGACAAGGCCGAACTGCTGGTCTTTGTCACCCCGAAGGTGCTGCGCGTGGCCAAGACCAACTGAGTCGCTGATCCAGCAGGCGGTTGGTAACCAAGGATCCGGTGCCCGCAGGGGCGCCGGATTTTTTTTTGGGCCGTCCATCGGGAGCGGTTCAGGGCAGGGCAAGGGCGCCGCGCTATCCTGCCCCATGGCCCAGGCACACTGCTCCGGTTGCACCGCGCAATGCTGCCGGCTTACCGCCGTGCTGGCGCCGTCGGAGTGCGTCCCCTCGAACCTGACCACCGAGATTGCCGATGGCGTGCTGGCCATGGCCAAAAGCGCGGACGGCTGGTGCGTGGCGCTCGACCGGGAAACCATGTCCTGCGGCATCTATGCCGAACGCCCGCAGGTCTGCAGGCGCTTTGAAATGGCCGGCCCTTACTGCAGCGCCATCTACGACGGTGCGGGGCGGGCGTAGCCGCGTTCAGGCAATCTTGATCCCGCTGCGCGGCCAGCCCTGCCATCATGTGCGCGGAACCTTACGCCTGTTGCGTGGGTCAGATGGACGCCATGAACCTGCCACCCCCCATGCCCGCAATCGACCCCACGCCCTTCGTTGACACCCCCGAACACGACCGCCTGCATGCCGGCTTCCGTGCGCTGCGCGACTCGCTCGCGGCCGAGATCGTCGGCCAGGATGCGCTGGTCGAGCGCCTGCTGACCGCATTGCTGGCCGATGGCCACCTGCTGGTGGAAGGCGCACCCGGGCTGGCCAAGACCACCGCCATCCGCGCATTGGCCGCCCGCCTGGAAGCTGACTTCTCGCGGGTGCAGTTCACCCCTGACCTGTTGCCCGCCGACCTGACCGGCACCGAGATCTGGCGGCCGCAGGAAGGCCGCTTCGAATTCGTGCCCGGCCCGATCTTCCACCCCATCCTGCTGGCCGACGAGATCAACCGCGCACCGGCCAAGGTGCAGTCGGCGCTGCTGGAGGCCATGGGCGAGCGCCAGGTCACCGTGGGCCGGCATACCTATGCGCTGCCGGCGCTGTTCCTGGTGATGGCCACCCAGAACCCGATCGAGCAGGAGGGCACCTTCCCGTTGCCCGAAGCCCAGCTGGACCGGTTC
>DGIP01000226.1 GCA_002386405.1 Stenotrophomonas maltophilia
TTTCGTTTCCGTCAACACCTTCTTTCGAAGAAGTTGAAGTCCTGTTCCTTCGCGGTTGCCGCCTTGCGGTGGCCCCTGCGTCGGGGGAGGGAAAGTATGTCCCCAACCGCCTCGTTTGTGAAGGGGGTGCATGACTTTTTTTCACGGTTTTGTGCATTCATTCATGCTGGCTCCGCGCCCGAAGGCGCGAAACCCTTGTGGCGCTTAGGCGGCGACCAACAACACGCGTGCGAAGTTGCGCTTGCCGACCTGCAGCAGGCCCTCGAAACCGGGCACGAACAGCTGCTGGGCATCGTCCACCACCTCGCCGTCCACCTTCACCGCACGCTCCTTGAGCTTGCGCGAGGCCTCCGAGTTGCTCGGGGTCAGCCCCGCAGCAGTAAGCAATGCACCAATACGCAGGCCTTCAGCAGGAATGGCCACTTCCTGCAGCGGCAGCAGGGTCACATCGCCCTGCCCGGTCACGGCGGCGTTCCAGCCGGCAATGGCCAGTTCGGCCGCGTCGGCATCGTGGAAGCGGGTGGTCAGCTCGCGCGCCAGGCGCAGCTTCACCTCCCGCGGGTTCAAGCTGCCCGAGGCGACCTGCTCGCGCAGGCTGACCGCTTCGGCCTGGCTGATCTCGAAGGAGAGCAGCTCGATCCAGCGCCACATCAGGTCATCGCCGATCTTCATGGTCTTGGTCACCATGTCGATCGCCGGTTCGCTGATGCCGATGTAGTTGTTGAGCGACTTGGACATCTTGGCCACGCCGTCCAGGCCTTCCAGCAGCGGCATGGTCAGCACGATCTGCGGCTTCTGCCCGTAGTGCTCCTGCAGGCCACGGCCCATGAGCAGGTTGAACTTCTGGTCGGTACCGCCCAGTTCGACGTCCGCTTCCAGCGCCACCGAGTCGTAGCCCTGCACCAGCGGGTACAGGAACTCGTGCAGGGCGATGGACTGCTGGGCGGCATAGCGCTTGGCGAAGTCGTCGCGCTCGAGCATGCGCGCCACGGTGTGCTGGCCGGCCAGGCGGATCATGTCGGCCGCGCCCATCTTGCCGAACCACTCCGAATTGAAGCGCACTTCGGTCTTTTCGCGGTCCAGCACCTTGAACACCTGCTCTTCATAGGTGCGCGCATTGGCCAGCACGTCGTCCTTGCTGAGCGGCTTGCGGGTGACGTTCTTGCCGGAGGGGTCGCCGATCATGCCGGTGAAGTCGCCGATCAGGAAGATGACCTGGTGGCCGAGGTCCTGGAACTGGCGCAGCTTGTTCAGCAGGACGGTATGGCCCAGGTGCAGGTCCGGGGCGGTGGGGTCGAAACCGGCCTTGACCCGCAGCGGGCGGCCGCTTTCCAGCCGCTGGCGCAGCTCCTCGATCTTGAGGATTTCATCGGCGCCACGGCCGATCTGGGCAAGGGCTTGTTCAATCGAGGACACGTGCAACTCCCGGCGATGCCTTATTTACATGAATGACGTTAAGTACAAGTTAACCGCAAGCGCTTCACAAAAGCCAATAGGCACAAGGGTTTGACGCGAAATTTATACCTGTCTATGTTACCGACGTTTGGGCCCGCGCTCCCGGGTCAGCCAGGAACACACCGACGATGCTGAATACCGATCAAGGCCGCGCGCGCAAGCAGCGCTTCAAGGAACGCCTTCACGTTCTCCACGACACCGCCCTGCATCGGAAGCTTCGACAGCATCTTCCCGCTGCCTTCAACGAGCGCTGGACCCGCCGCCACTGGATGCACGCCAGCCTGTTCGCCACCATCGGCGCGCTGGTGGCCACCATTGTCCCCGGCTTCTCGCACACCATCGAGTCGCCCTACTCGGTCAGCCATTCCACGCTGGCCCTGCCCTTGCCGCCGCTCTCCCAGGAGCGCCTGCAGCAGGTGCCGGGCGACAGCTGGCAGGTACTGCGCGTGCAGCGTGGCCAGACCCTGAGCAACCTGTTCGACGAGGCCGGCATTTCGCCCACGGTGATGCACCAGGTGCTGGAGCACCCCGGTGCGCGCGAGGCGCTGACCAAGCTGCGCCCCGGCGCGGAAATCGCCTTCGACCTGCCGCTGAGCGGGGAGCTGCGCACGATCCGCTTCGATCGCGATGCCGACAACCGGGTGGAGCTGTCGCTGAAGGGCGAGCAGATCACCGAGAAGGTCAGCAAGCGTGAGAGCTCCACCCGCCGGGTGGTGACCAGCGGCGAGATCACCAGTTCGCTGTACGCGGCGGCGCGCAAGGCCGGGCTGTCGCCGTCGGCCATCGCGACGATGACCGACGAGATCTTCAAGTACGACATCGACTTCTCCAAGGACCTGCAGCCGGGCGACCGCTTCAGCGTGGTGATGGATGAAACCTGGCGCGAAGGCGAGAAGGTGGACACCAGCAAGATCCTGGCGGCGACCTTCACCTCCGGCGGCAAGACCTACAGCGGCTTCCGCTTCGACCGCAACGGCAAGTCCGAGTACTTCGACGTGAGCGGGCGCCCGCTGAAGAAGAGCTTCATCCGCATGCCGATTCCCTTCGCCCGCCTGAGCTCCACCTTCGGCGCGCGCAAGCACCCGGTGCTGGGCAAGATGCGCATGCACAAGGGCGTGGACTACGCCGCGCGCACCGGCACCCCGATCATGGCCGCCGGCGATGCCCGCGTGCAGTTCGCCGGCGTGCAGCGCGGCTACGGCAACGTGGTGATCCTGGACCACGGCCGTGGCCACACCACCCTGTACGGGCACATGTCGCGCTTCGGCAAGATCAAGACCGGCCAGCGCGTGGCGCAGGGCACGGTGATCGGCTACGTGGGCTCGACCGGCCTGGCCACCGGCCCGCACCTGCACTACGAATTCCGCGTCAACGGCGTGCACCGCAACCCGCTGTCGGTGACGATGCCGCCGCCGGAGCCGCTGCAGGGCAGCGAGCTGGTGGCCTTCCGCGCGCAGACCGCGCCGGCGCTGGCCCGCATCCAGGGCATGGAGAAGCTGATCTACGCGGACGCCAGCCCGGCGCCGAAGGCCGACCAGGCCGCTACCACCACGGCCAGCGCGGCCAAGCCGGCCAAGGGCAGCCGCGGCTGATCGCATGCATTGACGGCGGCAACAGGTTGCGCGGAAGCTGCACGCACCCTGTTGAACCGCCTGGCCATGACTTCAGCTGATCCGCATACCCCGCTCTACCTGGGCCTGATGTCCGGCACCAGCGCCGATGGCATCGATGCCGCGCTGGTGCAGTTTCCCGCCGAGGGCGGCTGCCGCTTCGTCGAAGGGCTCACCTACCCGTGGGACCCGGCCATCCGTGCCGAGCTGGTGGCGCTGGGCGAAGGCGGCGAGCTGGGCTCACTGGATACGCTGGGCCGGATTGATGCGCAGATCGGCATTACCTTCGCGGCCGCCGCCAACCGCTTGCTGGAACAGGCCGGGGTGAGCCCGGCGCAGGTGCGGGCGATCGGTTCGCACGGGCAGACGGTGCGGCACCGGCCGCTGGCCGATCCGGCGTTCACCTGCCAATTGGGCGATGCCAACCGGATTGCCGAGCTGACCGGCATCACCACGGTGGCCGACTTCCGCCGCCGCGACGTGGCCGCCGGTGGGCACGGGGCGCCGCTGATGCCGGCCTTCCACCTGGCGATGCTGGGCACGGCCGATGAGGACCGGGCGGTGTTGAACCTGGGCGGGATCGCCAACCTGACCCTGATTCCGCGCGTCGGGACGCCGAGGGGCTTCGATACCGGACCGGCCAATGCGCTGATGGATACGTGGTGCGAGCGGCACACCGGCACGCCGTTCGATGCCGATGGCGCGTTTGCGGCCAGCGGGCAGGTGGATGAGGCGCTGCTGGAGCACTGGCGGGCCGAACCGTGGTTCGCGCTGCCGCCGCCGAAAAGCACCGGGCGCGAGCAGTTCCACCTGGAGTGGGCCGAGGCGGCGCTGGGCGACCACCCGCGCGCGGCGGCCGATGTGCAGGCGACGCTGCTGGAGCTGACCGCGGTGACGGTGGCCGATGCGCTGCTGGCCCATCTGCCGGGGGCGAAGCGGGTGCTGGTGTGTGGCGGCGGCGTGCGCAATGCGCAGCTGCTGCGGCGGCTCAGCGCGCGCTTGCCCGGGCTGGTGATCGAATCCAGTGCGGTGCACGGGTTGGACCCGGATTACCTGGAGGCGATGGGGTTTGCGTGGCTGGCGCAGCGGACGCTGGACGGGTTGCCGGGGAATCTGCCGAGTGTGACCGGGGCGAAAGGGCCGCGGATATTAGGGGCGATTCACCTGGCGTGACCTAGAAGGATTTGACGTCCGGGAGGGCCTGGAGGGCGGCGATGGCTTCGGCCAGGGCGTTCACTTCCGGGTCGTGGAAGCCGCTGCGGACTTCCAGTTCGCTGGCGAACAGGCCCTGCTCGAGCAGGACCACACAGGTGTGTTCGCGGGTCCAGCCGCGCGCGACGGCCACCCGACGGATGCGCTCGTTCAGCAGCGGATCGAGATCGCGCAGCACCAGATCAGCCATGTATCTCCCCTGTTGGCAACGCACCGCCCCCACGGCACAACGGGGTCGATGATGGCCCACTGTACGCCGCGCGGCAACCGCGCGCCTGTTCGGTCAGGCAGCGCTGCGGTCGCGGATGCGGGGCCACAGCCAGACCAGCAGCAGCAGGGTCGGGATGACCGTGGCCGAGCTCAGGATGAAGAAGGTGCTGTAGGAGGTGGCCTCGACGATGTACCCCGAGGCGCCACCGACGAACTTCCCGGGCAGGTTGGCCAGCGATACCAGCAGGGCGTACTGGGTGGCGGTGAAGTTGCGGTCGGTCAGCGAGGACATGAATGCCACCAGCACGGTGCCGGCAAAGCCCTGGAACAGGTTGTCGGCACACAGCGCTGCATAGAATGCCCAGAGCTGGCCGGGATTCTGCGCCATCAGCAGGAACGCCAGGTTGGACAGCGCCACGCCGAGCGCGGCCACCAGCAGCATGCGGCGGAAGCCGAACGCCGCCACGGCGATGCCGCCGAGGAAGGCGCCACCGATGCCCATCCACACCCCGAACAGCTTGGACACGGTGGCGATGTCGGCCTTGGTGAAGCCCGAATCCAGGTAGAACGGACCGGCCATCACGCCGATCACCTGGTCGGGGAACTTGAACAGCCCCACGAACGCCAGCAGTACCACCGCCAGGACCACGCCATTGGTGCTGAAGAAGCTGGCAATCGGCTGCCAGAACGCGCCGAAGAAATCGATCCGGCGCTGGATCCGCACCTCCGGCTGGGCCGGTTCGCGGCACACCAGGGTGGTGATGATCGGCAGCAGCATCAGCGATGCCATGGCCAGGTAGGCCACGATCCACCCTTCGAACTGGGCCAGGTACAGCGCACCGGCCCCGGCCAGGATCAGGCCGATGCGGTAACCGAGCGTGTAGGTGGCGGCCAGCGCGGCCTGGGCGCTTTCCGGCGCGATCTCGATCCGGTAGGCATCCACCACCGAATCCTGGGTGGCGCCGGCGAAGGACGCCACCAGCACCCACAGCACCAGGGGCGTGACGCCCAGCTCGGGACGCACGAAGGCCAGCGCGAACAGGCCGCCGGTAACGCCCAACTGGGACACCAGCAGCCAGGAACGACGGCGGCCGAGGACGCCGATCAGCGGGAAGGCATAGCGGTCGATCAGCGGCGCCCAGAGGAACTTGAGCAGGTAGAAGAAGCTGGCCAGGCTGATCAGGCCGATGCTGTGCAGGTCCAGCCCGACGTCGCGCAGGCGCGTGGACAGGGTCTGCGAGGCGATCAGCAGGAACGGCAGGCCGCTGCCAAAGCCCAGGAAGGCCATGGTCAGCGCCGACGGCGTGCCGAACGCACGCTTGATCCCGGCCCAGCCCTTGTAGCTCACCGGCGCTGCCGCTTCACTCATGGGGCGTAGTCCACCGTGAACGGAGCATGGTCGGAGAAGCGCTCATCGCGGTAGATCGAGCAGCCACGCAGGCGCTCGCGCAGGCCGGGGCTGACGAACTGGTAATCGATGCGCCAGCCGACGTTGTTGGCACGGGCCGCGCCGCGGTTGCTCCACCAGGTGTAATCCTCGCCGGTGGGGTGCAGCAGGCGGTAGGCATCGGTCCAGCCCTGGCCGCCGGCCACGTCCAGCGCCTGGCCGGCATCCACGCACTGGCCGTTGAGCCAGTCGCGCTCGGGCGGCAGGCAGCCGGAGTTCTTCTGGTTGGATTTCCAGTTCTTGATGTCCAGCGCGGAGCGGACGATGTTCCAGTCCCCGCACAGCACGTAGTCGCGGCCGCTGGCCAGCCACTGGGCCAGGATCGGGCGCAGCCACTCCATCACTTCGTACTTGAAGCCCTGGCGCAGGTCGCCCGAGCTGCCGGAGGGGATATAGAAGGAGACCACGCTGAGGTTGCCGTAGCGGGCTTCGATGTAGCGGCCTTCGTCGTCGAACGGGGCCCAGCCCAGCGAGGTGATGACCTGGTCGGGCTCGCGCTTGCTGTAGATGGCCACGCCGCTGTAGCCCTTCTTGGTGATCGCGTCACGGTAGAAGCAGTGGTGGCCGTCCGGGCGGAACATGGGATCGGTCAGCTGGTCTTCCTGAGCCTTGGTCTCCTGGATGCAGAGCACGTCGGCATCCTGGGCACGGAACCACTCGAGGAACCCCTTGGTGGCGGCGGAACGGATGCCATTGGCGTTGAAACTGATGATGCGCATGCTGACCCGGGTCTGGTACGTAACGGCCAAAGCATACCGGGTTGCCCGCCCCATCGGCTGGCCGGATCCGGCCATTGCAGGGGCCTGCGGCGGCCGGTCGCGAGCCTGAATTGCCGGTCATGCTTTAGGATCTGCGCTCCAAGAGAATTGTATAGAGCGTTAGATGAGCGACCACCGTCACCGTTTCCTGCAGCTGGCCCTGACCGCCGATGCCCTGCGTTTTGGCCAGTTCACCCTCAAGTCGGGCCGCCTGAGCCCCTATTTCTTCAATGCCGGCCGCTTCGATTCGGGCGCCAGCATGGTCCAGCTGGCCGCCTGCTACGCCGATGCGGTGGAAGCCACCGGGCTGAAGTTCGACGTGGTGTTCGGCCCGGCCTACAAAGGCATTCCGCTGGCCACCGCCACCGCCTGCGAGTTCGCCCAGCGCGGACGCGACCTGCCGTTGAGCTTCAATCGCAAGGAAGCCAAGACCCACGGTGAAGGCGGCAACCTGATCGGCGCGGACATGAATGGCAAGCGCGTGCTGATCGTGGACGATGTGATCACCGCCGGCACCGCCATCCGCGAGGCGCTGGGCATCATCAAGCAGGCCGGCGGTACCCCGGCGGGCATCGTGGTGGCGCTGGACCGCCAGGAGATCGCCTCGGAAGAAGACCACCGTTCGGCCGCCCAGGCCGTGGCGGAAGAGGCCGGCATTCCGGTGGTGGCCGTGGCCACGCTGGCCGACCTGCTTGATTTTGCCTCCGGAAATCCGGAACTTGTCGGGTACCGGCAGCCGCTGGAGGACTATCGGTCCCGTTACGGCAGCCGTCCTACGCGTTGAGAGCAGGGGGCTCCCATGTCCAGGATTGCCACGTTCACCATCATCGGCCTGTTGCTGGCCGCGCCCATGCTCCCGGCCCAGGCCCAGAGCAAGCACAGCAACACGCCGGCCAAACCGAAGAAGCTGTTCTGCTGGAACGAAGGCAAGGAGCGGATCTGCAGCGATGCCCTGCCCCAGGACGCGGTGAACAACGCGCGTGAGGAGTTCAGCGTCAACAGCGGCCTGCGCAAGGGCGGGGTGGACCGCACCCTGACCGAGGACGAGCGCGCCGATGCCGCCGTGGCCGCCGCGCAGCGCCAGCTTGACCAGGCCGCCGAGGACACCCGCAAGCGCACCGAGCAGGCGATGCTGTCCACCTACCAGGACGAGGCCGACCTGCGCCGGGTGTTCGTCGAGCGTACCGGGATCCTGGACAACAACGTGCAGACCGCCAACTACAACGTGGCCAGCCTGCGCAGCGCACTGGTGACCCTGCTGGGCAGCGCGGGCGACCGCGAGCTGGCCGGCCAGCCGGTGGTGCCCAAGCAGGCCGAGGACATCCGCCTGCGCCACGCCGAGCTGGTGGCGCAGAAGCGGATGCAGGCCTCCTATGTGGAGCAGCGCAAGGCGCTGGACGTGGAGATCGAGGAGACCCTGCAGCGGTACCGGTTGTTGAAGGGTGTGAGCACCGACCCGCGCGGGTGAGGTGAAGGCACCGAAAAAGGCGGATGCGCAGGCATCCGCCTTTTTTATGCACTTTTTACGGGTTGGGCACGGGGCGGGCGTGGAGCGTTTACGCCCATGGGGAACACGATGGCGGCCTCCCTTCCCTACTACTGAGAACGCCCCGTGCCTGCCTGGCTTTCCTTCGTGAGCGGCGTGCTGGTGCTCGTTGCCGCCGCCTACCTGCTGTACGTCGTGCTTGCGCCCGAAAAGTTCTGACCGGAGCCGACCATGACCGAGATTCTGTTGATCCTGCTGGCCAGCATCGTGCTGGCCTTTCCGCTTGGGCTGTACCTGGCCCGGGTGATGCGCGGTGGGCCGATGCGCGGCGACGCGCTGTTCGGCTGGATTGAAAAACCGCTGTACCGCGTACTGGGGGTGAACCCAGCGCGCGGAATGTCCTGGCGCGGCTACGTGGGCGCGTTCCTGCTCAGCAACCTGGTCATTGCCGTGCTGGTGCAGGCGGTGTTCATGACCCAGGCCTGGCTGCCGTTCAACCCCGACCAGATTCCCAACATGCGCTGGGATACGGCGCTGCACACGATGGTGTCGTTCCTGACCAACACCAACCAGCAGCACTATTCCGGCCAGGCGCAGCTGTCGTACTTTGCGCAGATGACCGCAATCACCGGCCTGCAGGTGGTCACCCCGATGATGGGGCTGGCGCTGGTGGTGGCCACGCTGCGTGCACTGTTCGGCGCTGCCCCGGCTGCGGATGCGGTGGCGGGCGACCTGCCGGCCGACCGCCAGATCGACGTGGGCAACTATTACGCCGACGTGGTGCGCTCGTGCGTGCGCTTCATGCTGCCGCTGTGCCTGCTGTGGGCGGTGCTGCTGACCAGCCAGGGCGTGCCTTCGACGCTGGCCGGCGGCCCGACCGCCACGCCGATCGATGCGGCCGCGGGCATGGAAACCCAGAAACTGCCGCTGGGCCCGGTCGCGGCGATGGTGGCGGCCAAGCAGCTGGGCACCAATGGCGGTGGCTGGTACGGCCCCAACAGCAGCATGCCGCTGGAGAACCCGACCCCGCTGTCGAACGCGCTGGAGCTGATCGGCATCCTGCTGATCCCGATCGCGGTGGTGTTCATGCTGGGCGCCTTCACCGGGCGCAAGCGGCTGGCTGCGCTGGTGTTTGGCTGCATGCTGGCGATGTCGAGCGTGTCGATCGCGGCCACGGTGTGGCTCGAAGGCCATTCGGCCACGGCGGCCAGCCCGCTGCTGATGGAAGGCAAGGAGGTGCGCTTCGGCGCGGACGGCACCGGGCTGTGGGCGGCGATCACCACCCAGGTCTCCAACGGCTCGGTCAACGGCATGCATGATTCGCTGAGCCCGCTGGCCGGTGCGGTGCCGATGGTCAACATGTTGATCAACGCGATCTGGGGCGGCATCGGATGCGGCCTGCAGCAGTTCATCGTGTACCTGCTGCTGGGCGTGTTCCTGGCCGGCCTGATGACCGGGCGCACCCCCGAGCTGCTCGGCCGCAAGCTGGAAACCCCGCAGGTGAAGCTGCTGGCGCTGCTGGTGCTGCTGCAGCCGATCACCATCCTGGCGTTCACCGCGATCACGCTGGCCATTCCGTCGATCACCGGCACCTCCAACCCCGCGTTCCATGGGGTGAGCCAGGTGTTTTACGAGTACGTATCGGCCTTCGCCAACAACGGCTCGGGCTTTGAAGGGCTGGGCGATGCCACCCCGTGGTGGAACCTGAGCTGCACCCTGGTGCTGCTGCTGGGCCGCTACCCGGTGCTGGTGATTCCGCTGATCGTCTGCGCGCAGCTGGCCGCCAAGCGGCGTGCGCCGGAATCGGCCGGCACGCTGCAGATTGAAACCCCGACCTTCGCGCTGACCCTGATCGCGCTGATCGTCATCCTGACCGTATTGCAGTTCATGCCGGCGCTGGTGCTGGGCCCGGTTGCCGACCACCTGTCGCTGACGCTGCGCTGAGACGTGAAACCATGAGTACCTATCCCTTGAATGCAGCTCCTTCCCGCCGCCCGCGCCTGCTCGATGCAGCGGGCCTGCGCCGGGCATTGCGCGATGCGGTGATCAAACTGTCGCCGCGCCACCTGGTGCACAGCCCGGTGATGGCGGTGGTGATGGTGGGCACGCTGGTGAGCCTGCTGGTCACGCTCACCGGCAACGCACCGCTGGGCTTCGGCCTGACGGTGACCTCGATCCTGTTGTTGACCGTGCTGTTCGGCAACTTCGCCGAAGCGGTGGCCGAAGCGCGCGGCCGTGGCCAGGCCGCCTCGCTGCGGCGTGCCCGCCAGGACCTGAGCGCACGCCGGCTG
>DGIP01000124.1 GCA_002386405.1 Stenotrophomonas maltophilia
TGCGCGCCCTACACGGCCGCGTGCCGGCCCGCCACCTGGCCCTGCGCGTGCTGGACCATGGCCTGGAAGCCCTGGCCGCGCACGACTACCCGGCCCTGGCCCGCCAGCTGTACGCCGAAGTGGCCGACATCCACGAAGCGGTGCGCCTGATCCTGTCACTGCAGCCGCGCCCCGGCGACAGCCTGCTGCCGGACACGGCCGGTGCGGTCATCCCCGATGTGCTGGCGTGGCACGCCGACGGCCAGTGGCGCGTGGCCCTGAACCCGGCCACCAGCCGCCGCCTGAGCATCAACGCTACCTACGAAAGTGCCCTGGCCGATGCCGGCGACAGCGCCCAGCCGCTGCGCGACATGCTGCAGGAAGCCCGCTGGCTGACCCGCGGCCTGTCCATGCGCTACGACACCCTGCTGCGCACCACCCGGGTCATCATCGAGCGCCAGGCCGGCTTCCTCACCCGCGGCGAAGAGGCGATGGCGCCGCTGACCCTGAAGGAAGTGGCCGATGCGATCGGCATGCACGAGTCCACCGTCTCGCGCATCACCACCGGCAAGTACCTGCAGACCCCGCGCGGCACCCTGGAGCTGAAGCACTTCTTCGCCGTGCGCCTGGAAGGCGCCAGCGTCTCCGGCCAGGCCGTGAAGGCCATGGTCCGGCGCCTGATCGATGCCGAACCGGCCGGTCGTCCGCTGGCTGATGAAGCCATTGCGGGACTTCTGTCACGTCAGGGTGTGAACATTGCACGCCGAACCGTTGCAAAATACCGCGAACAACTGGACATCGCCCCGGCCCGGGAACGCCGCCGGCACAATGCCCGCACCCCGCTACTGGCCCGGGTGGGCTGAAGGAAGTACACGACATGAACAAGCTCACCGTCCTGCTGGTCGATGACCACGAAGGTTTCATCAACGCCGCCATGCGCCACTTCCGCAAGGTCGAGTGGCTGGATGTGGTCGGCAGCGCCGCCAATGGCCTGGAAGCCATCGAGCGCTCCGAAGCACTGCGCCCGCAGGTCGTGCTGATGGACCTGGCCATGCCCGAGATGGGCGGGCTGCAGGCCACCCGCCTGATCAAGTCGCAGGATGATGCCCCGTACATCGTCATCGCCAGCCACTTCGACGACGTCGAGCACCGCGAGCACTCGTTGCGCGCCGGCGCCGACAACTTCGTCAGCAAGCTGTCCTACATCCAGGAGGTCATGCCGATCCTGGAGGGCTTGAAGGAGCCGACGCCATGAGCGAGTCGCGCATCCTGGTGCTGGACAACGACGCCGTGCGTGCCGAGCGCACCGTTGGCCTGCTGGAATTCATGGACTTCAACCCGCGCTGGATTGCCGACGCGGCCGATTTTGATACCACCCGCCACCGCGCAACCGACTGGATGGCCGTGATCATCGGCGGGCTGGAACCGGGCGCGCGCAGCGAAGCGCTGTTTGCGTGGGCCGGCCAGGGCGCACTGCCGCCGCCGGTGATGCTGATTGACGGCGATGCCGCCGCGTTCGCCCAGCGCCACGGCCTGCATGAGGCCAACGTATGGCCGCTGGAGGCGCCGCTGCGGCATGCGCAGATGGAAGCGCTGCTGCGCCGTGCCAGCCTGAAGCGGCTGGATGCCGAACACCAGGCCGGTGCCGTGCAGGACCAGGGCCCGACCGGCGACGGCGCGGCGGTCAGCGCGCTGCGCCAGATGATCGAGCAGGTGGCCGCCTTCGACACCACCGTGCTGGTGCTGGGCGAATCGGGGACCGGCAAGGAAGTGGTGTCGCGTTCCATCCACCAGCGCTCGCCGCGCCGCGATGGTCCGTTCGTGGCGATCAACTGCGGCGCGATCCCGGCCGACCTGCTGGAAAGCGAACTGTTCGGTCACGAAAAAGGCGCCTTCACCGGCGCGCTGAGCGCCCGCAAGGGCCGTTTCGAAATGGCCGAAGGCGGCACCCTGCTGCTGGATGAAATCGGCGACATGAGCCTGCCGATGCAGGTGAAGCTGCTGCGCGTGCTGCAGGAACGCAGCTTCGAGCGCGTGGGCGGCAACCAGACGATCCGCTGCAACGTGCGGGTGATCGCCGCAACCCACCGCGACCTGGAATCGCGCATTGCCGATGGCAAGTTCCGCGAGGATCTGTTCTACCGGCTCAACGTGTTCCCGATCGACGTGCCGGCCCTGCGCGAGCGCAGCGAAGACCTGCCGGCGCTGGTGGCCACCATTGCCGGCCAGCTGGCCCGTACCGGGCGCGGCGAAGTGCGTTTCAGCCCCGAAGCACTGCAGGCGCTGGCCAGTTACGAATGGCCGGGCAATGTGCGCGAGCTGACCAACCTGGTGGAGCGCCTGGCGGTGCTGCATCCGGGCGGCAACGTGCGCGTGCAGGACCTCCCGGCACGCTATCGCGGTGATTTCGCGGTGGCAGCACCGGTTGCGGTGGCTGCGCCGGTACCGGCCGGCGATGACCGCCTGGACCTGCGCAGCTTCTCGTTCCACGCCCCGGCGGCGGACGCGGGCGCGGCGGCGAACGGTACTGCGGTCAATGGCAAGGCACCTGCCCTGCCCGACGCCGGCCTGGACCTGCGCAACCACATGGCCAACATCGAGTTGAACCTGATCAACGAGGCGTTGGAGCGCACGCAGGGCGTGGTCGCGCACGCGGCCCAGCTACTGGGCCTGCGCCGCACCACGCTGGTGGAAAAGCTGCGCAAGTACGGCATCGAGCGCGACCAGGCCGAATTGGCCGGTTGACCGTAGCGCCACGCCCTGCGTGGCTGCTCTCCGTCCGGCACCGCGAAGCCACGCAGGGCGTGGCTCTACGGCCTTCACCTCGCCATGACGGGCACGGGCATAGCGTCGCCAACAGCCGCGTGCAGGGGCTTCCAACACGCTCCGGCTCACGGGGAATCGGGGGATTCACGCAGTTCGCTCGACCGGAAGTACCGGCCAGGCGCGCTGTCACCCGAGGATCTCCGCCATGGATCGTTCCTGGTATCGCATTGCTTTGCGTGGTGTTTCGCGCGCTCCCCTCGCCCGTTCCCTCTTCATCATCGGCGCAGCGCTGGGCGTGTTCCTGTCAACGAGCTCACCCGTTCTTGCCCAATCGGTCTGCAACCAGACCGGTGGCACCGCACCTACCGCCACAGGCGGCAGTGCATTCGCCTGCGGTGACGGTGCGACGGCCGCAGGTGGCCTGGGAACCGCATTCGGCACCGACAGCGCCGCGGGCGGAGGCAATTCTGTCGCGGTAGGCGGTGTCGCCAACGCGTCAGGCGACTTCAGCAGTGCCTTGGGCCGCAGCGCGGCGGCGACCGCCACCGCGGCTACCGCGGTCGGTTTCAACAGTGCGGCATCGGGCGAGAACTCCATGTCGTTCGGCGCCAATTCCGCTGCAAGCGCGGCCAACGCACATGCCTTCGGCACCGGCAGCGTGGCGTCCGGCGCCGACAGCACCGCGATCGGCAATGCGGCCAGCGCCACGGCTGCAAACTCCGTTGCGCTGGGTGCCGGTTCGGTCGCTGGTGAAGCCAACACGGTGTCCATCGGCGCCGCCGGCGCCGAGCGCAAGATCACCAACATGGCCGCCGGCGTTGCCGACACTGATGGGGTCAATGTCAGCCAGCTGAAGGATTCCGCTGCAACGACGCTGGCTGCCGCGAACACCTATACCGACGAGCAGGCCGATGCCACCTTGACCGAAGCCAACACGTACACCGACACGGTGGCCGGCGATACGTTGACGGCGGCCAATACCTACACCGACCAGCAGATCAACCAGGTCGGGGGATTGGCCAACAGCGCCGCTGCGGACCTGGCGCAGTTCAAGATTGAAGCCAATGACCGTTTCGCCGGTATCGACGACCGCTTGAACGGCATGGATGAAAGCCTGCGACTGATGGATCGTCGGATCAGTCGTCAAGGCGCCATGACCGCCGCGCTGGTGCAGAGCTCGGGCATGCCGGACGTCGGTGCAAACTACCTGGGCGTCGGCGTGGGCTGGTCCGAGGGGGAGAACGCCTTTGCCGCCTCCTTCCGCCGTCGCTTCACCGAACACTTCACTGGCTCGGTGGGCGGTGCGACCAGTGGCAACGAACGTTCGGTGGGTATCGGCGCCGGTGTTACCTGGTAATTCTTTCCCGCCCCGCTTCACGTCAAGACGCCCGGAACTTCCGGGCGTCTTGCTCTCACCCCGTCGCGACGGTTTCCCGACGCCGGGGTTCCGTCACCCAACCTGCGTCGCCTTGACGCAGCGGCATTCCGTCACGGTGGGCATGTAACCGGTTGCGCCGCAGGCCTTCACACCGCGGCATCACGACAACGCTGAACCACTCAGCCGTTTCGGCACGGGGCTTGCAACGTCATCACTCGAAACCCCCAAACAGCCGGAACGTTCCAGATGTCACACTCCGTCACCTCGATTCTTTCCCAGATCCGCACCTACCAGACCCAGGTAGGCCAGTCCGTCGAGACCCCCCAGACCAACGCCCTGCAGGGGCTGCAAGGGGTGGTGGCACCGCAGGACGTGCAGGGCCCGAGCTTCACCGAGACCCTGCGCGGCGCGATCGCCGGCGTCAACGAGGCGCAGCAGAAATCCGGCGCCCTCGCCCGCGCCTTCGAACTGGGTGAACCCGGCGCCGACCTGGCCAAGGTGATGGTCGCCTCGCAGCAGTCCCAGATCGCCTTCCGCGCCACCGTGGAAGTCCGCAACCGTCTCGTCCAGGCTTACCAGGACGTGATGAACATGCCGCTGTAAGGATAGAAACGCATGGCCCTGTCGCTCACCAAGGAATCCCTGAACGCCGAAAAGGCGGGCCAGTGGTTCGACCGGCTGCAAAGCCTGCAGATCACCCGTCGGCTTGGCCTGATGGCGATGATCGCCGTGGCCGTTGCGGCAGGCCTGTTCGTGTTCTTCTGGTCGCAGAAGCCAGGGATGGTGCCGCTGTATACCGGCCTGGACCAGAAGGCCACCGCCGAAGCCACCGACCTGCTGCGTGCGGCGCAGATTCCGTTCGAACTGGATGCCGCCACCGGCGGCATCACCGTGCCGGAAAAGAACCTGCACGATGCGCGCCTGAAGCTGGCCGGCTCCGGGTTGACCGACAGCGGCCGGCTCGGTTTTGAGCTGATGGAGCGCGACCCCGGCTTCGGCGTCAGCCAGTTCATGGAAAACGCCCGCTACCAGCACTCGCTGGAAACCGAGCTGTCGCGCACCATCAACACCCTGCGCCCGGTGCGCGATTCGCGCGTGCACCTGGCCATTCCCAAGCCCAGCGCCTTCACCCGCCAGCGCGACGTGGCCAGCGCCTCGGTGGTGCTGGAACTGCGCGGTGGCCAGCAGCTGGAACGCGGCCAGATCGATGCCATCGTGCATATGGTCGCGGCCAGCATTCCCGACCTGGCCGCCGAGCGCGTCACCGTGGTCGACCAGAGCGGCCGCATGCTCAGCGTGTCCGACCCCAACAGCGAAGCGGCGGTCAACGCCGCCCAGTTCGACCAGGTGCGCCGCCAGGAAACCTCGTTCAACCAGCGCATCCGTGAACTACTCGAGCCGATGACCGGCCCGGGCCGGGTCAACCCGGAAGTCAGCGTGGACATGGACTTCTCGGTCACCGAAGAAGCCCGTGAGCTGTACAACGGCGAGCCGCAGAAGCTGCGCAGCGAACAGACCAGCGAAAACAGCACCAGCACCCCCGGCCCGCAGGGCGTACCCGGTACGGCCAGCAACACCCCGCCGGGCCCGGCTGCCGCGCCGGCCACCGCCGCCACGCCGACCGAAACCGCGCGCAACGCCACCCGCAACTACGAGCTGGACCGCACCCTGCAGCACACCCGCCAGCCGGCCGGCCGCATCAAGCGCGTCTCGGTGGCGGTACTGCTGGACAACGTGCCGCGCCCCGGCGCCAACGGCAAGACCACCGAACAGCCGCTGTCGGCGGCCGAGCTCACCCGCGTCGAAGCGCTGGTGAAGCAGGCGGTGGGCTTCGATGCCGAGCGTGGCGACACCGTGTCGGTGATGAATGCCCCGTTCGTGCGTGAAGTCACCCCGGTCGAAGGACCGAAGTGGTGGGAACTGCCACAGGTGCAGGACGGCCTGCGCCTGCTGCTCGGCGCCATCGTGGTGCTGGCGCTGGTGTTCGGCGTGCTGCGCCCGGCGCTGCGCTCGATCACCGGCACGCCGAAGAAGCTCGGCAAGGACGACAGCCTGGAACCGCACAGCGCCGACGTGCAGCTGGTGGACGATGGCGAAGGCCTGCCCCAGCTCGGTTCGGACCGGGTACACCTTTCAGGCCAAGAGCCGCTGGCGCTGCCGGTGGACTCCTACGAGGAACGACTGCGCATGGCGCGTGAAGCTGTAAAGACCGATTCCAAGCGCGTGGCCCAGGTGGTCAAGGGCTGGGTGGCCAATGATTGATCCCGCCGCCCCCCCGGCCCCGCTCAGCGGCGTCCAGCGCGCCGCCGTGCTGCTGCTGTCCCTGGGTGAAGTGGAAGCGGCCGACGTGCTGCGCCACATGGAACCCAAGGAAGTGCAGAAGATCGGCATCGCCATGGCGACCATGAGCGACATCACCCGCGAGCAGGTCGAACGGGTCATGGACCAGTTCAGCACCGAACTGGGTTCCAAGACCTCGCTCGGCGTCGGCTCGGACGACTACATCCGCAACATGCTGGTGCAGGCGCTGGGCACTGAAAAGGCCGGCAACCTGATCGACCGCATCCTGCTTGGCCGCAACACCACCGGCCTGGACGCGCTGAAGTGGATGGACCCGCGTGCGGTGGCCGACCTGGTGCGCAACGAGCACCCGCAGATCATCGCCATCGTGATGGCCCACCTGGAAACCGACCAGGCCGCCGACGCGCTCAAGCTGCTGCCCGAACGCACCCGGGTCGACGTGCTGCTGCGCATCGCCACCCTGGACGGCATTCCGCCGAACGCGCTGAACGAGCTCAACGAAATCATGGAGCGCCAGTTCGCCGGCAACCAGAACCTGAAGTCGTCCAACATCGGCGGCGTGCAGTGCGCGGCCAACATCCTCAACTTCATGGACAGCGGCCAGGACCAGGCCATCCTGGGCGAAATTTCCCGTATAGATGCGCCGCTGAGCGCGCGCATCCAGGAAAAGATGTTCGTGTTCGACGACCTGATCGACCTGGAAGACCGCGAATTGCAGCTGGTGCTGCGCGAAGTCAGCGGCGAACGCCTGGGCCTGGCCCTGCGCGGCGCCGACATCAAGGTGCGCGACAAGATCACCCGCAACATGTCCCAGCGCGCCGCCGAAATCCTGCTCGAAGACATGGAAGCACGCGGTCCGGTGCGCCTGTCGGACGTGGAAACCGCGCAGCGCGAAATCCTGGCCATCGTCAAGCGCATGGCCGACGAAGGCACCGTCACCATCGGCGGCAACGCGGAGGCCATGCTGTGAACCACGCCGTGCGCTGGCTTGCCCCGGACCTGCTGGCGGCCCCTGCCGCCCCGCAGGACGACCATTACGATCTCGACGAACCGGTTGCCGAGCACGAACCCGAACCGCTGCTGCAGCTGCCCACCCTGGAGGAAATCCAGGCGATCCAGGACGCCGCGGAAAAGGACGGCTTCGAACAGGGCCATGCCGACGGCCAGGCCCAGGGCCAGGCCGAAGTGCGCCGCCTGGTGGCCCAGATCGAAGGCATCCTCGACAATTTCGGCCGCCCGCTGGCGCGGCTGGAAAACGAAGTGGTGGCCGCGCTCGGCGAACTGGCCGTGCGCATTGCCGGCACCCTGGTCGGCCGCGCCTACGAGGCCGACCCGGCCCTGCTCGCCCAGCTGGTCGGCGAAGCGGTGGACGCAGTGGGCGGTGCCAACCGCGACGTCGAAGTGCGCCTGCACCCCGACGACATCGCCGCACTGGCTCCGCTGCTGCAGCTCTCGCCCACCCAGCGCCTCACCGCCGACCTCACCCTGAGCCGTGGCGACCTGCGCGTGCACGCCGAAGCCGTGCGCATCGACGGCACCCTCGAAGCGCGCCTGCGCGGCGCGCTGGATGCGGTGCTGCGCAAATCCGGAGCCAGCGCATGAACACCGAACCCCTGCCCCCGCCGGCGGCGGACTGGTCGGCCGCACGCAACCTGCGCCTGGCCGCGCGCCTGGACGGCATCCAACCGGATGGCGCACACGGCCGTGGCCTGATCCGCGAAGGCGTACTGCGCCGCGCGGTCGGCCTGACCCTGGAAGCGGTTGGCTGCGAATCGCCGATGGGCGCCAGCTGCAAGGTTGAAGTCGCCGACGGCGGCTGGGTCGATGCCGAAGTGGTCGGCTTCGCCGGCGAGCGCACCTACCTGATGCCCAGCGCCGAACTGCACGGCCTGCTGCCCAACGCCCGCGTGGTGCCCTCGCTGGGCCGTGGCGGCGTCGAAGTCGGCGAAGGCCTGCTCGGCCGCGTCATCGACAGCGACGGCGTACCGCTGGACGGCAAGGGCCCGATCCGCGCCGAAGGCACCGTCGGCATGGCCGGCGTTTCGATCAACCCGCTCGCCCGCGAACCGATCACCCAGCCGCTCGACGTCGGCGTGCGCGCCATCAACGCGCTGCTGCCGATCGGCCGTGGCCAGCGCGTGGGCCTGTTCGCCGGCTCCGGCGTCGGCAAGTCCACCCTGCTCGGCATGATGACCCGCTACACCGCCGCCGACGTGATCGTGGTCGGCCTGATCGGCGAACGTGGCCGCGAAGTGCGCGACTTCGTCGAAAGCACCCTCGGCGAAGAAGGCCTGCGCCGCGCCGTGGTGGTGGCCAGCCCGGCCGA